>NZ_JBIWFI010000038.1:0-83297 GCF_044762985.1 Streptomyces sp. NPDC096339 | reverse complement strand
GGCCACGGCTCGTACTGGACGTACTCGCGTGGCCCGACAACGCGGCGAGGTGCCGTGCCGGGCGTCGTGAGGCGGTGAACCTTTCCGGTCAGAGCGCTAGGTCGGCGAGCAGGCCGCGGATGCGCCGTTCGATCTCCTCCCGGATGGGGCGGACGGCCTCGACGCCCTGCCCGGCGGGGTCCTCCAGCTTCCAGTCGAGGTAGCGCTTGCCGGGGAAGTACGGGCAGGCGTCCCCGCAACCCATGGTGATCACCACGTCGGAGGACTCCACGGCCTCGACGGTGAGGACCTTGGGGGTCTCGGCGGAGATGTCGATGCCGACCTCGTGCATGGCTTCCACGACGGCCGGGTTCACGGACGCGGCGGGGGCCGAGCCCGCGGAGCGGACCCGGACCCGGTCCCCGGCCAGGTGCGTGAGGAAGGCGGCGCCCATCTGGGAGCGGCCGGCGTTGTGGACGCAGACGAACAGCACGGACGGGGTGGCGGGAGTGCTCATGAGGTCAGGGCGCTTTCTTCGGCGGACCGGGTGGGGACGGCGGGCTGCCGCGGGACGCCGGCCCCGCCCGCGCGGCCGGGCTTCGGGCGGCCGAAGCAGACGGCGACCAGGGCCAGGCCGAGGGCGGCGCCGAACAGTTGGGCGGCGAGGAACGGGAGGACGGAGGCGGGGGCGATCCCGGCGAAGGTGTCGGTGAACGCGCGCCCGATGGTCACTGCGGGGTTGGCGAAGGAGGTGGAGGAGGTGAACCAGTACGCCGCTCCGATGTAGGAGGCCACGAGCAGCGGCGCGAGGTGCGCGCGGCCGGCACGGGCCAGCCCGAAGACGAGCCAGACCAGCCCGGCCGTGGCCACCGCCTCGCCGAGCCAGAGGTGGCCGGCCCAGCGGTCGTGGGTCGAGAAGGACACCACCGGTTCACCGAACATCGCGTCCGCCAGCGCCGCCCCGGCGACGGCCCCGAGGACCTGGGCCGGAACGTACGCGGCGACCTCGCGCGGCGCGGGTCCGTAGCCGGTCCGGCGGCCGGTGAACCAGGCGGCCAGGGTGACCGCCGGGTTGAAGTGCGCCCCGGACACCGGGCCGAGGAACGCGATCAGCACCCCCAGGCCGAAGACGGTGGCGAGGGAGTTGGCCAGCAGCTGTAGTGCGACGTCGTCGGTCAGCGCGGTGGCCTGGATGCCGGAGCCGACCACCACCGCGACCAGCGCGGCCGTGCCGAGCCCCTCGACGGCGGTCCGCCGGGCCAGGGGCGCCGGCGCGCTCACGCGCGGGCCTCCTCGGGCGAGGCGGGGATCTGGAGCAGGGCGGACAACTTGGCCAGGGCCTCGGGCAGCACCCAGTAGTAGACCCAGGTCCCGCGGCGCTCGGAGCCGACCAGGCCGCACTCGCGCAGCACCCTCAGGTGGTGGGAGATCGTCGGCTGGGAGACGTCGAAGGGACCGGTCAGGTCGCACACGCACGCCTCGCCGCCCTCGTGGGAGGCGATCAGGGAGAGCAGCCGCAGCCGGATGGGATCCGACAGGGCCTTGAACATCCGTGACAGCTCGGCGGCGGCCTCTTCACCCAGAGGCTCGCGGACCATCGGCGCACAGCACGCCGCCTCGTCCTGCCCGAGCAGCGGGAGACCAGCTTGTTTCGACATATCCCTATGTTGACAGCCATCTAATCCGGTGACAACCTCGACTGTATCGACAGACGTCGAAACAAGCAGTTCCGTGAGAGGAGACCGCCATGTCCCGTGTCCAGCTCGCCCTGCGCGTCGCCGACCTCGAAGGCTCGATCGCCTTCTACTCCAAGCTCTTCGACACCGAGCCCGCCAAGCGGCGCCCGGGCTACGCCAACTTCGCCGTCACCGAGCCCCCGCTCAAGCTCGTCCTCATCGAGGGCGAGGCCGGAGACGAGACCCGTCTCGACCACCTCGGGGTCGAGGTCGCCTCCACCGGGGAAGTCACCGCGGCCGCCGAGCGGCTGGGGGAAGCCGGCCTGGCCACGTTCGAGGAGAACGACACCTCCTGCTGCTACGCACTGCAGGACAAGGTGTGGGTCACCGGCCCCGGCAAGGAACCGTGGGAGGTGTACGTGGTCAAGGCCGACGCCGAAACCCTCGGCAAGAGCACCGGTACCGCCCCCGACGCATGCTGCGGCACCACCACCTGCTGAACCCCCGACGAGCGGGCGCGACCGACCCGGGCCGCAGCGGAGGCGCTACGTGACCCGGGTGCCGTCAGAGGAGGCCGTGCGGGGCGATCGCCAGCAGCGCGATGTCGTCGTGCAGGCTACGGGAGTGGCGGGGGAGGTCCGTGTTGAGGAAGTTGACGACGTCCGCCGGCCCTGGTGCCGGGCGCCCGGAGAACCGGTGGCGAAGCCGGTCGACGAGCGGATAGAAGTCGCCCCCGGTGTCCCTGGCCTCCACCACCCCGTCCGTGACGAGGAGCAGCACGTCGCCCCGGGTGAACGGGTGGCTCCAGGCCACCGGACCGTCCGCCGCCGCCAGACCGCCCAGGCCCAGCGGCAGCGCCGGCGGACCGTCGAGGACCCGTACCTCGCCGCCGGAGATCAGTACGGGCTCCACATGACCGTGGTTGGCCACCGTCACCCGGTGGGCGAGGCTGTCGTACTCGATCAGCACGGCCGTCGCGAACAGTTCCTCGTCCGTGATGTCCGATGCCTCCCGGACCAGCCGCCGCTCCAGCCGCGCGGCGACCGCCGGCAGGTCCTGTGCGTCGTACGCCGCCTCGCGGAAGCTGCCGAGGATCGCGGCGACCGTGCGCACCGCCTGCAGTCCCTTGCCGCGCACGTCACCGATGATGGCCCGCTCTCCCGTGTCCGTGGCGCGGATGTCGAACAGGTCGCCGCCCACCATCGTCCCGGCCTCGCTGGGCCGGTACAGCCCGGCCGCCAGCACGTGCCCGACCTGGTGCGGTACGGGGCGCAGCAGCGCGCGCATCAAGGCCTCGGCGACCGAGTTGGCGTGGACCAGGTGGCGTTCCTGGCGGCAGCGGTGCGCCGCCATCGCGGTCGCCAGGACACCCACGACGGCCGTCGCGATGTCGGCGGTGACGTGGTGGTTCTCCCCGAAGTGGTGGAACGTGGCCGCGAGGACGCCCTCCAGGACGATCGCAACCGCGGTGAGGGCGGCGACGACGACCGGGCCGTAGGCGTAGGCGGCGATCGCGGGCAGGGCGATGAGGAAGAAGCTCACCGCCCATTCCTCCTGCAGGGTGGCCTCCAGGAGGAGGACGAAGGCGACGTAGACGAACGGCAGCAAGCGCATCCACGCGGGCGGTACGGCGGGCCGGAAGCCGTCCTGCTCCGCGATGACGGCGAGTGGGGTGTCCGGCCGTTGCGGGCTCATCGGCCGCCCCCGGCCTTCGGACGGGGCTTCGCCCACTGGCGGGATGCGTACACGCGGGCCTCCGGTGACGTGCGTTGTCGACGGTCACAGCGTGAGCAAGGAGGACGGCCGAACCGTCGATTGAGCTGAACGCAGCATGTTGGAGGCGGGCCGGGCCGGACGCGTCGCCACGCCGGGTCGGCGCCCCTACCTCCCGGGGTCTGCGATGACAGTCCCTCAAGCGGACGGCTGAAGAGTCTTCGTGACGGTCGATCAGTGCTCGGACCCTGTGTCCGTCCTGGTTCCCGAGCGCCGTCGGCAGCGATTGCACGGAAGATCAATATTGTCTGCACGCGTCGCACATGGAGGTCACAATGTGGTGGTGTGTAATCGAGACGGGTTCGAGGGGGAGGGGCCATCTCGGTGACGCTTGGGTCCCGGTCAAGCCGAACAACCGGCGGATCCCCACCAAGCGGCGGCCACCGACCCGACCCGCGCCACCACCCCGTTGCGCGCCCGGCCGCTCCTGACCGACCTCGAAGTACGCGGACAGACGATCCCCGGCGCGCTACGCCGTCACGGGCGTCACGTCGGTACCCCGACCGGCACACGCACGATCGCGACTCCGCGAACGCCTCGGAGCCGCGGCGGGTTTCGGTGGTGCCCGCCACGAACCGTCCACCGCTTGACGAAAGGCAACTTTGTGAGCACCTTTGGCGATTCGCGACCGTCGCCGACCGCACCGTCCGAGGACCTGGAGCGGCTGCTGGTATCGGCAGCGGATCTGACCGGCGCGGGCCTCGACGATTTCACCCGGTTGGAGTCGCCCTCGTCCGACGAGGACCCGCCGCCGATGACCGGTCCGACCCCGGAACTCACGGCCGTGCTGAACCGGGCGTTCAGCGACAAGGCCGCGAGGGAGGTCCGGACCTCGTTCATGAACGCGGACTCTTCGATCGTCGTCGACGAGGGGGTTTCGGAGCGGGTCGCGGGGGCCGCGGTGACCTGGATGGCCGACATGCGGCGGGTCTACACGGAGTGCGCCGCCTGGACGATGAGCATCGGCGACGACGAGATCACCGTTGCTTTGGTGGACCCGGCCGATGACCCGAGCGAGCCGCTCAAGGTGGAGCAGAGGTTCGGCGACGAGGCACTGATGCGCACGATGCTCGCCGGTCCGGTCGGGCAGCAGGCCCGGATCACCACTCTCCTGGTACGCGACGGAGACCGGGCACTGGAACTGACGTTCCGGAGCCTGGCCGGCGAGCCCGGCGATCCCGAGGCGGCCCGGCTCGCCACGGCGATGTCGAAGTTCCTGGAGCTGGCTCCGGCGAAGTTCCTGGGCCGGCCCGTCGGCTAGTTCCGTGACCGCACCAGAGCCCCGCACCCGAAGCGCGGCGCGACATGCGGAACGCCCCCGGCCAGGACGCGAGACCCCTGGCCGGGGGTTTCGAAGTGCGGAGGTTCGTCGTGGGGATGCCGCCGCCGGGTCGTCCGGCGGCGGCCCTTCCCGTTCGGCTCAGCCGAGCGTGGACGTGACGTACGCCTCGATGGCGTCACGCTGGTACGCGGCCAGGCCCGGGGCGATCGCCTCGTACGCGGCGCGCCAGGCCTCGTTGTCCACGCAGGAGCGCCCGATCACGCGGTACTCCTCGGTGGAGACGGCCCGCAGCGAGTTCAGGGCCCGGTACTGGGCGTCGATCTCGGCCTGCACGGGTTCGGCGTCGGCCGACAGACCGGCCGCCCGGAACTCGGCCAGCCGGATCATCTGCGCCGTTCGCTCACGCTGCCCGGCTTCGACCTCCTCGGGGCTCATGGAGGCGACCCGGCGGCCGACCTCCACCACGTGCTCGGGGAAGTCCCGCAGGGTCTCCTCGTACTGGGAGGGCAGCACGCCCTCGAACAGGTTCTCCGGTCGGTTGATGGCGGTCATGAGTCGCCCGTCCTTTCTGGACTGCTCCAGTTCGGCGATCGTGCGGGAGACGGTGCCGGCCAGCGCGTCGAGCCGGTCCCGCTCTGCGAGCAGCCGCCGGTGGTGCCCGCGCAGGGCTTCCACCTCGTCGACCTGCTCGGCAAGGATCCGGCCGATCTCGGGCAGCCCGACGCCCAGCGCCCGCAGCACGAGGATCTGCTGCAGCAGCAGGAGCTGCCGCTCCCCGTAGTAGCGGTGGCCGCCGGCGCCGATCCGGGCCGGCGGAAGCAGGCCGATCTCGTCGTAATGCCGCAGGGTCCGGGCCGTCACGCCCGACATCCGGGCGACCTCCGCGATCGGCCAGTCCATCGCCCCTCCCTCACGAGTGCTTCACCGGCCGGTCTCTCCGGCCCTGTTCAGGACCGTAGAAGCTGCCGCAGCGGCAACCGCAACCCCGGGATCAGTCCTCCTCCGCCCAGTCGAGGCCGAGTGCTCCGGCGAGCCGATCCAGCGCCTTCTCGGTACGGCCGTAGGCGGCGAGCGGGAAGTCGCCCTCTCCGGTGTTGTACGCGACGATGACGTCGAGGCCGCCGAAGTACTCGGTGTGGGCGCCGAGTTCGCGCCACGGGAGGAATCCCATCGGCCGAAGGTGGGCCCGCAGCCGGGTCACCACCTCGGGGTCGACCTCGTCCTCCTCGACGATGTACCCGTAGTCGGCGGGCAGCCTGGTGACGGCCAGTTGGAGGACGAACTCGGAGACCGAGTGGCTCTGGAGCACCCAGACCGGTTCGTACTCCTCGTCGACCCCGCTGACGAGCACCGGCGGGTCGGCGAGATGGGCGTGGGCCGCGGGGTAGCCCCACTCGTTGCAGTACTGGTTCTCGGCCATGAACACGCAGACGCGCCGGTCGTCCCCCGGCCCGACGAAGGGGTTGCCGCTGGGCAGCCCGCCGGAGACGCCGTAGCCGCTGGGGTCAGGGCGGATGGTGGGCGGCCAGACCGGGTTGGTCTCGTAGGCCTCCCACCGGTCCGCGAGGGAGTTGAACGGCAGATCCCACCACTCGTCCAGCGCGGCGGGGACGGCGAGCGAACGGTCGACGTCATCCGGCTCGTCATCCGTCGGCCCGGCCGAGGCCGCGGCCTTCAGGTTGAAGACGTACTGCTTGTGCTCGTCCGGCGCGTCCCGTTGCCGACGCCCCCCGGAGGAGGGGCGATAGCCCCACTCCTCCTGGAACCGGCGCAGCAGCTCCCACCGTGCGTCGGAGCCCACAGCTCCCGTGGCCGCGGCGCCGCGCGCCTGCTCCAGCAGCTCCTGGAAGCGTCCGTAATCGATCTCTGTCACGGACGTGAATCCTACAATCGGGCACGGCCCGGCTGCGGGAGAGCTGGGGCCTGTAGGTGGGACAACTCGCCGTCGCCTTCGGCGTCACCGCCGCCGGCATCCGCTCTGATGCGGGAGGCGTGGCCACCGGGTCGGAGGGCCACCGGGTCACCGGGCGGCCGGTCCGTCAGGCGGCGTCCCTCCCGACGGATCCGTCCGCATCTCCCGGGCCCGGTTCAGGACCAGGTCGACCGTCGAGGTGACCAGGTCGGGGTCGTGGAGCTGCACGTAGTGGTCGCTGCCCGTGGCCAGGACGTGCGGGGTGTTCGGGCCGAGTGCCACGAGACCGTCCTGTAGGCGCGGCCAGGCCGCTTCGACCGCGTTCATGAGCGCGGTCGGGGTGCCCGGGGCCACCTCGAAGGGCTCGGTCTTGCTGATGACCGCCATGGGTACGGACGGCAGGCGCGGCCCGTTCTCCACGGCCGCCATCGCGCCGTCGAGGTCGATCGTCTCGAAGCCCGGATCCTTCTCCACGGCCACTCCCGGCCGGTTGACCAGGCGGGCGTAGGCCGGCCAGTCGGAGCCCAGCGCGTCCCGGATCTCGGGTCCGAAGGCGTCGACGAACACCAGGCCTGCCGTCCGTTCCGGGTGGGTCTGCGCGTAGAGCCGGGTGATCATCCCGCCGAAGGAATGACCGACGAGCAGATAGGGGCCCTTCTCCCCGGCCGCCGTCAGCGTCTGGTCCAGCTCGGTCACCAGCGCCGGCAGGCTGCGCGGCATGGCCACAGGACTGCTCCGGTCGGTCAGCGTGGGCGGTGTCGTGTAGCGGATCGTGCCGGGCCGGTCGTACGTGCACACGCGCGCGCCGCGCGCGATGCCCGGCAGCGTGGCCGGCGAGGCGGGCACGGGAGGCTCGGTCCGGGTCAGGCTCCAGACGTCGGAGGAGTCGTGGATGCCGGACTCCAGGACCACGGTGGGGGAGCCGCGCCCCCGGCAGTCCACATGGACCGTCCTCCCGTCGGGCAGGGTCACCTGCCTGCCTCCGTCCACGGGACCGGATGCGGAGGGAGGGGCCGTCGGGGGAGGGGCTGTCGGAGGTGGAACCCCCGGGGCGCCGACACCCGGGGGACCGAGCAGCAGGATGCCGAGCGCCACCGCCGCCGGTCCGCGCGGCACTCGCATCAGGCGCCCGCGTCCCATGCGTCCAGTATTCCCCCGCACCGTGGGCCCCTCCACCGGACCGGCGCCGCCCGGCGGCCCGCTTCGGGCAGGTCGGACCGGCCGGTGCGCCGACCACGCGGAGCCCGTACGGCAGTTGCTACTCCCCGACCCCCGACTCCAACCGGCCGACTCCGGCCCGGGTGCCGCGCAGGGGGTCTTCCGGACGGCCGGGCCACCAGAAGTGCCGTCCGGTGAGGAGGACGAGGGCGGGCACGAGGACGGTGCGCACGAGGAGGGTGTCGAGGAGGACTCCGATGCCGACGATGACGCCGATCTGGGTGAGGGTGATCAGAGGGAGCACTCCGAGGACGGCGAAGACGGCGGCCAGCAGGATGCCGGCGCTGGTGATGACGCCGCCGGTGACGGTGAGGGAGCGCAGGATCGCATGGCGGGTGGGATGCCCGGCGAGTGTTTCCTCGCGGGCTCGGGCGATGAGGAAGATGTTGTAGTCGACCCCGAGGGCGACGAGGAAGAGGAAGGACAGGAGCGGCACCGTGGTGTCCACGGCGGGGAAGTCGTAGAGGGTGCCGAAGACGACGCGGCCCGCGCCGAGGGCGGCGAAGTAGGAGGCGATGACGGTGGCCACCAGCAGTACGGGGGCCACCAGGGAGCGCAGCAGGGCGGTCAGGACGAAGAAGACGATGGCGAGGACGAGGGGGACGACGAGCCGGGTGTCGTGTTCGGTGGCCCGCTCGACGTCGTGGTTCTCGGCGGTGGTGCCACCGACGAGGGCCTGCGCGCCGGGGAGTTGGGCGAGGTTGTCGCGGAGCCGCTCGATGGTGTCGTCGGAGGCCGCCGTACCGGGGGCATCGGCGAGCACCGCCGCGGCCCGGGCGTGGCGGGCCGTCCTCTCTCCCGGGGTCACGGCGGCGACGCCCGGTGTGCGGCGGGCCGCCTGGAGGACCTCGTCGGCGGTGGCCGAGGTGGAGACTAGGGTGAGGGGTTCGCCGGATCCGGCGGGCCGGACGGTGGCGAGGGTGCGCTGACCCAGGACGGCCTCGGGGGTCTTGCGGAAGGAGTCCGCCTGGGCCAGTCCGGTGTGGAGGCCCACGGTGCCGGAGGCCAGTGCGATGAGGACCGCGGTCCCCGCGAGTGCGACCCGGGCGGGCCGTCCGGCGACGGTGGTCCCGATCCTGGCCCACAGGCCACGGCGGTCCACGGCCCGTGCTTCGCCGGCCCTGGGGATCAGCGGCCAGAACAGCCGGCGGCCCGGCAGGACGAGGGCCGCGGGCAGGACCAGGAGCGCGAAGGCCATGGCGACGACGATGCCGATGGCGCCGGCGAAGCCGAGGCCGCGGTTGCCGGTGAGCTCGGCCGCCAGCAGGGTCAGCAGGCTGAGCACGACCGTGGTGCCGCTCGCCACGACGGCGGGGGCGGTGCCCCGCCATGCCCGGGTCATGGCCGTGAAGCGGTCCTGGGTGAGGTGGAGTTCGTCGCGGTACCGCGAGACCAGCAGCAGGGCGTAGTTCGTGCCGGCTCCGAAGACCAGGACCGACATGATCCCGGCGGAGGACGCGTCGACCTCGATGCCCGCGTGCGGGGCCAGGGCACCCACGACAACGGCCGCGAACCGGTCGCCCGTGGCGACGACCAGCAGGGGCACCAGGCAGAGCACGGGGCTCCGGTAGGTGATCAGCAGCAGGACCGCGACGACCGATGCGGTGGCGATGAGAAGGGTGGTGTCGGCGCCCGCGAAGACGGCCGCGATGTCGGCCCGGAAAGCCGGGCCTCCCGTCACCTCGGCGCGCAGAGGCGCGCTGATGCCGTCGGAGGCCGTCGTGCGTACGTCGGTGATCTTCCGGGTGTTCTCCTCCTCGCCGGCGGCGGAGGGGAGCAGGACCGCGATGGTGGCGACCCTGTCCTTGAGGAACTCGGGCCGGGCGGCTTCGGGAGCGAGGCCGAGTGAGCCGAGCGGCTGCGCCCGCCCGGTGATCGCGGTGCGCTGGGCGGCGGTGAGGGGGCTGCCGTCGGCGTTGCTGTAGACGACGACGGCCGGCGCCACGGCACCGGAAGGGAACGTCTTGACCAGTTCGGCGACGCGGGCGGACTGGGACGAGGCCGGCAGGCCGCCCCTGCCCGAATCGGTGGTGGCCGCGCCGGAGGGGCCCAGGGAGAAGGCGGCTCCCACCGCCACCAGGGAAAGGAACAGCACCAGCCAGGCGAGCGCCTTCGGCCGCCTCGGACGGGGCGGCACGTCCGCGGTCGGACCGGCGGGCGGACGGCCTGGAAGCGTTCTGGACACGGAACACACCCTCACGAGATAGTTAAGTTACTTAGCGACTTTCACCGTGTCAGACTTGCGGCCATGAAGCAACACCAACACTTCGGCGCAGACGCCCCGGCGGATGCGGGACCTCCCGCATCGGGCCGTGAGGGTGTCCCGGAGGCGGACGATCTGTCGAAGGCGTTGCGCGACGTACTGACGTTGACCCAGCTGGCCCGTGCGGCGCTGGCGGAGCGTCTGGGCATGCCGTTGACGAACGTCGAGGCGGTCGAGCACGTACTGATGGCCAAAGGGGCCGGGACGCCGATCGGGCCCGCGGAACTCTCGCGGCGTCTGGGTGTCACGACCGCCGCCGGCACTCAGTCGGTCAACCGTCTGGTGGCCGAGGGGCACGTGGTCCGCGCTCCCCATCCGCACGACGGTCGTCGCCAGGTCCTGGACGTCACCGACAGCGGGTTCCACCACGTGATGGCGGAACTCGCGCCGTTGCTGACCGTTCTGTTCCGTGCCGCGGACGACCTGACCGACGCGGAACGGGCCGGGGCCGGGAAGTACATGGAGAACCTGGTCGCCGCCTATCGCGCCTACCTGGAGGGGCGTCAGGACGGCTGAGCCGGGGAGCCGGTGCTCACCAGCCGGAACTGCCGAGTCCGTGGTTTCGAGGACACCCAGGCAGCGCCGGGAGGCGGCCACGGTATCGCCGCCGTGCCACACGGTCACGTGACGTGATTCCGGGACCACGGCCGGTGGCCGGGGGTGGTCCCACACCGACGGCGTGACGCCGCGACGTCCGACCCGGTACCGCACGGTGCGCCCCACCGGGACCCGCCCCGGTGCCGCGTAGCGTGTGATCGACGTTGGCTGGTCGATGGCTGAGGGGCAGGGGATCGTCCATGAGGCGGGATCGTGGTGCCGGCGATGCCGTGATCGTGGTCGGTGCGGGCGCGGCCGGACTCGCGTGCGCGGCCGACCTGCTCGCCGGAGGCGTCAAGGTCATCCTGCTGGAAGCAGGCGACGCGGTCGGAGGGCGCATGCGCACCGACCGCGTCGCCGGGTTCGTCACCGACCGCGGGTTCCAGGTCCTCAACACCTCATACCCACAGGTCAAGCGGCGTCTCGCCCTGCGTCCGCTCCGATTGCGGCCCTTCACCCCCGGAGTGCTCGTGCACACCGGTGAGGGACGACTGCGCCGCTTCGTCGACCCCACCCGGCGCCCGCGCGAAAGCGGCGACCTGCTTCCCGGCAGGCTCGCCTCGGCCCGTGACCTCGCCGCCCTGGGGGTCCTGACCGCACGGGACGTGCTCCTGCCGGCGAGTCGACTGCGAGCGCGCCCGGAACGGACCACCCTCACCGCACTGGCGGAGGCGGGCCTGTCGGCCGAACTGGTCGAGAGCTTCTTCCGGCCGTTCCTGTCCGGAGTCTTCCTGGAGAACGAACTGGAGACCTCCTCACGGGTCTTCGACTTCGTGTGGCGCAGCATGCTGCGGGGCACCCTGTGCCTGCCCGCCGACGGCATCGCGGCCGTACCGACCCAGCTCGCCGGCCGTCTCCCGACCGGTGTCCTGAGCCTGGAAACGCCGGTCGCCCGACTGACCGAGGAGGGCGTGGCCCTGGCGGACGGCACGTCGCTGCCGGCACGCGCGGTGGTCGTCGCCACGGGCCAGACGGCGGCGGCCAGGCTCATGCCCGGGCTCCGTGTCCCGGCCGGACGCACCGTCACGACCCTTTACCACGCCGCCGCCCGTTCACCGCTGCACGAGCCCACGCTCCTCGTCGACACGCGGCGCCGGTTCCTCAACACCTGCGTGATCAGCGAGGTGCATCCCGGCCACGCCCCCGACGGCCGTGCGCTGATCTCCACATCCGTCCTCGGCGCACCCGACCCGGCGCGGGAGGCGGTGATCCGGGCGGCCCTGGCCGAGGCCTACGGCGCCGACACCGACTCGTGGGAGCTGGTGCACCGGTGCACCGTACGGGACGCCCTCCCCGCCATGCCCCCGCCCATGCCGCTGATCAGGACGACTCGCCGGGGCCCCGGCCGGTACGTCTGCGGGGATCACCGGGCGACCGGATCGCTCCAGGGCGCATTCGCCTCGGGGACCAGGGCCGCACGCGAGGTCCGTGCGGACCTCCGGGGTTGAACGCCGCGCCGGACATCGGCACGCCGCATCAGAGCCGCTTCCCGTGCATCCGCGGTCCGCTCCGCATCGGAAGACGAGAGGGAAGACCACGAGCGAGGCCGGCCATGACGTACGCAGCGGACAAGACACGTTCCGTATCCGGTGCCGTATCCGAGAAGACGGGTCCCGGCGGCAGCGGACCGGCCCGGTCCGCGGACACCCGGGACCGGGGCCACGGGCAAGGCTCCGCACGTCTGCCCCCGGCCGGCTGGCGGATCGCCCCGGACGGCGGACGGCCGCGACCACCCGCGTGCCGGCACCTCGACGAGGAACGGCCGACCCGGTCACGGCTGCCGGTGACCGGCTGCGCCGAGTGCATGGCCGCCGGCCGACGGGACTGGGTCCACCTGCGCATCTGTCTGGACTGCGGGCACAACGGCTGCTGCGACAGCTCTTCCGCGGCCCACGCGTGGAAGCACGCCGGCACCACGGGCCACCCGATCGCGGTCGCGGTCGAGCAATCCTGGGCGTGGTGCTACGTCGACGAGGTCTTCCTCGTTCCCGACACCGCCCCCGGCTGACCGGCCGCGCCGAAACCGCGGTGCCAAGACGCCGACGCCTTGTGATACTACTCCGATGATCAACCTGCCCACTGCCGCGATGGACTCGTTGTCGGGGCTCGCTTTCGGCGATGCCTTCGGGGACCGCTGGTTCGGCATCCTGCGCCGCGAAGGCCCGGCAGCCCTGGAGGGCCGGATCCCGCCTGCGGAACCGCTGTGGTGCTGGAGCGACGACACCGCCCAGGCCCTCGTTCTCGTACGGGAGCTCACCGAGGGCGGCGGCACCATCGACCAGGACCGCCTCGCCAGGCGCTTCGCCGAGGCCTACGCCGACGACACGCACCGCGGCTACGGAGCCTCCATGCACGACGTGCTCCGCCGGATCGGCGCGGGCGAGCCCTGGCGGGAGGTGGTCGGCGAACAGTTCGGCGGCCAGGGCTCCTGGGGCAACGGCGCGGCCATGCGCGTCGCCCCGCTCGGGGCCTGGCACGCCGCCGACCTCGACGCCGTCGCCGAGCAGGCCGCCGTTCAGAGCGCCGTCTCGCACCACCACCCGGAAGCCGTCACCGCCGCGGTGGCGGTCGCCGTGGCCGCGGCGCTGGCCACCCGCAGCCGGGGCGGGGCCGCCCCGGCACGGCCGGACTTCCTCCACGCCGTCGCCGAACGGCTCCCCGTCGGCGACGTGCGCTCCGGGGTGCGGATCGCGGCCCGGCTGCCGGACCACACCTCGGTGCGGCACGCAGCCGAGGTCCTGGGCTCCGGCTACCGGATGTCCGGGCCCGACACCGTCCCCTACGCCCTGTGGTGCGCGGCGGGGCACCTCGACGACCTGCACGAGGGCCTGTGGACCACCGTCGCCGGGCGCGGCGACATCGACACCACGTGCGCCATCGCGGGCGGGGTGATCGCCGCCCGCACGGGCGTCGCCGCCCTCCCGCCCGCCTGGCACGCGGCCCGTGAACCACTGCCCCCGATCGTGCCGGAGTAGCAACGCACAATCGCGGGCCGCGGGCCGGCGCCCCGGCGGCGCCGGGCACCGTTGTACGGAGCGACCGGCGCCCTGGGCTCGGAACGCCGGTGCGCGGAAGCCGGTGGCGAGCTCGGCCACCGGCCCTTCACCCCGTCGGCGCGGCGGTCAGTGCCTGCGTGCCGGGAGCGCAGCACTCTCGCAGGGCCGCGAGCTCAGCCGGCGGAAGTCGACGGGACGCGCCCCGTCGACCGCCGTCGAGCCGCGCGACCGCGACGTCGAGCCACTGGGAGGTCGGCTCGACGCCGATGAACTCGGCCAACCGGGTCAGCTCGGCGCGTGGTCGGTCGAGCAGGTCCTCGTAGGCGAGGGTGGTCCGCATCGCCTCGGGCGCACGGCTCAGATGCTCGACACCCCGGACGACCAGCTCCGACCAGAGCGCCGCGAAACCCGTGGACGGCAACTCTCGGTCCAAGACCAGCGACGGATCGAATCGCTCCGCCAACACCCCTGACAACTCGGGCGGCAGCGAGCTGACTTGCTCTTCCGTCAGGTCCTCGACGCGCGCGGCGCCGGTCCGGGCGCAGATCTCCCGCAACAGCAGGATGAGCCGGTATCCGGTGTGCCGGCTCATGGACAGCGCGCAGTCGGGACCGTCCCGGAACAGGTGTACGAAACGTGCGTGCGGGAAGACCTCGCGCAACAGCGGCACCCGCTCCAGCGAGTAGCCCGACCGCTCGACCACGACGTCCCGCCCGAACCGCGTGCACAGCAGGCCGAACAGGTGCTCGTAGTGGCATGCGGCGGTTCGCTCCGGCCAACCGTGGACCTGCTTCTCCAGCTCGTCGAACAGGCCGTCCGGGTCGTCGGTCAAGTGGGGGAGCACCATCAGGGACAGGGCGGGAATGCCCGTGGCCTCGGTCGCGAATCGTCCGGGACGGCGCGGGTAGAGGAACTCGGGCATCGGCACACCGCTGCGGATCATCCGCTCGAACACGGGATTCGGATCGGCCAGCAGCCGCCAGAACTCGCGACCGGTCACAAGGCCCGGGGGAAAGCCGCGGCTCTGCACCGACGACAAGAGCTCGTTGAGGCTGAGCACCTGCGGATGGACGTTGACGATGCCCGACAGGGCGGTCGATCCGCTGCGTCCCGTACCCACCACGAAAGTCAAAGCGCGCATGCCACCCGTCCCGGTCCGACGACGACCAACAGAATCGCCGGCAAGGCTTCCCCGTTATCGGAGATCAATGCAGTGGGCTCCCCCGGGCGGGGGGCCGCCGACAGGTCCTTCCGCCCAAGGGCGAGGGCTCACAGGCCGGAGCCGCCGGTGGCGTCGATCACCTTGCCGGTGACCCAGCGCGCGTCGTCCGAGGCGAGGAAGGCCACGATGTCGGCCACGTCTTCCGGCCGGCCGACACGGCCCAGCGCGGCGAGCGAGGCCGCGTGGGATTCGGCCTGCGGGTTGCCGCGCAGCCAGCCCGCGTTGACGTCGGTGTCGATGATCCCGGGCGCGACCGAGTTCGCCGTGATGCCCCGGACACCCAGCTCCTTGGCGAGGTTGAGGGTGAAGTTGTCCAGGGCGCTCTTGGTGGCCCCGTAGGCGATGGCCTCGGGCATGGCGAGGTGGGCCGCTCCGCTGGAGATGTTGACGATCCGACCGTGGTCGCGCAGTCGCTTCAGTCCTTCCCGCACGATGAAGAACGGCGCGCGCACGTTCACGGCGAAGACCTCGTCGAAGTCGTCCTCGGTCAGGGATGCCAGGTCCGCACTGCGTCCCATGCCCGCATTGTTGACGATGATGTCGACGACCGGTTCGGGCGCGTGGTGGGGGATCCGGGCGTCGAACGCCGACCACAGGGCGGCGGCGTCGCCGTGGCTGCCCAGCTGCGCCTGGAGGGCGAAGGCCCGGCCGCCGTCCTTTCGGATGCGCTCCACGGTGTCGTGCGCCGCGGGTTCGTCGCGGGCGTAGGTCAGTGCGACGACGGCGCCGTCCTGCGCGAGCCGTTCCGCGACGGCACGTCCGATGCCCCTGCTGCCTCCGGTGACGAGCGCGGTCTTTCCTTCAAGTCGCTGCACACCCATGGTGGTTGGCCGCCTTTCATTTGTTGAGTGATCGACCAAGAAAGAAGCTAGCACGATTTTTTGGTCGAGCGCTCTAAAATGTGTGCATGACCGAGACACCCAAGCGCGGCCGCCCGCGCACCTTCGACCGCGAGGCGGCGTTGACCGCTGCCACGCGTCTGTTCTGGGAGCGGGGCTACGAAGGCGTTTCCATCGGTGAGCTGACCGAGGCGATGGGGATCCGCTCAGGGAGCCTGTACGCGGCCTTCGGAGACAAGAAGTCCCTGTTCAAGGAAGTGGTCGACACCTACGGCCGGTCACCTGTCGGCGCCTTCGCGGGAGTGGCGCTCCAGGAGGAGCCCACCGCGTACGGGGCGTTCGCGCGCATCCTTCGCGAGGCCGCGGTCATCTACCCGGACCCCGCGCACCCGGCCGGCTGCCTGGCCATCACCGCGGCGACCAACGTCACCGCGCAGGACACGGAGGTGAGGGCATTCCTCCGAGATCTGCGCAACAGGAACGTGGACGGGTTCGAGGCCCGGCTGCGGGAGGCGCAGCGGGC
Organism: Streptomyces sp. NPDC096339; assembly: GCF_044762985.1. Lineage (NCBI taxonomy): Bacteria > Bacillati > Actinomycetota > Actinomycetes > Kitasatosporales > Streptomycetaceae > Streptomyces > Streptomyces sp. NPDC096339. Next base: position 67,017 of record NZ_JBIWFI010000038.1, on the reverse strand, counting down.
GGGGGAACTGCCCGCCGAGGCCGACCCCCGGGCCCTGGCCGACTACTTCGCCACCGTCCTCCAGGGACTCTCGCAACGGGCCCGGGACGGCGCCACCGCCCCCCGGCTGACCGCGGCCGTCGAACTGGCACTGGCCGCCTGGCCGGTGGCGCGGTCCTGACCGGTGCCGGCGGGCCGGTGACGCGGTTCGCGTCCGGTACGCGTGTGAAACCTGACTCGGAACGTGCTTACGGAGCCTTGGGCACAGGGTTACGCTCAGCCCGATCGAGGACCGCCGGCAGCGTCGTCCGGTCGGCGGCTTCGCGGCACTGCGTTGTGCTGTCCACACGACGGGGGTGACGGTGCGTCAAGTAGCGCGGCCAGGCAAGACAGTGCACCAGCCACCCGCGGAAGCGGCGGTGGACCAGGAGTTGTCCGGGATCCGACAAGCGGTCGACGAGCGGCTGGACCGCTACCTGCGGGAGAAGGCGGACGGACCGGAAGGCGAGTTGTCGCCGGTCGAGGTGTCGACGGCCCTTCGTGACCTCCTGTTCGCCGGGGGGAAGCGGATCCGGCCCGTGCTGTGCGTCATGGGCCGGCAGGCAGCCGGCGGGAGTGGAGCCGACGAGGCGGTCATCGACGTGGCGGCGTCGCTGGAGATGTTCCACGCGTTCGCTCTGATCCACGACGACATCATGGACGGGTCGGACACGCGCCGGGGCGGGCCCGCCCTTCACAAGGTCCTCGCGGCCAGGCTGGGGCAGGGCCGTGACCCCGCCGCCGCGGAGCACGTGGGGCGGAGCGCGGCGATCCTGGCCGGGGACCTGGCCCTGGTCTACTCCGACGAACTCCTGCACACCGCCCGCCGGCCGCCCGAGCACATGGCTCGGATCCTGTCGCTGGTGGACGAGATGCGCCGCGAGGTGGTGTACGGCCAGTACCTGGACATCACCACCGCCGGCAAGCCGACGGCCGACGTCCGGCGGGCCATGCGCATCGCGAGGTACAAGACCGCGACGTACACGTTCGAACGTCCGCTGCACATCGGAGCGATGCTTTCCGGCGCCACGCCTCCGGTTCTGGAAGCGCTGAGTGCCTACGGCCTCCCGCTGGGCGACGCCTTCCAACTGCGCGACGACCTCCTCTCCGTCTTCGGCACTCCGTTGTGGACGGGCAAACCGGTCGACGACGACCTGCGCGACGGCAAGCACACCGTCCTCGTCGCCCTGGCCCTGCAACGCGCGGACGCCACGCAGCGCGCAACCCTCGACGCGCTCCTCGGCAGCCCCGCACTCACCTGCGACGAAGCCGCTCGCGTCCGGGACCTGATCCGTGCCACGGGCGCTCACGAAGAGGTCGAACGGATGATCCGCAGCCGGTACGAACAGGCCCGGCGGGCCCTGGAACGGGCGCCGTTCCCCGCGGCCGTCACCGCCGTCCTCAGCCGTCTCGCCCGTGCCGCCGTCACCCGGACCACCTGACCCGCCTCGCACGCCGTTGAGCAGCCCCGCGCGCCACCGTCTCGCCCGAGGAGCCACGCATGCCCTTGACCCCGCCCTTCGACTTCCCCCACCGCGTCAACGACGACCTGGCATCGGCCCGGGAGCGGGCGGTGGCATGGGGGAGACGGCTCGGGCTGGAAGCGGACGCCAGGACCTGGAGACGGTTCCACGGCGCCGACTGCGCCAAGATGATCGCCTACGCGTACCCCGACGCGACCGGACCCGATCTGGAACTCGCCGTCGACATGATGTGCTTCTTCTTCGTCGTCGACGAACTCTTCGACGGCCCCTGGCGCGGAGAGACCGCGCACGCCACCGCGTTCGTCGACGAACTCGTCGGCGTTCTCGACCTCCACACCGCCGCCCCTCGCCAGGCCCTCTCACCGGTGGCCGGGGCCTTCGCGGACCTGTGGCAGGACAGCGTCCGCGGCATGTCGGCGCAATGGAGGGCGCGTGCCGCGGCCCACTGGACCCGGTACTTCTGGGGCAATGTGACCGAGGACGTCGACCGGACCCACCAGCCTCCCACGACGGTGGACGCCTACCTCTCCGCCCGGCGCGACGTCATCGGCTACCAGCCCTGCCAGGACATGATCGAGCGGGCCTCGGGGTTCGAGGTCCCCGGCCACGTCTGGCACCAGACCGCCGTCCGGGAACTCAGCGCCATCTCCACCGACCTGGTCATCCTGTGCAACGACATCTATTCCCTGGAGAAGGAACTCGACAGAGGGGACAGCGTCAACGCGGTCATGCTCCTCGCCCGCACCACCGCGGCGACACCGGAGGAAGCACTCGGCGAGATCGTCGCGCTCACCGAGGAGTACGCCGCACGGTTCCACACCACCGCGGCACGCGCCCGTGAACTCGCCGCTCACCTCCACCTCGACGGGGACCAGCGCGAGAGCCTCGAACGATGGATCGACGGGAACCACACCTGGGTCGGCGCGCACAACGACTGGTCGTGCGAGATCACCCGGTACAGCGCCGGCGCCGACCCGGTCCACCCCAACGACGACTTCCTCAGGACCCTCACCCGCCACCACTGACGCCCGCGGCGATCGAGCAGAGAGGCGAATCGATGACCTCCACACAGCCGGTACCCCAAGCTCCCGGTGCGCTGCCGTTGCTCGGACACAGCCCGGCCCTCTTCCGCGCCCCGCTGGCCTTCCTGTCTTCCCTACCGGACCACGGAGACCTGGTCACGGTCCGCCTGGGCCCGTTCAGCATGGTCGTCCTCTGCGACCCGGACCTGACCCAGCAGGTACTGCTCGACGAGCGGACCTTCGAGAAGGGCGGCCCGATGTACCAGCGGATCAGGGAGGCGTTCGGGAACGGTCTGGTCACCTGCCCCCTCGATCAGCACCGCCGGCAGCGGCAGCTGATCCAGCCGAGCTTCCACCCCGCCCGCTTCCCCGGCTACGTCGACGTCATGGTCGACGAGATCACCCGAGCCGCCGACGCCTGGCACCAGGGTCAGGACCTCGACGTCTTCACCGAGGCCAAGGACATCGTGGCGCGGATCGCCGGGCGCACCATGTTCTCCACCGCCCTCCCGCCACGGGAATTCCGCCAGGCGCTGGACGATCTCACCATCGTCATCCAGGGCATCTACCGGCGGGCGATGACCCCGCCCGCCCTCGAACGCCTGCCCACCCTCGCCAACCACCGCTACCGCACGGCACGCACCCGGCTGCGCGAGACGCTCACCACCGTCATCCGGCAGCGCCGCGGCGACGCCACCGACCACGGAGACCTGCTGTCGGCCCTCCTCGCCGCCCGCTGCCCGGCCACCGACGCCGACGCCGGCATGGAGCGCCTCGGTGAAACCGAGATCGTCGACCAGGTGATCACGTTCTTCGCGGGCGGCACGGGCACCACCGCGGCCAACATCTCCTGGGCCCTGCACCTGCTCGCCGGACACCCGGAGATCGAGGCACGTCTGTACGCCGAAGCGGACAGCGTGTTCCGGGGCCGCCGTCCCACCGCGGACGATCTGCCCCGCCTGAAGACGGCCAACCAGGTCGTCCTGGAAGCCCTCCGGCTGTACCCACCCGGCTGGATCCTCACCCGCACGACCACCGCCGACACCCGCCTGGGCGGGTACACCCTCCCCGCCGGCACCACGCTGGCCTACAGCCCCTACGTCATCCATCACCGCGCCGACGTCCATCCGCGACCGGAGGACTTCGACCCCGACCGGTGGGACGGCCTGCACTCCCTCCTTCCCGTACGCCGGGGCTTCATCCCATTCGGTTCCGGGGCGCGCAAGTGCATCGGCGACACCTTCAGCGTCGCGGAGGCCACGCTCGCCCTCGCGATCGTCACCGCCCGGTGGCACCTGCGCCCGCTCCCCGGCCGCGGGGTCCGGCCGGGAAGAGCGGCCGTCCTCAACCCCCGAGGGCTGCGCCTGCGCGTGTCCCACCGTCACTGACGCTCCCGGGGAGCCGGCATCTCGAAGTGGACGGTGCCGAAGCCTCCGTGCTCACCGGTGGTGCGGGCGTCGAACACCTCGGTGGCCATGCTGCGCCAGAAGCGTTCCGCGCCGGGGATGTCGACATTGGTGTGCAGATAGACGCGTTCGTAGCCGGGTACGGCCGCGGCGAACGCGCAGGCGGTGCGCACCATGGCGCGGGCGAGCCCGCACCGCCGGTGGTCAGGGCGTACGTAGACGCGCAACAGCTGCGCGGTCCGTCCCGAGGGATAGCGCTCGACGAGGCTTCGCGGGTGCGGGGGATGGGCCGGGCCGCGCGAGTTGAGCGCGGTGGTGCCGACCACCTCGCCGTCGTCGCGCACGGCCAGGACGAGGGCGTGGCGGGGGTGGCGCAGGTAGGTGCCTTCGAGATCGACGACGTCGGGGTGCCAGTCCGGCACGTACCCGTAGCCGAACTCCCGGTAGAAGGTGTCCAGCATGACCTTCCGGGCGCCGGGCAGGTCCTCGGTTCTCGCGTGCCGCACCGTGTACGGCCCGATCTTCTGATCTCGCGTCAGCTCTGTCGGCTCTGTCATCGCACTCCGTCTCTCGTGTTCCGGCGAGTGGCAGGCTAGCGGAAAACCGCCGTATTGGAAATGAAAACGATTTCCTATAACGTCTGCGTCGCACAGAGCCGACGGCAGTCTGGGAGGAAGTCCGGTGGGACATCTGCTGGTGATCGAAAGCTGGGTGGGGTCGATGAGCAGGCTGCTGCCCAGAGCCATCCGCGAAGACGGGCACGAGTTCACCTTCGTGACCCGCGACCTGCACCACTATCTGCGCTCGGCCCCCGCGAGCGACGGGCCGCACCCGCTGCTCACGGCCCGCAACATCATCACGGCGGACACCAACGACACGGGCGCGCTTCAGGACCGGATCGAGGACCTGCACGCAGTCCTCGGCTTCGACGGGGTGGTTTCCTCGTGCGACTACTACCTGCCGGCCGTCGCACACACCGCCCGGCGGCTCGGCTTGCCCGGGCCTTCCCCGGAGGCCGTCGAGGCGGCCTGTCGCAAGGACCTGACGCGCCGTGCGCTCGTCGAAGGCGGCGTCCCCGGACCGCGATTCGCCCTGTGCGAAGGCGCCGCGGAGGCGGCGGCCGCAGCTCGTGAGCTCGGCTACCCGCTCGTGGTCAAGCCGGTCGACCTGTGCGCGGGCATGCTGGTCCGCGCGGTACGCGACGAGCGTGAACTCGACGTCGCCTGCCAGGCCCTCGCCGCGTTCCCGGTCAACGCACGCGGCCAGGACCGTGCCCCGGTCATCCTGCTCGAAGAGCTGCTGCACGGACCCGAAGTCAGCGTCGAGACCGTCTCCTTCGGCGGCACCACGCACGTCGTGGGGGTCACCGACAAGAGCATCGGCGGCGCGCCCGCCTTCATCGAGACCGGCCACATGTTCCCGGCCGCCCTTGATGACGTCCGGGCCGCCGAGGCCGCCGAGGCCGCACTGGGAGCGATCAAGGCGCTGGGCCTGGACCAGGTGGTCTGCCACACGGAGATCAAGCTGACACCCGACGGACCCAGGGTGGTCGAGGTCAACCCCCGCCCGGCCGGCAACCGCATCACCGAACTGGTCCGCCACGTCACGGGCGTCGACCTCGCCACCGCCTGCGTGGACGTGGCCCTCGGACGCACGCCCGACGTGGCGCCGCGACCCACCGGAGTGCGCAGCGCCGCCATCTCCTTCCTGTTGCCCGACACCATCGGCATCCTCACCGGCATCGAGGGGGCGCAGGCCCTCCGCGCCCGCCCCGAGGTCCTGGAACTCGGCCTCGCCGAACCCGGCCGAACGGTGCGCGCCGCCACCAGCAACAACGAGTACCTCGGCCACGTGATGACCGCCGACACCGAGGGCAGCGGCGCCCGTGCGGCCGCCGAGCGGCTGGTCGCCGGCCTGCGCCCGTGCTACGAGCCCTGCCCGGTGGTGCCCGCGTGACCCCGCCTGCCCTGCGCACACCTGTACTCGGAGCGGTCCCGGCGGGTGAGCGCCCGCACGGCGACCCCGCCGTCCGGACCGTCGACCAGCTGGTCCGGATGGTCCTGGCCGGGACGTACGGACCCGACCCCGGAGGCGAGCGGATCTCGCTCGCCTTCACCACCGCCCAGGCCGTCCGGCACGAACGGCGCAACATCGGCTACCGCAACGAGGTGCTCAGCCTGCGGCTCGACGCGGCCGTCGGTTCCTGCGCCGTAGAGCCCGGTTCCCTGCCGCAAGGCGCCCTCGACGAGTGCGTGGGAGCCACCGTGGCGGACCTCCTCGACCATCCGCACCTGCCCGTGCGGATCGCGGCGCTGGACGCCTACCTCGCCCACGTACGCCCGCACACGCCGGACAACGGCGCCCGCCCGTACCCGCTCCCGGCGGGCAGTTCGCTGAGCCGATCGCGGGCCCGCGCCCGCGCCGTCGTCGACCTGCTGCCCGCCGGCCCTTCCCCGGCAGGGGAGCGCCGCCCCGTCCTGGTGGTCGGAGTGGTCAACTCGCTCCTGGAACAGCTTCGCGCGCGAGGCCTCGACTACCTGCCGTGCGACCTCAAGGGCGGCACCACGGAGTGGGGCGAACCCGTCCTCACCGACACGGCCGCACACCTGGAACGCTGCGGCGCCGTCCTCGCCTCCGGCATGACCCTCGGCAACGGCTCCTTCCAGGGCCTGCTCGATCACGCCGCCGGGACCGGGAAACCCCTCGTGATGTTCGCGCAGACCGGCAGCGCCGTCCTGCCCCGGTTCCTCGGGGCCGGGGTGAGCGCCGTGTCCGCCGAGCCGTACCCGTTCTTCTGGCTCGACGGCGGTCCCGGGGTCATCCACCGCTACGGAGGCCGCCCGTGACCCTCGCTCCGCCCATGAACGCGTCCCACTCCGCCGTCGCCAACCCGGATCTCCTACCCCTGCTGGGGCGTACACCTGTCGTACGGATCCGTACCGACCTTCCCCACCCCCACCCCGGTTTCTGGGCCAAGCTCGAATGCCTCAGCGCCGGAGGGATGAAGGCCCGAGCCGCGGTGTCCATGCTCACCGGCGCCCGCAGACGCGGTGAGCTGCTCCCCGGGGCACCGGTCGTCGAGTCCACCTCCGGCACCATGGGCGTGGGGCTGGCCTTCGCCGGCCAGGCCCTCGGCCACCCCGTCGTCCTGGTCGGCGACACGGAACTCGAGCCCTCCATGCGGCAGTTGCTGCGCACGCTCGGCGCCCGCCTGGAGCTCGTCGACCGTCCCGCCCCGCAGGGCGGCTGGCAGGCCGCCCGCATCTCCCGGCTCCGCGAGGTCCTGGCCCGCACCGAGGACGCCTACTGGCCCGACCAGTACAACAACCCTGACAATCCCGCGGGATACCTGTCCATGGCCGGTGAACTGATCGGTCAGCTCGACCACCTGGACGTACTGGTGTGCAGCGTGGGCACCGGCGGGCACAGCGCCGGGCTGATCGGTCCGCTGCGCGCCCGCTGGCCCCGACTGAAGATCATCGGTGTCGACTCCGTCGGCTCCGCGATCTTCGGACAGCCCGCCAGGCCGCGCCTGATGCGCGGACTCGGCAGCAGCATCCACCCCCGCAACGTCCGGTACGGAGCGTTCGACGAGGTGCACTGGGTGGGCGCCGCCGAAGCCGTCGACGCCTGCCGCAGGCTGGCCCGCGGCAGCTTCGTCAGCGGCGGCTGGAGCACCGGCGCCGTCGCGCTGGTCTCCGCATGGGCCGCCAGGGCCGAACCCGGCGCCGTCGTCGCCACCGTCTTCCCCGACGGCCCGCACCGCTATCTCGGCACCGTCTACGACGACGACTTCTGCCACGCCCACGGCCTGACCTCCACCCCGCCCGCCACCCGCCCGCTGGAGATCCCGCACCCGCGCGCGGCCGAGGCCCTGGGCTGGACCCGCTGCCGAACCGTCCTCGATCCCGTCGCCGCCCCCGGTGGACACGCCCGGGCCGCCCGCGTTCCGGCCCCCGGAGGAGCCGTATGAGACTCACCTGGCACACCGCCTCGCTCGAACTGGCCGAGCCACTGCGCATCTCCCGCTCCGTGATGGCCCGCCGCGACGCGGTCCGGGTCTGCCTGGAGCACGGCGGGCTGCGCGGCTGGGGGGAGGCCGTCAGCAGCGTTCACCTCGGGCTTCCCGCCGCACGGATCCTGCGCCACCTGACCGCCCTGCGCCCGGTGGTCGAGCGCCTGCCGGACCCGGAGACCGCCTGGGCGGAACTCGCGCCCGCAGGTCCCGTGGGCGCAGAGCTGCCCGCAGGAGTCCTCGCCGCCGTCGAGTCGGCCGTACTGGACCTCGTCGGCAAGCGAACCGGTGCGCCGGTCCACCAACTGCTCGGCAGCCCTCTGCCGCCCTCCGCGGCCACGGCACGCACCATCGGCATCGTCGCGCCCGCCGCCGCTGCCACCCAGGCCGGCCGGCTCGCCGCGACCGGCTTCACCGTTCTCAAGGTCAAGGCCGGATCCCCCGATCCGGCAGAGGACCTGGCCCGGGTCGAGGCCGTCCATACGGCGGCGCCCGCAGTGGACCTGCTGCTGGACCCCAACGGCGCCTGGACCGAGGAGCAGGCCCGCGCACTCCTGCCCCGGTTCGCGGCCCTCGGCGTCACGGCCGTGGAACAGCCGATCGCCGCGGGCAGACCCGAGGCACTGGCCCGGGTCGCGGACACCTCCCCGATCCCCGTGATCGCCGACGAGGACGCGGTCACCTACGAGGACGCCGCAGCCCTCGCCGGGCGGGTCCACGGGGTGAACGTGAAGCTCGCCAAGTGCGGCGGCGTACGGGCCGCGTTGCGGATCCAGGCGGTACTGGACGGCAGCGGCACCGACCTCATGCTCGGCTGCCTCACCGCCAGTTCGCTCGGCATCGCGCCCGCCGTCCACCTGGTCGACCGGGCCCGCTGGGTCGACCTCGACGGGCACCTGCTCCTCGCGGACGACCCGTGGTCCGGAATCGGCGGCACCGACGGCACCGTGCGGCCCGCCCCGCGCAGCGGCCTGGGAGTGCTGCCCCGCGCCGGCATACCCGCGGGCGTCGCGCGATGAGAACCATCGCCGCGGTCCGCGGTTTCCCGCCGGCCGTGCGGCTCCTGCTCGTCAACCAGCTCGGCGTCAACATCGGCTTCTACCTGCTCGTCCCGTACCTGGCCACCCACCTCACCGACGACCTCGGGCTGTCGGCGGCGGTGGTCGGCCTGGTCCTGGGCCTGCGCAACCTCAGCCAGCAGGGACTGTTCCTGATCGGGGGCTCGGCCGCCGACCGCCTCGGAGCCCGAGGCGTGATCATCGCGGGCTGCGGCCTGCGCACCCTCGGCTTCGCGCTGTTCGCCCTGGGCGACGCCCTGCCCGTGGTGATCGCCGCGTCCGTGCTCAGCGGGCTCGCCGGCGCCCTGTTCAACCCCGCCGTACGGACGTACGTCGCCCAGGAGTCGGGTGCTCGCAAGGCGGAGGCGTTCGCGCTGTTCAACGTGTTCGCCACGGCGGGGGCGCTGATCGGGCCGCTGCTGGGCGGCCTGCTGCTGTACGGCGGTTTCCGGGCCGCGGCGCTCACCGCGGCGGGGGTGTTCGCGGTGCTCACCCTCGCGCAGGCGATCGTGCTCCCCGCCCGCGCCGTGCCGCGCCCGACCGGCACCGTGCTCGGCGACTGGCGGGAGGTCCTCGGCAACCGCCGCTTCACGGCCTTCGCCGCGGCCATGGTCGGCATGTACGGCATGGAGAGCCAGCTCTACCTGCTGCTCCCGCACGCCGCACGGCAGGCGACCGGCCGGCCGGGGGCAGTCGGGCTGCTCTTCGTCGTCGGGATCCTCGCCAACCTCCTGCTCCAACTGCGCCTCACCCGGGGGCTGGCCGCGCGGGGCGGCGGCCGGGGCCGGTGGATCGCCACCGGGCTGACCGTCAGCGGTCTCGGCTTCGTACCCCCGATGCTGGTGGCGGGGAAGACGGGGACAGCGGGGACGCACCCGGCGCTGCTGGTGCCGGTACTGGCCGGAGCGCTGCTCCTCTACCTCGGATTGATGACCGCCCAGCCCTTCGCCATGGAATTGATCCCCTCCTTCGGCCGCGGGCAGCTCACCGGCACCTTCTACGGCCTCTACTACGCGGTGTCCGGAGTGGCCGCCGCGGCCACCGGAGCAGGGGTCGGCCGGGCCATGGACATCGCCACGCACGGCGGCCCGGCCTGGCTCCCCTACGCCTGCTGCACCGTCCTCGGACTCACCTCGGCAGCCGCCGTCGCCCTGCTGCACCGGCGCCGGGCCCTGCCCCGACTTCCCGCCCCATCAGCCGCATCCGCCGTCCCGGACAGTGATCCGCGTCCCCTGAGCGAGACAAGATGAGCACCGGAAACCTCCTCACCGACCACCCCGAGCTCTACGAAGAGCGCTTCCCCGACCCCGACCGGCGCGCCGCCCGCTGGGCCGAGGACGTCCTGAGCCGACACGGCGCGGGACCGCGCGTACTCGATCTCGGCTGCGGCACCGGACGCGACGCGGCCTGGCTGCACCACCACGGCGGACGACAGGTCACCGGCGTCGACAGCGCCGAAACCATGCTCTCCCACGCCCGCCGCCGTCATCCCGGCCCCGACCACCACCGCGCCGACATGCGGGACTTCGACCTCGGCCGCACCTTCGACGCCGTCCTCTGCCTGGACAGCTCCCTGCTCTACTGCCACACCAACGACGACCTCACCTCCTGCCTCGCCGCCATCCGACGCCACCTGCGCCCGGGCGGGCTGCTCATCGCGGAGATGCGCAACGGAGCCTTCTTCCTCGGCAACACCGAACTCCTCGACGGCCCGCGCACCACCTCCTTCACGTGGCGCGGCACCACGCACACCTCCCACACCACCCTGTGGATCGACCACGGCGCCCAACTCCTGCGCCGCCGCCGCACCTGGACCACCGACGACGGGTCGGCACCGGAGGAGCAGCACTCCGCCTGGCGGCTGCTGTTCCCCCAGGAACTGCGGTACTTCCTCACCACCGCCGGCTTCGAGGTCCTCGGCCTGTACGACCGCCCCGGCCCCCGTACCGAACCGCCCTGGCGCGAAGGCGACCTGCCGCACGGGACCACGAGTTCCGACCGCCTCCACCTCGTCGCCCGGCTCAATCCCCAGAACCACCTTCAGCACGGCAACGGAGAAAGCACACCGTGAACGACCACCGATCCACCCTCGCCCGCAGAGGCTTCCTCATCGCCACCGCCACCGCGACGGTCACCGCCCTCGCCCTCACCGCCGGATGCGCCAGCGACACGGGCAAGGCCGCCGACACTGAGAACGCCGGCGAAGCGAACACCCCCCAGCGCGGCGGCACCCTGCGTGCCGCCTTCGCGGGCGGCGGAGCCGGCGAGACCCTCGACCCGCACGCAGCCAACCTGTTCGTCGACGCCGCCCGCGCCAAGGCCCTCTACGACAAGCTCGCCGACTTCGGGGCCGACCTCGCCCCCGTACCGCGGCTCGCCGAGCGCTGGGAGCCCAATGAGACGCTCGACACCTGGAAGATAACCCTGCGCAAGGCCTCCTTCCACGACGGCCGCCCGGTCACCGCCGAGGACGTCCTCTACAGCTACCGCAGAATCGCAGACCCCAAGGGCACCTTCCGGGCCAAGGCCTCCCTGGAGCCCATCGACCTCGCCGCCGCCCGCGCCCTCGACGCTTCCACCGTCGAGTTCCGGCTCAAGCGCCCCTACGCCGAATTCCCCAACGTCCTCGCCGCGTTCGGCGCCTACGTCATCCCCAAGGACACCACGTCCTTCGACCGGCCCATCGGCTCCGGCCCGTTCACCCATCGATCCTTCACCCCCGGCAAGTCCCTGGTCGTCAAGCGAAACGACGCCTACTGGGAGGGCGCACCCCACCTCGACCAGGTCGAGTTCGTCGTCGCCGGCGAGGAGTCGGCCCGGACCGGTGCCCTGCTCGGCGGCCAGGTCCAGTACGCCCACGAGCTCAGCCCCGCCACCGCCCGGACCCACGGGGGCAAGGGAAGGATCGAGATCGTCCGGCTGCCCGGCAGCTCCATGCAGGGCTTCGTGATGAAGACCGACCGGCCGCCGTTCAACGACAAGCGCGTCCGGCAGGCCTTCTTCCTCATCGCCGACCGCAAGGAACTCGTCGACGGCGCCCTGTCCGGCGCCGGCGAGGTCGGCAACGACCTCTTCGGCAAGGGCTACCGGTACTACGCCTCCGACCTGCCACAGCGCACCCAGGACCTCGACCGCGCCCGCGCCCTCCTCAAGGAAGCCGGCGCCGAGAACCTCAAGGTCACCCTCGACACCGCCCCCGCCGCCACCGGATTCATCGAAGCCGCCGGGATCTTCAAGGAGCAGGCCGCCAAAGCCGGAGTCACCGTCGAGGTCAGGGTCGGCAACAAGGACACGTACTGGAAGGACATCCTCGACAACGGCACCTTCGCCTCCTACCGCTCCGGGTCCATGCCCATCGAGTCCCACATCTCGCAGCGCCTGCTCACCGGATCCACCACCAACGCCACCAAGTGGCAGCGACAAGACTTCGACGACCTCTACCAGCAGGCCCAGTCAACCCGCGACGAAAAGGAACGCGCGGCCATCTACGAGCGGATGCAGCGCCGCCTGCACGACGAAGGCGGCTTCCTGATCTGGGGATTCGCCGACTGGATCGTCGCCACGGCGCCCACCGTGCACGGCGTGTCGCCGACGGCACCCGCCAACACCCTCGACTGGGCCCGCTTCGACAAGCTCTGGCTCGCGTGACCCGGCACCTGCACTGGGCCGGCCGCCGTCTGCTCCTCGGCACGGGGCAGACGGCGGCCGTCGTCCTCTTCGTCTTCGTCCTCACCGAGGCACTGCCCGGAGACGCGGCGGTCACCCTGGCCGGCGACCAGCCCGACCCCGAGCGCATCGCCCGGATCCGCGCGGCCCTGGACCTGGACCGGCCCGCCGCCGAACGCTTCCTGGACTGGGCCGCCGGACTCCTCCGGGGAGACCTCGGCACCTCCCTGGTCAGCGGACGGCCCGTCTCCGGCTACCTGACCGGCGGCCTCGGCCCGACGGTGACACTCGCCTGCGCCACTCTCCTCGTACTGCTGCCGCTCTCGGTCGCACTGGGCGTGCTGTGCGCCCGTCGCGAGGGAGGCCCGCTGGACCGCACCCTCAGCGCACTGACCCTGGCCGTGCACTCCGTACCCGAATTCGCACTCGGTGTCCTGCTGGCCACCCTGTTCGGCGCATGGCTGAACTGGCTGCCGCCCACCGCCGTGGGCGCCGACCCGCTCGCCCAGCCGGCCGTACTGGCCCTGCCCGTCCTCGTACTCGTCTCACGCCCCGTCTGCACCATCAGCCGCCTGGTCCGCGCCGGGATGATCGACGCCATGGCCTCGCCGTACGTCGCCCAGGCCCTTCGCTACGGCATCGGCGCCGCCCGCGTCCGCTGGACGCACGCCCTGCCGGGCGCCCTCGCTCCGGCCGCGCAGCAGCTGGCCCGCACCTGCGACTGGCTGCTGAGCGGAGTGATCGTCGTCGAAGCCCTCTTCGTCGTCCCCGGCCTGGGAACCGTGCTCGTCGACGCCGTCGCCTCCAGGGACGTGCCCGTCGTCCAGGGCATGGCGGTCGTCTTCGGGGTGGTCACCGTCCTGGCCAACCTCGGGGCCGACCTCCTCGCCCGCCGGTTCGCCCCCCGAGCGGAGGTGGCCGCGTGAAGCACCCCGCGTCCAGGTACGCCCTCGCAGCGGGACTCATCGCCGTACCCCTGCTGTCGGCCGCCCTCGGACCGCTGTTCGCCGGACCGCCCGGACCCCGATCGGTGTCGTTCGCGTCGGGTGCCGGGCACTGGCTGGGGACCGACTTCTCCGGTCGCGACGTCTGGCGGCAAGTCCTGCTCGGCGGCCGCTCCGTCGTCCTCGTCGCAATCGCGGCCACCGGCCTGGCCTACCTGGTCGCGGTCCCGCTCGGACTGACCGCGGCGCTCACCCGCCGCACCTGGCTGGAGGAGGCCCTGATGCGGCCCCTGGACGTCCTGATCGCCGTCCCGTCGCTCCTGCTGGTGCTGCTGGTGGCCGCGACCCTCACCCCGGGTCCGGCCGGACTGGCCGCCCTGGTCGGACTGGCCGCCGTACCCGACGCCGCGCGCGTGGTGCACGCGGCGGCGGCCGGGATCTGCGCCCGGCCCGCCGTCGAGGCACTGCGCATGCAGGGCGAGTCCTGGCCGCGCACCGCGCTCGGCTACGTGGCCCGCTCCATGCGCCGCACCCTCGCCGCCGACGCGGGCATCAGGCTGACCGGTGCCCTCTATCTGGTGGCCACGGCCGCGTTCCTCGGCGTCGGCGTCGAACCCGACGCCGCCGATTGGGCGGTCATGGTCGACCGCAACCGCACGGGCCTGTTCCTACAGCCATGGGCCGTCGTGGTACCCGCCCTGCTCATCGCCGCCCTGTCGATGGGCACCAACCTGCTCTTCGACGCGGTCCTGCACACACCGGCTGCCAAGGCCACGAGGAAAGGAGACCGGGCATGAACCCGGTGGCGGAAGTGGAAGACCTCCGAGTGGAGGTCGCCGGCCGCGTGCTCGTCGACGGGGTGAGCCTGACGGCCCGCGCCGGACGGATCACGGCCCTCGTCGGGCCGTCGGGCAGCGGAAAGAGCACCACCGGACGGGCCCTCCTCGGCGAGTTCCCGGCGGGTTCCGTGGTCCACGGACGGATCAGGACCCCCGGACCGGGCTCCGTCGGTTACGTACCCCAGCACCCCGCCGCCGTCCTCAACCCCGCCCGCCGCGCCGGAGCACTCCTCCGCGACATCGCCGCCCGCCACGGCGGAACCCGCCGCGAGATCCTGGGCCGCGTCGAGCACGCGCTGCGCCGGGCGCAGCTGCCCGACCCCGAGATGGTGCTGCGCCGCTACCCCCACCAGCTCTCCGGCGGCCAGCAGCAGCGGGTCGTCATCGCGCAGGCCCTGCTCCTGGGGGCCGAGGTGATCGTCGCCGACGAACCCACCACCGGCCAGGACCCGGCCACCAAGCAGGGCATCGTCGAGGCGCTCGCCGACGTGGCCGGACAGGGCATCGCCCTCGTCCTGCTGAGCCACGACCGGGATGTCGTACGACAGTTGGCCGACGACGCGGTCGTACTGCGCGCCGGCCGGGTCGTGGACCGGGGCCCCGCGGACCTGGTACTGCCGGCCCCCCGGCGGCCCGCGCGCCCCGCCCGGAGGGGGGCCGCCCGCCCGGCGGGCACCAGGGTCGCGCTACGGGAACTGGCCGCACGGCACCGGACCGCCCACGGCACCGTGCCGGTGCTGCACGGCATCACCCTGTCCGTCGCGCCGGGGGAGTGCCTGGCGGTCACGGGTCGCTCCGGCAGCGGCAAGACCACCCTGGGCCGGTGCCTGGCCGGCCTGCACTCCGCGTACGACGGGGCGGTCCTGCTCGACGGGGCCCCGCTGCCGCGCAGCCTGCGCTCCCGCAGCCGTACCGAACTGGCCGCCGTTCAGTACGTGTTCCAGGACCCCAAGGCGGCCTTCGACGAGCACCGGCCGGTCCTCGACCAGGTCGCCCGCACGGCGGTCCGCCTGCGCGGCGCCGACCGGGACACCGCACGCCGGACGGCCGTACGGACCCTCGGGGAGCTGGGCCTGACCGAGGAGCTGACCCTGCGCCGACCCGGGGCGCTGTCCGGCGGCGAACTCCAACGGGCGGCCCTGGCCAGAGCCTTGCTGGCCGAGCCCGAAGTCCTGGTGTGCGACGAGATCACCGCCGGGCTCGACGCGGTCACCCGAGACGCCATCCTCACCCACCTGGCCGCACTGCAGGAACGGCGGGCTCTCAGCCTGGTGCTCATCACCCACGACGGGATGGCTGCCGAAGCCCTGGCCCACCGGACCGCGGTGCTCGACTCCGGCCGACTGGTCACATGCCGGTAGCCAAGCGGCGGTGCTGTGTCTCGGCCCGGACCTGCCCAAGAGCTGCGGAACCGGTTTCCACCGCCGGAGTCTGCCCGGCGGATTCATCCACACGGCGACGAATTACGTGGGCAGCACCTCGGAGGACAAGAGAATGACGGCCGTGTTCTTCCGGATGGCCCGGCGACCTCGCGGTATTCACCGGCCTTTCGGTCGATCCGCCGGGAATCGCGGTCCGTCCGGATGTTGAGAACAGGGGCGGCTCGGACAGTTCCAGGACCGTGTCGCCTGCTCCGAGGGGGTATTGTCGTCCGGTCACGGACGGCAATCGGATCGTCTGTTCAACCCGAGGGAAACGACATGACCGATCTGAAATCGCTGCGGGCAAGCTTCGCGTCGGGTGAGCACGAGTTCGCCGACACCTTGGCCTTCGTCGCCGCGCATTACGATTACCAGCCCCAGGCGTTCCGCAACGGGGAAGTGGAAAATGCCGCGGGCGAGAACGAGGGTTCCTGCAAGACGCTGGGACTGGCCGTGTTGGAAGGGCTGAGCGACGAGGAAGCGCTGCTGGCATTCGGTGAGCACTACCGCAGTGTGCTCGCGACGCCGGACGGCACCGACCACGCCAACATCCGCAACCTCATGGCCCACGGTCTGGCCGGCGTGAGCTTCGCGGGGCAGCCGTTGGCCCGCAAGAGCTGAACGGCGAGGCCACCGGCAGCGGGGTGGGTCCTGCCTTCTCGGCGCGCGGGCCACGGCGAGTACGTCCGACGACCGAGCCGCCGGCCGCCCGGGCGGAGGCCGGCACGGTGTGTGCGTAGGGTGGCGTCGTGACGGAAACCAAGGCCACGGGCTACGACTGTCTATCGTCTCGTCTCGTTTCGGCGAGCGAGTTGCGGGCGTTCATCTTGGACTGTTTCGAGATTTCCGAATGCCGGTTGTTCGTGGGCCACGAGGACCGCGTCGCAGAGGACCTGCGGGACATCCCGGAGGACGTGGTGTTCTCCGCGTTCTGCACGTACCGGGAGGTCTTCGGCCACTTCGAAATGAGCTTCGGCGTCGGAATCGAGGGCCGGCTGGCCGACCGGGTCGGTCGCCGGGAGTTCGCCGAACGGTTCGCCGCCCACTTCGATGCGTACGTGCTGTACGGCGGCACCGAGCCACCGGGACTGTGGACGGTGATCCTGGCGGATGGTGCGCGCCTTCGCGGGGCGATGGACGAGGAAGACGACCGGTTCGTGCTGTACGCGGCCACGGCACCGGTGCCGGGTCTGCCCGACATCCGGGTGGACGAGAGCCTGTGGGAGCTCAGGTAGGTCGGCGTACCGCTGTTCGGGCCGGCGATCTCCGGTACGAGTTCGGGACGTTGTCGTCACGATCCTGGGCTGGACCTCGCGGCCGGGAGCCGGCTGAGTATGAGAGACATCCCGGCACGTGACCGCAGGAGGGTTCGGCGTCATGAGCGATGGTAGAGGTGGGCCGGACGTGCCTCGTCCGGAGGACATGGAGGCGCCCGGGACGGGCGCACCCCACGGGACCGCCCCGGGCGTGGGCGGGGGTTTCACCGATCCGACCCCGGGCCAGGACGGCATCATCGTCCAGGGGGGTCGTACGGCGTCCGGCTTCCACGACTCGACCCGGGCGATCGGTCCGAAGCAGGACGACCCTCGTGCCATCGGTCCGAAGCAGGACGACCCTCGTGCCATCGGCCCGAAGCAGGACGACCCTCGTGCCATCGGCCCGAAGCAGGACGACCCCCGAGCCGTCCAGCACGGCATCATCGTCCAGGGTGGACGCACCGGGCATCCGGGGTCGAAGGCGCGTCAGAAGCGGGCCAAGAAGACGAAGACCATGGCCCTGATCATCGGCGGTGTCCTGGTCGCCGCCGTCGGCGGGGCGGTCGTGGGCCGGCAGTTGGGCCACGATCCGGCCACCACCCTGCCCCAGGCGGGCGCGACGCCCACCGGTGTCGTGTCGGCCGGCGCGCCCGTCCCCGTGCCCTCCTCCTCCGCCACCGGCCCGGCACCCGATCCCAGCGGTAGCGCCCCGGCCGCGGGTGCGCAGTCACCGACACCCGTCGTCTCCACCCCGCCCACCCGTAGCGCCTCTCCCGGCCGGTCGACCCCGACCGCGCAGCCGAAGCAGTCGGGCACGCCCGCTCCGGCCGCCGTGCCCGTACTGGCGCTGCGTCCGAGCAGCGTCCAGGAGTACTGCGCGAACGGCGAGTGGCCGAACACCCTGGTGGTCCGCAACAGCGGGAGCGGCAAGCTGAACTGGTCCGTCGGCAAACTGCCCCAAGGGGTCACCGTCAGCCAGGGCGAGGGCTCGCTCGGGCCGGACGGCTCACAGGTCATCACGCTCGGTGGCAGGGCCGAACAGCAGCCCGCCAACGGCAGGTTCACGATCGCCTTCTCGAGCAACGGCGGCAGCGGCCAGGTGACCGTCACCTGCGCCTGAGAAGGTGCGGTCCGCGGGATGGCGGAGCGGCCGGCGACGGTCGGCCCGCGATCTGCCCGGGTCCGGGTCACGGCCAGGGTTCGTACTCCAGGATCCGGCCGTCGACGGTGCCGATGAGCAAGTGCCCTTGCGGCGCTACAGCGAGGGACAGCGCGGTGGTCGGTGCTCCGTTGACCTCGAGGTCGGTGTGCCGGCGCACCGAGCCGTCGTCGGCGTCGAGTGCTGTCAGGGCCCCGGAGTTGTAGGCGACGTAGACGGTGTCCCCGTCGGAGTCGAGGGCGGTGGCGGGGTGATCGGTGCGGTGCTGCCACCGCACCACACCGTCGAGGGACCGCCGTACGACGTAGGCGCCACCGGATTGGAGCCCGTGCCCGTGGTGGACGGTGCCGGCGTAGACCAGGCACTGCCCGACTTCGACCGCGGGACCTCCGAAATGATGCTCCGTCGGGATCCAGGAGTGGGGGAAGAGCCGCCGCAGCGTCCCGTTGGCGCCGAGGGCGGTGACCCACTTGTTCCTGTGCGGCTTGTCCGGATCGGTGCCGACCAGGAGGCCCTCCCAGGGTGGCGGCACGTCAACGACCGCCGTTCCGGGCACGGCACGGCGGCAGCTCGTGATCCCGTCGGGCCGCGGGGTGCACCAATGGATTTCAGCCGCTGCCCGGGACGACGCCACCACTCCGCGCCGGCGAGCACGAGCTCAATCGGACGACGTGGCCGAGGAGGACCACATGCCGAACCACTGCTCGGCGCCGTAGGCCTCGAACCGCTCCACTTCGACGAAACCCAGCTTCGCCGCGAGGCGCATGGCGCGGATGTTGGCGGTCTGGGTGGCGAGCACCACCGGTTCGTCGGGAAGCGCGCCGGCGAACCAGTCGAGTGCGGCCGCGCACGCCTCGGCGGCGTACCCGTGTCCCCACACCCGCGGCAGGAACAGGTAGCCGAGCTCGACCTTTCCGGCGGCCTGACGAAGGTGCCCGGTGTCCTTGGTGAGCGTGATCTGGCCGATCATCGCTCCGTCGAGATCGACCGTGAAACGCCCGGGGCGCCGAGTGGGCGCCCCGGGCATCGCGTGTTCGATCTCCTCGCGCGGTTGAGCGCCACCGAGGTAGGTGCCCACCTCCGGCGAGGCCAGCAGTTCGATGACCGCGGCACGGTCCCGGGCCTCGGGCTCACGGAGCACGAGCCTCTCGGTCTCGATCGGGGCGGGCGGCCAGGGGATGGTTCCGAGCTCGGTCATGCCGGCCAGCCAATCAGCAGACGCGGCGGCGATCAAGATCCGCGGGAGGATCGCCGGTTTCACGGCTACGAAGCCGCCTCACCACAACCACTTGTCCAGGAACGGGATTTGCCCGGTATTCGTCCGGGAACTGACGAAGCCTCACGCGACCACGCGCACGTGCCCCCGGGTACCGGCCGGCCGCCGTGGGCACGGAACGGCGTTGTCAGTGGTCCCGCCTAGCGTTCCCGACATGACGCGAACCGCACACACCTTCGCCTACGCGGGCCCATCCGCGCTGACCACCGCGCCCGGCGCGGGACGGATGCTCGGACTGGAGACCGCGGGCGGGCTGACACCGGCCGGGGCCGAGGCCCACCCCCATTTCTTCGCCGGGTTCCTGAACAGTCCTCAGGCCGCGGCCCGCGCGCTGCTCGCCGTCGCCGACGTGGCCGCCGCCCGGTACCACCGGCGCACCCTGCGGGCCTCCCTCGACCCGGTCGTCACGGGCAACGGTGACCGGCTGCGCTTCGAGTCCTTCTCCGGGTGCTGCGGGGTGTACGCCCGCCTCGACGTGCTGCCCGAGGGACTGGGCGGCGCCGACACCGGTCACGGCACCACCAACGTCGACGTCAACAACCCGCTGCGCGAGGCACTGTCCCGGCTGACCGGAGACGACCCGCTGCACCTGCGCGTCGGCCCCGACGAACTGACCGTCACCACCCTCGACGGCCCGGTCGTCGAGAAGAAGGTGCCGCTGCCCGACCGCTGGCTCCGCGGCTTCGCCGAATCCCAGGCCATCACCACCGGCTTCGAATTGCGCGCCGAACTCACCGCCACCGAAGCCGTGCGCTTCCTGCGCTCGCTCCCGCGCACCCCCGCGGGCGGGAGCACCGCGAGCGCCGCCCAGTGGGTGGTGCCCGCGGGCCGCACGCTGCGCCCCACCACGCGCCCCGTACCCGGCGCGGTGTGCCTGCCGGGACCGGACCGGCTCGCCGCGCTCCAACGGGTCCTGCGCAATGCGACCGGCCTGCGCGTGTACGGGCCTTTGGCCGACGGTGCCGGACCCACCGCCTCCGCATGGGAGGTCGGCCTGCCCGGCATGCGGCTCACCCTCACCCTCTCCCCGGAGCCCGACCGCGGGTTCTCCGGCGAGGGCGGTGTCCTGGAGGCCCTCGCCACCGACACGGCGGCCGAGGACGCCGACCTGATCTCCGTGCTGCTGGCCTGGGAACCGCGCATCGACCCGGCCGACCTCGCCGACCAGTCCGGGCTCCCCGTGGAGCGCGTACGGGCCGCGCTCACGCACCTCGGTACGGCCGGCCGGGTCGGCTACGACCTCGCCGAAGCCGCCTACTTCCACCGCGAACTGCCCTACGACGCCCGTCGCGCGGAACGCCACAATCCACGCCTGGTCGCCGCCCGCGCGCTGCTGGCGGAGGGCGCGGTCACCCTGGACCACGGTGCCGGCTCCGCCGTCGTCGCCTCCGGGCAGCGCCGCTACCAGGTGCGGGGCACCGGCGGTGCCCTCAGCTGCACCTGCCAGTGGTGGGCCGACTACCGGGGTCGTCGAGGCCCCTGCAAGCACGCCCTCGCCACCCGCATGGCCCGACGGGCCGCCGCCTCGCACACCGACTCCCACGCCGGTACCACGAACACCACCACCCCCGCCGGAGCCGCACGATGAACGCCACCGCCCGGGAGACCACCGCTTCCGCCCCGCAGCCCGACGTCCCCGCACAGGGGATCCTCACCGCGGTGCGGGCCGGCCGCACCGCCCACCTGCCGGAACTGCTGAAGGCCCTGAACCGGGCGCAGCGCCGGGAGGTGCTCGCCGAACTGAAGGTGCTGCGAGTCGACCTGCGCTCCCAAGGCTGGGAGAACTGGCGGGAGCGGGACCTGATGAACCCGTCCCTGGTCGTCGCCGCCGCAGGATGCGCCGGCGGCGCCGCGGCCGCGGCCTCCTGGATCGCCGCCCGCGACCTGCGCCGCTGGCAGGCACTCCCGACCGGCATCCTGCTCGACGTCCTGTCCGACCGCGAGCCGATCTGGCTCGGAGACCTCGCCCACCGGCTCGCCGCGCGGGCAGCGACCGCCGAGCAGGACTACCCGCTGATCCGCGCGCTCGTCGACCTCGCCGGATGCGCGATGCCCACCACCGACGGCTGCCTCGAAGGCTGGGCCTCGTCCCTGCTCATCTCCCACGTCCCCCTCGTCGACGCCTTGCGCCGAGACCCGTACACCGCCGAACTCGTCCCGCGTCTCTTCGAGACCGCCGAGCCGTCCTCCTCGTTCGGCCGGCTGGGCGAGCCCACCGGCCCGTACCACTGGCCGACCGCGCTCGCCACCCTCGCGGAGGAGGGCCTCATCGACCGCACCGTCCTCCTCGACGCGTGCACGGCCCGTCTGCTGCGCGGCGGCACGGCCCCCCAGCTCAAGCCCTACCTCGCGTTCCTTCAGGCCCTGCGCCCGACCGCGGAGGAGGAGCGCGAGCGCGCCGCCGACTGGATCGCGCTGACCTCCGACGCCCCGTCCGCCGTCGCCGGGCACGCCCAGCAGGCCCTGATCCGGCTCGCCGCATCCGGCGACCTCACCCCCCGCCTGGTCGCCGACATGTCCCTGACCGTCCTGTTCCGCCCCGAGAAGAAGCTGGTGCGCGCCCAACTGGCGCTACTCGGAAGGGAGCTGGTCCGCGTCCCGGCCGCCGCCCCCGAGCTGCTGCCCGTACTGGGCGAGGCCTTCGGACACGGCGACACCGACATCCAGGAACGGGCCCTCAAGCTCGCCGCCGCACATCTGGTCGAGGACCCGGACGTACGCGCGGAACTCGCCGAGCGCGCACACCTGTTGAGCCCCCTGCACCGGGCGCGCGCCGTGGAGGTACTCGGCCCGGACGCCGCCGCCCCCGCCGACCACGCCCCCTACCGGGAGATCCTGCCGCCACCCCCGGCGCAGCTCCGGCTCGAACCCGCGCCGCAGAGCGTGGAGGAGACCGCGGAACTCGTCGCCGCCGTCGTCAACTCCCGCTTCGCGAACGTCGAGGAGTACGAACGCGCCCTGGACGGTCTCGTCCGGCACGCCCACCAGGACCGGGAGGCCCTCGCGGCGGCGCTGCGTCCCGCCCTGGCCGGATGCTGGTGGCTCGACCCCGTGCAGTCCCGCCACTACACCCACGACCTCCCCGGCATCGAACACGTCGCCTCCGCCGTCCTGGACGCAGGTCCGACGCACCCGCCCGTGCCCGCGCTCACCGCCTGGCGCAGCGACTGCCACCATCCCGCGTTCGGCGCCGTCGCCCACGCCCGCGTGGCAGAGGCGGCACGGCACATCACGGACCGCCCGTTGCCCTTCCTGCTCGCCTTCCCCACCCACACGGGCGGCTCCCTGGACCCGCGCACGCTGATCGAGCGCCTCGGCGCCTACGCACGGCTCGGCGAGACCCCCGGCCCGGCCGACTTCGCACAGGCCCTGCTGCGGACCCGCCGCGACCCCACCGCCATCCCCGAGGCTGCCGCCCTGGGCACACCCGAAGGGGACCGCCTCGCGGCCTGGCTCGGCGAGCACGGCCTGCCCGCCGCCGTCACCCGCCGCACCGCACCACCGCAGACGGCCCGCCACTACGACGCGTGGCCCGAGCACCTCACGATGGACACCGGGGAACGCCCCACCGTCCTGGACGGGTTCCCCGAGCCGTTCCGGGAGCTGGGGCAGGCCCGCACGGCGACCGGCCGCTGCTGGGACGGCGGCGACGACGCCAGCCTGGTCGCCACCCTCCCCGAGGACGGCGAGACGCTGGCCGCCTGGTCGCTTCCGGCCATCACGTCCTGCGCCCTCCACGAAGGCCGGGGCGGGACCGCCGTGCTGCCACTGCTCGCGTCCGCCGGAGGCGCGGCCGGACCGGCGCTCCACCTCGCCATCGCCACCGGACTCGGCGCCCGCTACCCCGAGGACCGGCTGAGGGCGGTCGACGCGCTCCTGACCCTCGCCGCCAGGGGCGAACTGGACGCCGTACGCCTTGGTTTCGACCTGGGGGAGCAGCTGGCCCTGGGTACGGTCAAGCCGGGCCGGCTCGCCGATTCCCTGCGCACCGTCGCGGCGACCGGCGCCTGCGCGACGACCTGGTCCGTCCTGGCGGCAACCCTGCCCGCCATGCTCACCGGCACTGCCGACCCGCGCGGCACCGGCGACCTCCTCGAGATCGCCGCCGACTGCGTGGAACGGTCCGAAGCGGCCTCCCCGCACCCGGCCGGCCTCGCGGCCGTCGCGGCCCGCGGCGGCCGCTCCCGCCTGGTCACGCAGGCCGCCCGCCTGGCCGAAGCCCTCGATCGCAACCAGCCGGCGGAGGCGGCCTGACCAGCCGCCCCCAGGCCGTGCCGGCTCAGTCCTGCCAGTAGAACAGCAGGGTGTGGACGTCGAGGGGCTCGCGTCCACCGAAGTGGTAGACGCACAGACCGGTGACCCGGATGCCGCCGGTGGCCCCTTCGATCCAGCGGAAACCGGCCTCCTCCAGGGGCCGCCGGGCGGGGTGGCGGTCGTCGTGGCCCGTGACGAAGCGCCCGAGGACGCTGATGTACACGTCCTCGTCGCCGCACGAGATCACGTGATAGGTGCCCTCACCCTGCTGGTGGTGGTCCCCGGCGGAGACCGGCGGGTCCGGGGCCAGACCCGCCGTGGTCAACGCGGCGATCGCCCGCGCGAGTTGGCCGTCCGGGTCCGGGCGGTCGGGCGGTTCGGTGCACAGGGCTTCCAGGAGCCACCGGGGGTCGCTCTGCCGCTCGCACCAGGGGGCGTACTCGTGGACGATCGCCCGCCGCAGTTCCTCGTCCAGCCCGTCGACCTCGGTCCGCGGGCTGCCTATCCGCTCGTCGATCCGGCGGATCTCCGCGGTGTCCTCGGTGAGCCGATGGAGGGCGCAGGCGGCCCGCACGGCGGCCTCGGGGGCGGGCGCCTCGTCCAGAAGGGCACGCAGCCGGGCCGGGTCCGCGACGAGCGACTGGGCCAAGTACGCGATGCCGCGGTCGGGGTCGGCCAGGTAGGGCGTCACGTCCCGCTCCGCGTGGTGCCACGTCCGGAGCGCGAAGCGGCGGTCCTCGGGACGGTCCTCGCCGAGTTCGGCCAGGATCGCGTCGGCGCCGTGGTGCTCCACCAGCCCGTCGAGGCCGGCTTCCCCGACCTCCCGCCAGTGCTGCCAGGGCGAGGCCGCGAGGGTGGACAGTGCGGGTGCGGCGGTGCGGTCGCCGAGCAGGCCACGGGCCTTCAGGGCAGCCTCGGCGACACCGTACGAACCGTCCCCCCGCCGTTCCTCGTCGCGCAGCCACGGCAGGAGCTCCGTCCGGCCCGCGAGGAGGTCGAGGAGCGCGATGCGCACCTCGGCCGTCTCCTCCTCGTCCTGAATCCGGTCGACGAGGCCGCGGACCCGGGCCTCGGGCACCCGGCCCGCGAGCGCCGGCGCGCAGATCCGGCGGCGCCACCAGGCGTTGCCGGTGTCCAGGACGTAGCGGGCGAGTGTGTCGGGGGTGTGGGCGTGCAGGGCAACGCGGTCCGGCTGCCCCCATTCCGGTATCAGCTTGTCGATCTTCCGCATCGGTCGATGTTACGGCGTCCGCCGCGGGTGTTCGCCGAACGCCTCAAACCCTCGCCGCGGCGTGCTCGCGCACCGCGATCCGAGCCAGCTTCGTCAGCATCATGCCGTTGCGGACCGCGACGAAGTAGTCCACGGGCAGGCCGTGCATCCGGGTGCCGGGGCCCCGGAGGGGGTGCCAATCGAGGGTGAAGAGGGTGTGCTCGCCCCAGGGGATCAACGTCATGGCGATGCGAGCCGCACCGAAAGGCCCTGCCTTCGCTTCCAGTTGCAGGCGGTGTAGTGGTTCGGAGATGCGGACGACACAGGTGTCGTCAAGGGTGAGAGGTCCGGCGCCGACACGGACCCTCAGCCGGGCGCCGACGTCCGGCCAATGCGGGTCCACGGTGAGGACTTGCCGGGTTCCCGTCACCCACTCCCCGTAGCGGTGGCCTTCGGACAACAGGCGCCAGACTTCGGACGGCGAGCTGAGGATGAGACGGCGGTTCCGGGCCATAATCACGCTCCTGGAGGATGGGCGGCATGGAGGTACCCCGGTCATGACTTCCAGCGTCATGCCGTGCGCACCGTTTGCACACCCCGAGAGATCCAGACGGGTGACGAGTCGACGGCCGGTGCCGGGCCCATCGGTGCCGTTCAGGTACCGGTGGCGCGGACCGAGCGGGCTTGGGCGCGCAAGGCAGGCAGCCGGGCGCAGTCGTCCGCCCCGGCCAGGCTTTCGCCCAGAGTCAGGAGCGAGAGGAGTCGCACCGGGCGGCCGGCGGTGGCAGCGGCCTCCAGTTTGTGGTGGCCGTCGAGGAGGAAGTGGGTCAGGCCCCAGTGCGCGGAGGGGTCATCCGCCAAGTCGAGGGAGGGTTGGCACACGTCCAGCGTGGAGATCGCCACCGCCGTGGGGACCGTTCCCCGCTCCATGAGCGCGAGGTACTCCTCGACACGTTCCCTCTCGTTCCACGTCGGCGGCACCATCGGAACGACGAACTCGTAGAGATGGGCGTCCGCGTCGACGGCGGTCTCGAAGGTCCGGTAGTACGGGGTGTGCGGGTGCTCCGGGAGGCCCCAGAACTGATCGATCCCCCACGTGGTGACCTGTTCGCCGCTGAAGTAGTCGCCTTCCCGCCCGGGGACGACCAGTCGGGGTTCCACACTCAGGAGCAGCGGAAGGTACTCGCCTTCCGGCAGCAACCCACCGAACACATCGATCACGCCGCCGTCGTCCGGATCGTCCAGCGCACCGGTGAGACGTTCCTGCATGCTCTCCAAGGACAGCTTCTGCGTCGCGGTCCTCAACCGGCGGAACAGGAGCGGGCACGTTCCGCAGTAGAAGCTGAGTTCGAAGGCGGGTTCGTCGTCGACCATGAGCAAGCGGCGCCTCGGCGCGCCGCCGATCTCCTGCAGTTCCGTGTCGAAGTGCAACCTCGCTTCGGCGGCAGGGACGCCGAGGCTGCGCGGGTCGCCCGATCTGATCATCACGTCTCGTCCACGCCCTCTCGGGGCGCCCCGAATCGCGCAAGGTAGTGCCACACCTTCTTGACCGCCTGCGGGTCATGGAGACCGGCCTGCGCGGCATCGCCGATCACGCGCGGATCGAGTTCGCGGTCGACGGCGATCTCCGTGCCCAAGTCGACGTACTCCTGACCGCGGTAGCCGGGGTGACGACTCAGTTCTTCGACTCCCAGTCGGAAACCGGGGTGCCACTCCACGGGGCAGCCGAGACGCAGGGCCGCGGCCTCGACCGCCGTGCCTCGGTAGCAGGGATCCAGGACCAGCGCCTCCACATGGCGGTGCAGCAGGACCGGTCCGTGCACTTGGGCCTCGATGTAGTCGTCAAGGTCGTCCTGGCGGTCGGCGAGGGCGATTTCGACGAGCCCCAGGCGGTCCGCGACACCGAAATCCGCCGGTTCCAGGACGCTGTCCGGGTAGCAGAACGTGGTCCGCGCCAGGGTCTGTGCCGTCAGCCGGAAGTGGGCGGAACCGAACCGAGGCGCCGCGCCGACCGGCTTGCGGCGGAAGTTCAACCCCCCGTAGACGGGCCGCTCGTGAGGAGGTGCTTCGTCGTAGGCCCCATCGAAGATCCGACTCTCCCAACGCCACCGGTCGCCGCCGGGATACGCGGTGAGTCCGCCGTTGCCGGTCCCGGTGACGAACTGCGAGCGGTAGACGCCCTCCTCGGCCATGGCGTCCAGGATCGGTCTGCCGCGCAGCAGACGGTCCGGGTGGAAATTGAGGGTCACCCGCAGCGCCGGGTCGATCGGAGGGCCCGACGCCAGTTCCGCGACATGGCGAAGGGCTCGTTCCTGCGAAGTCAGGGCGGCTGCGGCGCTCATCCGCACAGTGTTGCCCACCGTGATCGATCAGCGCACTTGGTTTGTCCACCGCAGCGCGCTCGGAGGGGCCGCCACGGTGGCCGGGCCGCCTGTTACCGTCCGCCTCAGGAGTCCGGGAGCACGGGTCGGCCATCGCGCGTTGATCATTGCAGAGGGACGACGGAGCGGCGCGCACCGCACGAGTGGAGACGAGGAGGCTTCGATGGGCGCGGCTGATGAGGGACGGCAGTGGCCGGACGAGGTCAGTACGGACAACGCGAAGACGACGCTGGTGCAGCTCCTGGCGCGGGCGGGAGTCCGCCCGGGTGACGCTTGGGAACTGATCGGGCTGGTCGAGGCGGGTGCGCTGGCCCTTGCCCACACGGAACTGAGCGGCGGCGCCCGCAGCGCGCCGGGGGACGGCGGGGGCGCGTACGGGTCGGGCTGGCTCGACGCCACGGAGGAGATCCTGAAGGACCTGGGTGCCGTTGCCGAGCGGTCCTTGGTCCGGGCCATGGAGGCGGCCGGGGATCCGGGCCCGGCCGGGGCGCGTCAGCGGGTCGGCCGCATGGAGGTGGAGAGGGCCCGGGTGGCGCTCACGCCGTTGTACCTCTCGTTCACCGAGGTCTCCGAGCTGGACCCGGAGGTGACCGAGGAGGTACTCGTCGCAGTCCTCGCCACGATGAGCCCGCGGGAGCGGGCCGGCTACCCCGGACGGTTGACGGAGTTCGCCGCGGTCCACGTCAACCGGCTGAAGCGGCTGTTCGCCGCGTTCGGACCGGGCAGCGCCATCACCGTGCACGGCCGCTATTCGCTTCTCCACTCACCCACGAGCATCGCCGTGCTGGAGCGGCTCGTCGCCACGCCGCAGGCGCTGCGGGAGAAGTGGAACGCGGCGGAGCTGCCGCCCGCGTGGCTGGACGGCCTGACGACCGCATGGGACACCCCGGCCTGACGGGCGTCTCCGCGGCACGCACCACCCCCTCCGCTTGATCGGGGGGCCGCGCGGCGGGCCGGCCCCCCGACACCGGGCAGGAGAGGCAGGGCGGTCAGGTCAGCAGTCGCAGTGAAGTCGCCGCGATGCCCAGTCGTACGCTCTGGCCCCAGGTCAGCTGCAGGGCATCGGCCTCCATGCCGTCGCCGAAGACCACGATCCGGTCAGACTCCACGGTCAGTCGTAGTCCCTGCTGCTGTTCCAGATGGCCGGAGACCCTTGAGGTTCCGGTCGCCGGCGACGGCCAGGCCTCTCGGACGAACCACAGGAGCCGGCGGTCGCAAGGAGCGGGCAGCTGTGCGGTGCTGCCGCGTTCCAGCCACAGGGAGCGCAGCCAGCCGGTGGCGCCGGTGCCGGTGCCGACGAGTACGCCGGAGGACGCCTGGGCCTCGCCCGGGTCCTTCTCGCTGTCGGGGCCCAGGCGGTAGCGGGCCGTCTGGTGGCCGGGCGGGCCCAGGTAGATCTCGTTCAGCGCGAGAAGGCGCTGGGTGTCGTCGGCGACGGCCTCGACCATGGTCAGGTCGTCCGTCCGTCCCCCGGCGGTCGCGGCACGCAGCAGGGCGGCCGTGTCCGCGCAGCGGTGACGGACCAGGATTCCGGGGTTGCGTCCCGGGTCGCCGTCGATGCCGATCACCGGCTGCCCGGAGAGGTACTTCGCGGTGTTGGCGACCAGGCCGTCCTGCCCGACCACGACCACCACGTCCTCCGGCGCGAACAGGAACCGGTCCAGGTCCGCCCGTTCCACCTGGGAGCTGCGCCAGGTGAGCGGCACCGCCGCCGTCACCTCCCGCAGCGCCTGCCGGGTCCGGTGGTGGCGGTCGACCACCTCGTCGATCGAGCGGCCCCGACTGGAGAGGAAGAACGCGGCCTGCCCGTGCGTCCCGTGCCGGTCGAGCAGTTCCTCGTACTCGGTCCTGCGGTGCACGAGCACCGCCCGAGGGGCCAGGCTCACGCGCCCGCTCCGGGGTCCGGACGCCCGAGCTTGGCGAGGAGGCCGGTGAGGACGTCGGGTGTGAGCGTGATGCTCTCGACCCGCGGCAGGTTCTCCGCCAGCCGGGTCGCCGCCAGGGCGTACAGCGTTCCCGGGCCGGTCTCGCCGTGCACCTGGAGCCAGGCGGACTGGGCCTCGGCTCGTGCAGCGCCCGTTTCGCGCGCCGCCGCGGCGTCCGCCCGGGCCAGCCGGACCTTGCGGGCCGCCTCGGCCTCGGTCCGTACGCTGTCGGCCGCCGCCTTCTCCTCCGCCTCGCGACGGGAGTTGATGCCCCGCTGCTCGACCAGCTGCTCCTCGCGCCGGGCCAGTTCGATCTGACTGGCCAGCTCGTTCTCGGCGATCGTGCGCTCGCGCTCGACGGCGACGGCCCGCCGTTCGTAAGTGGCCCGGTCCGCCTCCTGCTGGATCTGCTCGCGGGCCGGTGTGCGCAGGGCGCGCTCCACCTCGGCTTCCGGCCGGATCGCGACGACGCGCACGGCCACCACCTCGATGCCGGTGGCCGGGAGCCTGGGCTCGGCGCCGAGGCCGGCGGCGACGCTCTGCCGTACGGAGGCGACGCCGTTCACCAGGGCGTCGGCCAGCGGGGTCCGGGCCAGCACGTCCAGCGTGTGCTGCTGTGCGGTCTCGGTGAGGAGGGTGGCGATCTGCTCCAGGGGCGCGCCGCGCCAGCTGCCGGTGTCCGGGTCGACGGAGAAGTCGAGCCGGTCCGCGGCGTCGGCCGGGTTGCTGATCCGGTAGGTGACGGTGGCCTGCACGGTCACGTCCTGGAAGTCGGCCGTACGGGCGTGGAACGCCATGGCCAGCTCCCGGTCGTCGACGGGGACTTCGGACAG
The DNA here is from genome assembly GCF_044762985.1 of Streptomyces sp. NPDC096339. Classification (NCBI taxonomy): domain Bacteria; kingdom Bacillati; phylum Actinomycetota; class Actinomycetes; order Kitasatosporales; family Streptomycetaceae; genus Streptomyces; species Streptomyces sp. NPDC096339. The sequence continues at coordinate 36,850 of NZ_JBIWFI010000038.1, read as the reverse complement.
CGCCGCGGACAGCGACCGGTACCAGAAGCTGAGCCCCCGGCCGTCATGCACGAGCCGGCCGCGCCTGTGGTGGCGGATGTGGGTGGTGGGCGCGGATCGCAGATGACGCCAGCCGAAGCGCCGGGTGATGTCGGCCATGGAGAACCCCCTTGATTTCGTCACCATGACGATAACTGGGGGGGTTGATATCGTCAAGGGGACGAAAAGGGCGGTTCAGCTCGCGCAGCGGGCCCCGGCCGGGTCCGTGGATCCGTCGGCCGCCCGGCGGACGGAGGGCTGCGGTTCGCCGGGTGCGACGGATGGATCCGGGGCCTGCCGTCCACCGGTGCGGGTCGCGCCCATGCCGGCGATCACGACGCAGGCGATGCCCGCGGCGGGCGCCGGGCCGGGGCTCTGGCCGAGGACCAGGAGCCCGATCACGGTGGCGAAGGCGGGCTCCAGGCTCATCAGGGTGCCGAAGGCGGAGGTGGTGAGGCGCCGCAGGGCGAGGAACTCCAGGGCGAAGGGCAGGACCGGGCTCAGCAGTGCCAGGGCCAGCATGATCCACAGTGCCGACCAGGTCAGGTGGGCCGTGAGGGTGGGAGTGGCGACCAGCATCCCGAGCACGCCCGCGACCGGCATGGACACGGCCAGGCCCCCCAGCCCGGTGACGCTGTCGCCGACCCGCTGGGTCAGCAGGATGTACGCGGCCCAGCAAGCCGCGGCCGCCAGTGCGTATCCGATGCCGAGCGCGTCCAGGGACCCGTGCCAGGGCTCGGTCAGCAGTACGACGCCGAGCGCCGCGGCGGCCGTCCACACCCGGCGCCCGCGCCCGGGCCCGTACAAGGAGACCGCGAGCGGGCCGAGGAACTCCAGCGCGCTCGCGGTGCCCAGCGGCAGGCGGCTGAGGGCGAGCATGAAGAAGAGCATCATCCCCGCGGTCGCCACGCCCAGGGCGAGACAGGCCCGCAGGTCCCCGCGCCCGAAGTCGCGGCGCCGGGGACGTACGAACAAGAACAGCAACAGGCCGGCCCAGCCCAGCCGCAACCCGGCCGCGCCCTGCGCACCCAGCTGGTCGAACAGCGGCACGGTCAGGGCCGATCCGAGCTGCACGGCGGACATGGCGGCCACGGCCATGAGCACGCCGCTGTGGGCGGGGTTCGGCCGGGGCCGGAGCCGAGACGCGGGCGTCCGGGGCGATGCGGGGGTCACGGGATGCATGGGCCCAGTAGATGCTCCAGGTATCGTTCACGTCCACGTGCCAATCACGGACGATTCGTTCGGGAAAGCCGGATAATCGCAGCATGGAGACCCGACGGCTGAGCCTGCTCGTGGAACTGTCCCGCCTGGGCTCGATGCGGGCGGTCGCCGACGCGACGGGCGCCACCACCTCGACGGTTTCGCAGCAGCTCGCCGTCCTCGCGAAGGAGATGGGCGCCGCGCTGATCGAACCGGACGGGCGACGCGTGCGGCTCACCCCGGCGGGCCGCCGGCTGGCCGAGCACGCCGTGACGATCCTCGCCGCGGTGGAGACCGCCCGGCTCGACCTCGCCCCGGGGGCCGAGCCCAACGGCACCCTGCGGGTGGCCGGGTTCTCCACGGCCATCCGCGTCCACCTGCTGCCCCTGATCGCCGAGCTCGCCCGGACGGTGCCCCGCCTGCGGATCCTGGTACGCGAGCACGAGCCCGCCGAGGCCCTGCGGCTGCTGGCCGCCGACGAGACCGACCTGGCCCTGACCTACGACTACGACCTGGCGCCGGCCGATCACGATCCCGCCGTACACGCCACCGCTCTGTGGACGGCGCCCTGGGGCCTCGGCGTCCCGGCCCACGCCGAGGTGCCCGAGCGGGCCGACACCCTGGAGGTGTTCGCCCGCTTCGCCCCGCACGACTGGATCGTCAACTCCCGCAACACCGCCGACGAGACGGTGATCCGCACCCTGGCCTCGATGGCGGGGTTCACCCCCCGCATCACCCACCAGGCCGACAGCCTCGACCTGGTCCAGGGCATGATCACCGCCGGGCTCGGCGTGGGCCTGCTGCCGCTGGGCACCCGGACCTTCCCCGAGGTGCGCCTCGTGCCGCTGTCCGGCCCACCCGTCACCCTGCGAGCCCACGCCCTGGCCCACCCTGGCCGCCTCGACTGGCCCCCACTGGCCCTGGTCACAGGCTTGCTGGCCGGGCGTGCGCAAGATCCGGAAGAGACGGTCTAGCCACCCCGACCGGTGAACGGGACCTCGGGGCCCTTCCTTCCGGGCTACCTCGGGCCGACGGTGACCCGGTACGTGGTTCCGGTTCTTCCACGGGTGTTCACGGTGACGGTCTGGCCGTGGCCGTTCCACGTGGCGCCGCCACCCTGGACCGTGACGCGGTAGCCGGTCGGGTAGGTGTCCTCGGGCACGGTGATCCGGGTGGGTCCCTCGGCGCTGTCCCGGGTGCGGAACGTGAGGGAGTAGGTGCGTGTGGCCGGGTCGTAGGCGAAGCCGAGCGGGTCTCCCGCGACGGCCCGCGCGTAGGGCTGCATGAGCAACCTGGCGTTGGGCTTCGCCGCGCCCGTCTGGTCGAGGAAGCAGTAGCCGCCGCCCCGGCACCACTGCCACCACGTCCAGCCGCTGGAGAAACGGTCCATGGAGGCCGTCATGTCGGTGACGAACCGGCTCGCGTGCGCCACGTAGGGGTTGCCGCCCCACTCCCCGACGATCACCGGCATGCGGTTGCGGGTCGGATAGTCGCTGATCGCGGCTTCGTAGGCGGGGACGAAGGTGCCGTTGGGGTCGTAGTCGGCGCCGGTTTCCATCGCGGTCTCGTAGAAGTGCGGCGCGTACCCGGCGTGCGGGTCGTCGATGTGCCCGAGCCGGGTGGGGACGCCGAGACCGACGATCACGGTGGGTTCGACGAACACCCACGACTTCCGGTCGACCAGGCGTACCGCCCGCGCGAGGCGGTTCCACATCTCGGTGAGCTCGCCGGCCTCGAAGCGGGCCGCGGCGGCGGGGAGGTCTTCGCCTTCGAGGAACTTCGCGAACGGCTCGTTCATCAGGTCGTAGCCGAGCAGCGCCGGGTGCCGGCCCAGGGCGGAGGCGACCGTCATCCACATGCGGGCGTGCGCGGTGCGGAGGTCGGAGTCCTTGTACAGGTGGTCGAAGGCGGCCTGCACGGACGGCTCGAAGTACTGGGAGAACCAGTCGTCGGGTATCGGCGTGAACGGCAGTCCGTCGTCTCGGGTCGCCCAGTCGGGGATGCCACGGGCGCCGAAGTGGGGTCCGTACACGTCCTGATGGGCGTCGAGGATCACCTTGACGTGGTAGCGGTCGGCCCAGTCGAGGATGCGGCGCATCTTGGCGAGGTAACCGCGGTCGTAGTGACCGGGGGTGGGTTCGAGGTCGTCCCAGAAGAAGGCCAGGCGCGCAAGGTTGAAGCCCCGGGCGGCCATGTCCCTGAGGTCGCTCTCGTGGATGTCGGCGAACGCGTCGGCGCCCCGGCTGCTCTTGTCGGCGAGGTTGAAGCCGCGCCACTGCAGCGCGCGGCCTTGGTCGTCGGCGATGAAGGTACGGTCCCCGACCGTGACGCGGTCGGGGACCCGGTCAGGGGAGCGGGCGGGGTGGGCCTGGGCCTGCGCGGGAAGGACGCCGAGCAGGAGGGCTGCCACGGCGAGGGCGACGGGGGCGAAGCGGGAGGTCCGGCGCATGCAGGAGACCCTTTCGAGGGTGGCTTCTCGGGAGGCGTGCTACTGGCCGGTCGGATGTTACTGATGAGTGACTGAACTTCCCATCACTTCGCAGGAGTTGGTGGGACTTCCTCGTTCGGGGCCTTCTCCGACGCAGAGTTCAGGGGGCCCGCCAGACGTTGGCGAAGGCCGCGTTCTCGATGGACCTGCGCTGACGCACCGCCTCCAGCTCCATCACGGCGTCGTTGACGGCGGCCAGCACGGTCGTCACCGCATCGCCGTCCGGACCGGGAGCGTCCTCCTTCGGTCCGGGGCGGATACCGATGGCCACGGCGAGGGCCCGGAGGACGGGTTCGTCCACCTCCCGGCGCTCTTGTGCCCGCCTCCGGGCCGGTGTGTCGACGAGTTCCATCCGCTCGGCTCCGAAGGACAGGCGGCCCCGCCGCGCACGGGTCAGCAGCCCGTCTTCCTCGAACACACGCTGGTAGGAAGCGGACAGGTCCCGGCCCCTGCGCCACAGCCAGTCCTCGACGCGTTCGTACGGACCCTGCCGGACGAGCGCCGACGCCGCCGCTCCGAGCAGCGGGTCGTCCAGAGCCGGCTGCGAGCCCGGCAGGATGAGATCGTCGTTCAGCGTGACGGTCTCCGCCGCGATGAGATCGATCAGTTCGGCACCGGCGAGGGCCAGAGAGAGGTCACCCTGTCCCACGGGGCGCTCCGGCTGGGATTCCAGGGCAATGACGAACAGGTCTCGCGCCGTGTTCATGAAGGGCTCCCTCGTGATGGGCCGAACCAGCCTCGCGCCGCCTGCGCGGGTGCGGGTCAAGTATTGCCTCTGGGCACGTCGAGTGGCTTGCGCGCGCGGCGGCTGAGGCCGGGGGAGGAGGGCGGCTCGTGGCCGAAGCGCCGTACGGCTTCTCTCGGCCTCAGGAGACGGTGATGACGACCTTTCCCCGGATGTGCTTGCCGGCGAAGTCGGCTACGGCCCGCACGGCGTCGCCGAACGCGTAGCGGGCACCGATCTCGACGCGCAGACCGCCGTCCGCGGCCCGGTTCGCGAGATCTTCCAGATCGCCCGGTTCCGGGGCGAAGGAGCCGATGTAGACCGGGGTCACGCCGCGGTCCAGCTCACCGGGGCCGAACAGGGGGGACACCAGCCTGCCACCGGGCCTGGCCGCCCGTGCGCTGCCGGCCAGGCCCTCACCGCGGTTGACCAGGTCGACGACCACGTCGACTCCGCCCGGAACCAGCTTCAGCGCCTCTTCCACCGCGTCGGCCTCCCGGTACTCGACGGTCTCGGCGGCACCGAGCTCGCGGATGTAGTCCGCGTCCTGAGCGGTGGCCGTGGCGATCACGCGGGCCCCGAGCGTGTGCGCGAGCTGCACGGCGTACAGGCCGATTCCGCCGGTGGCCCCCATCACCAGCACGCTCTCAGCCCGGTTCAGGCCGACCGCCCGCAGCAGGCACACCGCGGTCATGCCGGACTCGGGGATGGCCGCCGCGTGCACGGCGTCCAGGTTCCGCGGCCGATGGGTCAGCAGGGGACCCGGCGTGGCCACGGTGTACTCCGCCACGGAACCCGCCTGGCCGACGAACCCCAGCACCGGATCGCCCGGCGCGTATCCGCTGACTCCGGCGCCGACCTGCGCCACGGTTCCCGCCATGTCCATCCCGACGATCAACGGGTGCCCGGTCGGGTAGACGTCCTTCGCGGCCCCGGTGACCAGCATGAGATCGAGCGGGTTGAGTGCGGCCGCTTCGACCTTCACCACGACCTCACCCGGTCCCGGGTCGGGCTTGGGCAGATCGGCGATGGTCAGGCGGTCAAGCGGTTGGTAGTCGGTGGCGACGAGGGCCTTCACGGGCGATTCCCTGAGCTGAGGCCGTACCGGAGCCAGAACGACGACGTCGAACGGCGCGGCCCGGAGGCGGTCACTGTCTGCCGGCGCCTCGGGGCCGGGGGCCTGGAGGCGGGAGTCCGATCCGTTTCTACGTCACCAGGCCCCTTCGAAGGGTGAGGCCGTCCGTATCGCCGCCCTGCTCGACACGTTCGGCTCAGTCCTGCGCCCGTCGCCCCGGTGGATGCCGACCCTCCACCCGCAGCACCCCCACGGGTCAGCCGCGGGTGCGGTAGCCGGGGTGGACTCCGGGAGTCAGCTCCTGTTCCGCCGCGACGCGTTCGAGCAGGCCGAGCAGGTGGGTGCGCTGCTCCGGGTCGAGGGCGGCGAGCAGGGCGTCCTCGTGTGCCGCGGCCGCGCGGGAGACCGCGCCGAGGGTGCGTCTGCCCTCCGCCGTGAGGTGGAGTTCGTAGTTGCGGCGGTCCTCGGCGCTGCGCCGCCGTTCGACGAGGTCCTTGCCCTCCAGGCCGTCGATCAGCGCGACGACACGGCTCGGTACGACGCCCAGGTCCTCGGCGAGGGCCCGCTGGCTGCGCCCCGGCTGTCCGGCGACCATGCGCAGCAGCCCGACGTCCGCAGGGGTCAGTCCCAGGTGGCCGACGCGTTCGGCGAAGCGTCCGGCGGCGTGCGCGCCGATCTGGGCGAGGAGGAACGCGGCTCCGCGCGGCCCGGGGGTCGGGGCGGAGCCCGTCGTATGCGCTTGCCGAGGGCTGTTCATCGGCCTATCGTAAGCCACGCGAAATGATTCTCCTCGGTGAACGATTAACTTGAGAGAACGGATTCTGTCGTGACCGCCATCCCAGAGACCGCTGCCCCGGAGACCGCTGCCCGTGAGACCGCCTCCAGTGGGGCAGCCGCCAGTGAGACACACCGCCGCCGCGACCCACAGGCCGGCCCGCCGCCGGGCGTCCTCGCCGTGGTCTTCACCGCGCTCTTCCTCGCCGGGCTCGTGCTCAGCACCGTCCTGGCCGGCGGGGACCCCTTTCCCTCGCCCTTCGGCTCCACCGACTCGGTGACCGCCTACTTCCGCGACCACACCGGTGCGGTCCGCGTCTCCGGGGCCCTGCAGTTCGCGTCCTCGGTGCCGCTCGCGATCTACGCCGCGACGGTCTCGGCGCGCCTGCACAAGCTCGGCGTCCGTGCCCCCGGCGCCACCATCGCCCTCGCCGGAGGTGTCCTCGCCTCGGCCTTCCTCGCCTGCTCCGGACTGGTCACCTGGGTGCTGTCCCGGCCCGAGGTCGCGGGGCACGGCGAAGTCGTACGGGCCCTGCAGTACCTGGCCTTCGGGCTCGGCGGGCCAGGCCACGTCGTCCTGCTGGGGCTGCTGGTCGCCGGGATCGCCGTACCGGGACTGCTCGCAGGCCTGCTGCCGCGCGCCCTCGCCGTGGCGGGTCTGGCCGTCGCGGCGGTCGCCGAACTGTCCACGCTGGTCCTGCTGGCCGACGGCGCCGCCCTGCTGCTGCCGGTCGCCCGGTTCACCGGTCTGCTGTGGCTGATCGCCGCCGGGTTCATGCTGCCGCGGCGCCGTGTGCGCAAGGAGGGCTGACCGTCATGACGAGCGCCACCACCGCCCCCACCCCCGCCCACGACCCGGCCGAACGGATGCTCCGCTTCCACCAACCCGAGAAGGTCCTGCGCCACCTCGGCCCCGCCCCCGACGAGGCCGCGCTCGGGGCCCTGTTCGGGCTCGCCCCGGCCGACTACCGGACGTACCTGGACCGGTTCGAGGCCCGGAACCGGGCGGCCGCCGCCGCTCTCGCGGCCGCGCCGGGGGCGGCCGCGAGCCTGGCCGGCTTGCCGTTCCGTCCGGGCGAGCACGTCGTGGCCGTCGGGGAGAGCACCACCGCCGACCGGCTGTCCTGGTTCGAGATCCTGCGGCACCTGCTTCCGGAAGGCGTGCGCTGCACCAACCTGGCCGTCTCCGGCAGTACGACGACCCAGACCCTGGCGAACCTCCCGCTGCTCGCGTTCCAACGGCCCGACTGGGTGCTGTGCATGCTGGGGGCGAACGACGTCCAGCGGCTGGACGGAGTCCCGCTGATCGCCGCCGCCGAGACCCGGCGTGCCCTGGGCGCCCTGCGGGACCTGACGGTCCGGCGGACCGGGGCCCGGTGGGTCTGGCTCACCCCGACCGGCGTCGATCCCGGGCGGGTCGCGGAGTACGTGCACTTCCGGCGGGCCGGACTCGCCTGGGCCGGGGCGGACCTCGACGCCGTCGCGGAGTTCCTGCTCGCCGAGCCCGAGACCTCGGTCGACACCCGGGCCGCCGCGCACGGCCACTGGGAGGAGGACGGCGTCCACCTCACCCCGGCCGGTCAACAGCACGTCGCGGCGGCCGTGTTGGACGCGATCGGGTCAGGGTCAGGGTCGGGGTCGGGGTCGGTGTCGTGACCGCGCTGCCAACCCCGGCCGCACGGTGTCATCGCTGACGGAACGCCCTTACGCCGGCCCCACCGCGACCGTGCGCGTGGTGGGGCCGGCGTATCCGACGTGTCAGCCCCGCAGAGTGGCGATGGCCTTCTCGATACGCCGTTGGCGCGTCTCGGGCTTCTTCGCGCTCTCGATGGCGCGCACGTGCTCGCGCTTGTGGCTGTACGCGAGGTTGTCATAGGCGGCGCGGGCGACCGGGTCGTCGTCCAGAGCCTGGGCGAAGTCCGCGGGCTCGACGACGACGCGCGGCTCGGTATCGAGCTCCAGCTCGACCTCGACCTCGTCGCCGATCGCAACACCCGCGGCCTCGCGGTTGGCATTGCTGAGGCCGAGCAAGTGGCGGCCGCGCAGGAGGGCGACCCGGCTCTGCCAGGAATGCCCGTTGACGGTGATCGTCACCGGTGGCCGCGCGCCCCCACCGAGCGCTGCCACCACCTCGGACGGAACTTCCAGGCCCCGCATGGGCTCGGGTGGCTCGACGTGGGTCCGAAACTTCATGATCCTCTCCTGTTCGTGCTGCCGGTTCACCGCGGATCCCACCGGCCCGGATCCGATGGCCGCTCCGGCTCCCGCTTCCGCTGCCCGCGCCCGGGTCGGGGTCGTCCGGGACGGCAGCGGCACGCGCCCCGCCGTCCCGGACGGCTGTGAGGGAAAGATCGCGGTTACTCCGCGTAGGGCTGGTCGGTCCCCTGGGCGCTGTAGCCGAGGCTCCAGATGTAGCCGTCCGGGTCGGCGAAGGTGCCGCCGTACCCGCCCCACGGCAGAGTGCCGGCGGGCTTGAGGATCCTGGCACCGGCCTTCTCGGCCTCCGCCATGACCTCGTCGACCCGCGTCTCGCTGCGGACGACATAGGTCAGAACCAGTCCGCTGAAGCCGCTGCCCTCGTGGTCCGTGCCCACCTGGTCGGCCAGGCCTTCGCGGCTGTAGAAGCCGACGGGGGAGGCGCCGTCCGACGCGAAGAACACCGAGATGCCGAAGTCACTCTGGATCTTCCAGCCGAGCCCCTCGGCGTAGAACCGCTTGGCGGCCTCCATGTCCCGGACGCCAAGAAGGATCGAGCTGACGTGTGCCTTCATGTCCTACTCCTTGTGCATGGGTGGTTATGTGCCCGGCCGGGCATTCGGGCAGGACTTCCGGGTATCGCACGGGCGTCGAGATCAACAGGATCCGGCCGTATGATCTTTTCTGATGCACGGTCAATCCCCCCTCGTGGCACGGCGATCCAGGCGCCCGCCCGGCCCGCGGCGGCACGGATCCATATTGCCAGGCGTGCTGAACGTGTTCAATTCATTCGGTACCGGCGAACGCGGAAAGATCAGGCCGTGGCCGGTGCGGTGCACGCCGCGGCGAGGACGGTGACGTCGTCACGGCTCCAGTCGACACCGAAGGCCTCCGCTGCGTGGTAGAGGGCCGCCACGGCGGTCACGGGCTCGGCCGGAAGGGTGGCGGCGAGGGTCGTGGCGACCCGCTGCTCTCCGAACTCCGCGGCGGTCTGAGGGTGTCGGCCCTCGGTGAGTCCGTCGGTGCACAGAACGAGGAGGTCTCCGGGCCGGAAGGGAGTGCAGCGTGTCGTCCAGGCGTCGGCTTCCGGTTCGAGGAGGGGGTGGATGAGAGGGCCGGTGGGCTGGAGGCGTTCGACACCGCCGTCGGCGCGTACGAGGAAGGGCTGCTCCTGACCGGCGTTGAGCCAGGTCAGCGTGGCGTTGCGGGGGTCGGCGACGGCGATCAGCAGTGTCGAGAACCGTTCGTCCGCGTGGGCGAGGGCCCGCCACGCGGCATGCGCCGCCACCACGGGGCCGAGCCCGGTCCGCAGGGCGGTCTGCACGGCGCATTTGAGCTGCACGGCGAGCAGTCCGGCGGGGACACCGTGCCCGGTGACGTCGCCCAGCACCAGCGCGGTGGACCCGTCGGGCAGGGCCAGGGAGTCCAGGTAGTCCCCGGCCAGGAGGCCTTCCGCGGGGATGAGGGCACCGTGCACGTCGATGCCGGGGCCCGGCCCGTTCTGAGCGGTGAGGATGCGGTGCAGGCCCGTCGCGCAGGGGCCGTTCTGCGTCAGAGCCTCGTGACTGCACCGGGCCTGCCACCGTGACTGGCTCAGGCCGGCGCGGACGCGGTCGGCTTCGTGGGCGAGGCGAGACAGCCAGCCCTGCGGGCGCGGGGCGAGCGGGTCGTCCACCGTACCCGTCGCCGCGCGCCGCAGATCGGCTTCGATGCGGGCGGCGGGCGCGAGGACGCGGGTGACGCTCAGGCGCGGGAACAGCACGATGGCGGCGGCGGTCAGCGCACACCAGGCGAGCAGGTAGAGGAGGAGGGACGTGTCGCCCGAGCCGGCTTGGCGCTCGGCGGCGGCGACGGCCCTGTCCAGGTGCCTGGAGAGCGTGTCGGCGGCCGAGTCGACAGCCGTGTAGTGGTCGGAAGGGGCGAGGAACACCGCACCGGCGGCCGCCTCCGCGCCCTGGGGGTCCCCCTCCGCCTCGCGCGGGGCCCTCGCCCCGGTCAGCCCGGCTGCGGTGCCCCCGAGCGTGGCGGCGGACCACTGGTGCGCGGCGGTCTCCAGTGCGGCGGCCGCGGTGCCCGCTTCCCCGGTGCCCCGTACGGAGGAGCGGAGCCGGAACACCGCCTCCGACAGCCGGCCATGGGCCTCGAGGCTCTGCCAGGCCGCGGCGGGGCCGCCGGTGAGGCCGGCCGCGCGAGCGTCCTGGGCGGCATGCCGGACCTCGGTCAGTTCCGCCTGGGCGGGACGCCACCGCTCCTTGATCTGGGAGACGATCCGCTCGTGCTTGTTGTGGACGAGCCAGGCGCCCGCCGAGATGCCGCCGGCCAGCGGGGCCGCCACGAGCACCGCCGCGAGGGGAATCGCACGCAAGGTGAGGGGCAGACTCCGGGAAAGCACCGGGTGCTCCTTTCTTCCCGCCCCAAGGGGACCGCCCGGGGATTCGGGCCGGTGGAGCCCCCCATCCATCGCACCACGAGGCGTACCCCCGCACATGGGGCGAAGGTCCCGGACCTCGAAGCACGGCGGGAGGTGGGGTTCGCCGGGTGCGTCCCGAGCGGATGGCGGCGCCCGGGAACCGGATCAGCCGACGGGGAACGGGAGCCGACCGGCCAGGTCGCCGAGCCGGGCCCGCTCCTCGGCCGTAGGGGGTCGGCGACCCGTGCCGATCAACAGGGCGTCGGTGTCGGAGAGCGCCGGGGGGAACGGGATGGCGGCGATCCGTTTCAGCATCTCGCGGGAGCGCGCCAGGGCCTCGGCGGGCGGCCCGGCCGCCTCGGGGACGCCGGCGGCGAGGTCGAGGTGGTGGAGGGTCCACTCCAGGACGTACGCCCCGAGGTAGTCGCGCACGGTGAGCACCTGTCCGCGGGTACCCACCCAGGCGTCGGGGTCGGCGAGCGCCGCGGCGCGCCCGGCGGCGGAGCCGACGTCGTCGAGGTGGAACCTGAGCAGCGCCGGGTCCTGGTACGCGGCGGCGAGCCGGACGGTGAGCGCGTCGAGCGGGTCGGTGCCGGTCGGCGGCTCGACGACCTCCCAGTACGTCACCGCGTCCCTGGTCGGTCTCGTGCCGGCCGGGGTCGCGAGGGTGATGAGGACGTCCTGCGCGTCGATGACCAGGTGGCAGACCAGGTCGCGGACGAGCCATCCGGCACAACCGGACGGCCGCTCGAAGTCCCGGTCCGCGAGCCCGTCGACCGCCGTGCGCAATGCCGACCACGAGAGCGAGAAGAGGTCCATCGCGGCACGCTAGCAGCGTTCGGAGCCCCGCCGGAGAACCAAGGCCGTACCCCGCCCAGTTCGACTCGGGGCTTCGGGTTCTCACGCGGGCGTGGGCCGGGAGGGCGCCGACGGGGACGTGGAGCAGGAGCCTGCCGAATGGGCCGGGCCGGGCACGGTGCCGCCCATCGCCCGGGGTGGTCGCGGGGTGATCGCCCCGGGCTCACCGCCGTACACCGCCACACTCCGCACGGAGTTGTAGGCTCGCCGGAATGGAAGCCCGTATCGCGTCCGTCCTCCTCCTGCCCGCGCCCCGTACCTCCACGGCCGAACTCATCGCCCGGGCAGCGGCCTGGCGCGGGTACGAGGTGACCGACCGGGTGGCGAGTGCCGAAGGGCGCAGGGTGCACTGGTACGGCGGTCCTCGTGCGGCCGCTCGCCTCGCCGGCCCGCTGGGCCTCGGGTTGCTCGAGCCGGCCGACGACTGGCTGACACGCGTTCCGGGCCCCCTCCTGCGCCGCCGCGTGCGGCTCACCACCCTTTCCGAGGCCCGTGCGTTGCGGGAACGGGCCTTCGTGAAGCCGCCCTCGGCCAAGATCGACCTGCTGCCCGCCGCCGTCCACGAGGACGGGACCAGCCTGCCCGGCGGGCTCGACGGCTCCACGCCGGTCCTGGTGAGCGGCGTGGTGGAGTTCGCCGCGGAGTACCGGCTGTTCGTCCTCGACGGCGAAGTCGTCACCGGCAGCCGCTACTCCGTATACGGGCGCCTCGACCCGGCGCCGTTGGACGCCGACAGCCGTGCCTTCGCCCGTACGGTCCTCGACGCCACGGCCGCCGGTCTGCCCAGCGCGGTGTGCCTGGACGTCGGCCGGCTCGCCGACGGCGGCTGGGCGGTGGTCGAGGCGAACATGGCGTGGTTCGCGAACTGTTACGCCGCCGAGCCGGAACGCGTCCTCGACACGGTGCTCCGTGCCGCCGGCCCGATCACCGCGGTCGCCGGCCGGGACCGGCCGCACCTGAGAGGGCCGGCACCCGGCCCGCACGGAACCCCTCCGCGCTCGGGACCGTGATGAGTGTCGTCCCCGCCCCGTGCCATGACCGGCGGTCCCGTCACCGGCCGGCCCCCTGGACGGTGTCCCGGGATTTCGGTTGGTCCGGATCACCGGCCGGGGCGGCGGCACGCAGCGCCGCCTCGACCCGGCGGTTGCCGGTCATGGTCGACGTGACGGCGGTCATGGCGAGGAGGAGGCCCGCGGCGGTGTAGAGCGGGGTGCGCACGTCGTAGGCGGTGGCCAGCCAGCCGCCGAGGAAGGCGCCGAACGGGGCGGCGCACATGCCGAGCATCCGGGAGGTGGAGGCGACCCGGCCCATCAGGTGGGCGGGGACGATCGCCTGGCGCAGGGAGGGGGCGAGCACCATCGTCGCGCCCATGCCCGCTCCGCAGACGGCGAGCGCGAGGCCGGCGACGTACGGGTTCGGGGTGGCGGCAAGGCCCAGGACGGCGAGTCCCTCGACCGCGGCCGTGAAGGTGAGCGCGGCGCCGGTGCCGAGTCGTCGGCCGAGGAAGGAGGCGATGCCCGCGCCGAGCAGGCCGCCGGTGGCCTCCGCCGTGAGGAGCAGGCCGAAGCCGAAGGTGTCGATGCCGAGGCGATCGTGTGCGAAGAGGGCGAGTACGGTCTCCACGGCGAGGAAGGCGATGTTCCCGACCGCAGGACGCAGTGCGAGTCCGAGCAGCAACTGATCCCGGAACACGTACGAGGCGCCGGCCAGCGCCTGCCGCAGCAGCGACTCACGGGCCTGCGGTACGGGACGCGGCGTGGCGGGCAATGACCGTACGAGCAGCGCGGAGAGCGTGAACGAAACCGCGTCGGCGAGCAGTGGAACCGCCCGCCCCAGCGCGAGCAGGGCACTGCCCGCAGGCGGCCCCGCGAAGCCGGACGCGGCGGTCTGGGCGCCGCGCAGGCGGGAGTTGGCGCGTTCCAGGAGCGCGGGGTCGCGGCCGAGCAGATCCGGCAGGTAGGCCGTGGCGGCCGTGTCGAAGAAGAGCCCGCCGACAGCGAGCAGGAACGCGACGGCCGCGAGCAGCGGAATGCTCAGCACGTCGAGCGCGGCCGCTGCCGCCGGTATCGCGAGCAGCGCCGCACGCGCCGCGTCCGCGATCCACATCGTGCGCCGACGGTCCCAGCGGTCCACCAGCGCACCGCCGAGCACCCCGAAGAGCAGCCACGGCACCGTTCCGGCGGCCGTGACGACGGCGAGCGCCATCGGGTCCCGCGTCAACGTCAACGCGAGCAGCGGCAGCGCCGCATGAGTCACCCCGTCACCGAGCGAGGACACCGTCTGGGCGGTCCACAGCCGTCCGAATCCGGTCGGCAACTTCTCTGCGTCTGAAGTCACTTGGCATCTCCTTCGGCCTGCTCGCGCCGCGCTGTCGGGTGGAACAGCGCGAAGACGAGTGACGCGTCCGGCAGCGACGGATCGGACAGCGCGCGGTACTCGTCCGCCAGGGCCTCCAGCCGCGCCCCCAGTTGTGCGAACTGCTCCTCGGTGAGCCGCAGATGCGCCATCCGCACGTGCCGCTCACCATCCGCCGGCGCGGCCTCCAGGTCCGCCACCGCGTGCCGCATCAGCAGATCCGGCCCTCCCTCGCCCGGATCCGGCAGCACGATCGACCGCGCGGCCATCGCGTAGTACCGCTCGTTGACCCCCCGCACCTTCCGCGTTCGTACCACCTTCACCAGGCCGGCCCGTTCGAGCAGCCGTACGTGGTAGCTGGAACTCCCCTTCGCGAGGCCCACCCGCTCGGCGATCTGCGTGATGGTCGCGGGCTCGAAGCGGAGCACGGCCATGATGCGGTGGCGCGTGAGGTTGGAGACGGCGCGCAGCTGCTCGTCAGTGGTGACGTGGAACGTCTCGGGAAGATCGTCGGTAGGCATGCGAGTAATGGTCAACGTTTCTTGACCATTGGGCAAGGGGATTTCGTCAGAGCTTCCGGAATCCTCTGTTCAGGTGGTCGGCGAGGGCTTCGTGGGTCAGGTGGAGTCCGGCTCGCAGCACCGCGTCGTGCCGGCCGGGGTGGGCCCTGCGGTGGGCGAGGTCGAGGGTGCGGGCCCGGTCGAGGAGTTCGGCGAAGTCGCTGCCGAACAACGCGGCGTCCAGGGCGTTGGCGGTGACCCGGAGCAGGGGTGCGAGGGCGCGCAGGGCGGGGTCGTGCGCACCGTCCGCGGCGGGTTCCGTGGGCACGGCGGAGCCGCCGCGGCGCGTCCGCTCGTACAACTCCTGGGTGAAGTACTGGAGGGTCAGCGCCGTACGGGCGGCCAGGACCAGGCGTCCGTCGAGTCCTTCCGGCGGGCGGCCGGCGCGGAGGCGCGGCAGGGACCGGCCGGCCGCCGCGCGGTCGAAGGCGTCCCGGCAGGCCTGCGGGCGCAGCCACAGGCGCGCCCGCTCCGGCAGGGCGGCCGGTGCCAGGGTCCCCACCGCCTCCGGGGCCGCGGCGCCCCGCTCCAGTCCGCCGGCGATCCCGGTCAGGAGTTCGCCCACGGCGGTCCGGTAGCCGTCCAGTCCCTCGGTCGCGGACCGGTAGGGGTCGGGGGGCCACAGCAGCGGCCCGAGGAGGACGACCACGGCGATGCCGACGAGGCTCTCCTCCAGCCGCGCCAGCGGGTACCCGGGGACCGCGGTCGCGTAGACCATGAGCGCGGTGATGAGCACCTGCTGGTTGGGCGAACCCGGCCGCCCCAGCAGGTACATCCCGGCGCAGCCGCAGAGGAGCACGAGCGGGAAGGACCACGCGGGGTCCGTCACCCAGTGGAGCAGGAGGGTGCTCAGCACCACGCCCACGACCACCCCGGCGAGGCGCTCCCACCCGAGCCGCGGCCAGGCGTAGACGTCCTCGCGAAGGATCAGCACCGCCGGCAGCGCGGCGGGGACGGGGGCCGTGCTCGTGCCCCACCACAGGCAGAGGTACCAGGACACGGCCGCGCAGAGGACCAGCCGTGCGGCGGACCGCAGCCGGCCGCCGGGGGTGGACACGTACGGAACGGCGACAAGACCGGACATGCCGGACATCCTAGTGAGGGGCTGTCCGGGAAACGGCATGACCGGTTCGGTCCCTGCCGTCGGATGCGGTCGCGCCGGTGACCTTCCGGCTTCCCGGACCGCTTCACCGGCGAGGCCGCCACCGCTGGGTGGCCATCGCTCATGACGAGCTTGAACGGGGCGGGCGCCGACAGCCAGTCACCTGACCGACTCCGTCGCGCCGAACCAGGCTGCACGACCTGCCGTGCCCACCCTCTACCGCGCCCAGCCGCACTCCCGCCGCCGGGAGTCCGCCGACCGGCAGGCCGCCCTCGCCGGGGTGCACGGCACCGTACGCAGCACCCTGTCGCCGCAACGCCCGGCCGCGGCGAGGCCTCCAGCGGCCTGGCCTTCGACCACCTGATCCCGAGCCCGAACCCCACCCCTCCGCCCCCGTCCTAGCGGCACACGCGGAGACCTGCTCAACGGGTCCGGCGGATCTCGTGGTCACTACGATGCAACGATGGAACGCTTGACCGATGTACCCGAGCACCGCGCCCGGTCCGCGGACCCGGCCCGGGTGAATGACTACGACGGTTTCGCCGAGGCGTACTCGGCGGAGACCGAGCGCAGCCTCGTGAACGCGCACTACGCGCGGCCCGCGATGCTGGACCTCGCCGGGGACGTGGCCGGCCGCCGGGTCCTGGACGCCGGTTGCGGCTCCGGCGCCCTGTCCGCAGCACTTCGCGACCGCGGCGCCGTCGTCACCGGCATCGACACCAGCGCCGAGATGCTGTCACTGGCCAGGCGACGGCTCGGCGACGACGCGGTCCTGCACCATGGCGACCTCCGTGACCACCTGCCGTTCGACGACGACGCGTTCGACGTGGTGGTCTCTTCGCTGGTCCTGCACTATCTGGAGGACTGGGGGCCGACGCTGGCCGAGTTGCGGCGCGTGCTCAGGCCCGGCGGGCGGCTCATCGCGTCGGTGGACCACCCGTTCGTGGCCTACACGATCCAGGAACCTCGGCCCGACTACTTCGCGACCACCAGCTATAGCTTCGACTGGACGTTCGGCGGGCGGGCCGTCCCGATGAAGTTCTGGCGCAAGCCGTTGCACGCGATGACCGATGCCTTCACCACTGCCGGGTTCCGCCTTTCCACCATCAGCGAGCCCCAGCCCGACCCGGCCGCCCGTGAACTCTTCCCCGACGGCTTCCACGACCTTTCGGTCAAACCCTGCTTCCTGTTCTTCGTCGTCGAAGTGCCGCCTTCGACCACCGCCTCGGGCAATCAGCCTGTTCCTTGACCTCCTGAACCTCCTGCTGTTCCGGAACAGCAGGAGGTTGCGGCGCGAAAGCCCACGACGTGACCCGCTTCGACCCGGGCCACCTACCGCGAGGCCCGCAACGCCGCCGCGATATGAACGACATCCAGGTCGACGACGACCTCCTCGCCGTCCCACAGCCCATGCGAGGAAATCGCCAGGCCGATGAAGGCCAGCTCGGCGGCGTCATCACGCAGTTCGTACTCTTCACGGCTCTCCTCGCCGACCCCACCCGTTTCCTCTCGATCCCAGGCGGCGACCGCTGCCTCGGCCACGGACCGAGGCAGCCGCACCTTGATCCGACCGATCTGGGAATCGAGGTGAGCCCCGACCGCCGCCAGCACGGTCCGGTCCTGCCGATACCTCACATACTGCTCGCGATCTTCCACGAGCCGAGAGTACTCAGGCCGGCCGGCCCCCTCGGCAGCAGGAACGGAAACCGGCTCAGCGTGGCTCATCGATGAAGTGCGGTGCAGCCCCTAGATTTGCCCCGCCCTTCCGATCTGCCTCGGCCACCGGTCGCAGTGGGCTGTTCTGATGGCAGGAGGGCTCCCACACCCGTAGATTCGGACGCACACCTCTGGGAGAGGCCATGACGACAACTCCTGGCAAGGAACCCGTACCTCCCGTCGCTCACGACCCGGCCAGCCGTCGCAGCTTCCTGAAGTACTCGGCACTGGCAGCGTCGGTACCCGCGCTGCAGTCCGTACTCGCAGATCCCGCCGCGGCCGCTGCCGCACCGGGCGCGTACGCGCCCGTTCCGCCCACCGCGATCGGCCCGCAGATCCCCGCGAAGGGCTATCTGGTCCAGGAAGTCGGCGAGCGGCTGTACTGGCTGACGGACGGCTTCTACCAGGTCATGTTCCTGGTGACGAAACGTCACCACCACAAGAACCGGCGTGTCATCGTCGTGGACGCACCCCCGACGCTGGGCGGCAACATCCTCCGCGCGATCGAGGAGGTGGCACCGGGTGCCCGTATCAGCCACCTGGTGTACACCCACTACCACGCGGACCACATCGGTGCGGCGGACAAGCTCCGCGACGCGGCCCTCCCGAAGCCGGTGATCATCGCCCACGAGCAGACCTCCCACCTGCTGAAGCAGGTACCCGAATCCAGCCGGCCGCCGCTGCCGAACCGCTCCGTCTCCAGCAGCTACCGCCTGGAGGTGGACGACCAGGTCCTGGAGCTGCACTACAAGGGCCCCAACCACACCCCGGACAACCTGTTCATCCACGCGCCGCGGCAGAGGGTCCTGCACGTCGTGGACATCGTCTACCCCGGCTGGGTTCCGTTCAGGAACCTCGTCGTGTCCACCAACATCCCGGGCTGGATCAACGCGCACGACCAGATCCTGGAGTTCGACTTCGAGACCTACATCGGCGGGCACCTGACCCGTCTGGGTACCCGGCAGGACATCGTGATCCAGCAGGAGTACCTGCGCGACCTGGAGCACCACGGCAGGAAGGCCATCACCGAGTTCGTCAACGTGGGACCCCTCTTCGCCAAGTACCCGGGCAACCCCTGGGCCGTGTTCAAGGAGTACCTCGACATCCTCACCCAGACCACGGCCGACGCCGTCACCCCGGCCTGGACCGGCCGGCTCGGCGGCGCCGACGTCTTCACCTTCGACAACGCCTGGACCATGGTCGAATCCCTGCGGCTCGACCACAAGGTCCTCGGCCCCTTCAGCACCCTCCCGTGAGCCCGAATCGGCCTTGGCCAGTGCGCTTCCGTGGGCCGGCACCTCGACGATCGCCCCGATCACCTGCGGCGGGAGCGGACCAGGGCCAGCCGGCCGAGTGCCGCGGCGATGAGCCCCAGCACCACGGCCACGGCGCCGATGACCACGCCGGTCAGCGCCACCAGCGCGGCCGTGGTGCCTACGAGCCGCCCGGAGGTCAGCTCGTAGGCATCGGCGGCGATCGGCTGGACGGACGCGTGCGCTGCCGCCGGTACGGCGAGCACGGAACGGACGGACAGGGGGTGCTCCTTCTCCTCGTACGACTTCTGTTGATCGATGTCGCCCGATCCTGACCTCCGGACCCACCGCCGGTCGTCCCGCAGGCGGACGCACTTCGCGCCGCCGCCGATGGGGTAGGCGGCGACCACGGACGCCGCAGGAGCCGCGCAGGTACCGCAGGCGCGGTAGGAGGCCGTTCCTCCGTGAGAGGGACTCGCCCGCGAAACCGTCTGGCCAACCTGCGGACATGGGCAAACGAAGGCCGCCACCGGACTGTGCGCCGTCGGCTATCAGACGGCCGGGTTCCACGTGCTGTCCGTCGCGTACCTGGTCGCGGTGCACGGAGCGGTGCGGGCCGGGCACCGCGCCCTCGCGGTGACGGCCTCCGTGACTCTGCGGCTCAACGGCGCCGGCCCTCCGCGACGGGCCCGCGGCCGAGGCCAGAGCGCACCCGCGAGGAGACGGCACGGCGCCGCGCCGACGAGTAAGCACGACGTGCCGACCGCGGTGAGCCGGACCGCCTACCGCATCGTCCAGGAATCGCTGACCAACATCGTCCGGCACTCCGCCGCCATCACGGCATCGGTCCGGATCGACTACCGGCCCGACGCCCTCACGCTGCCATCGACGATGACGGCAGGGCCACCCCGGACGCGGCCCCGGTGCCCGGCGTCGGGCTGCTCGGGAGGCGCGAACGGGTCACCGCCCTCGGCGGCAGGCTGCGGACCGAACCGCGCCGCGGGGGCGGCTTCACCGTACTGGCCGAACTGCCCGTGGAGAGAGCGTCGTGATCCGCGTCCTGCTGGTCGACGACCAGCCGCTCACCCGCAGCGGCTTCCGCGCGCTTCTCGACCTCGAAGACGACATCGAGGTGGTCGCCGAGGCCGCCGACAGCGGCGGGCGTGGAGCCGGCCCGGGCCCAACTGCCCGACATCGCCCTCGTCGACATCCAGATGCCGGTCGTCGACGGCATCGAGGCGACCAGGCGCATCGCCGCGGACCCTGCGCCGGCCGGTGTGCACGTCGTCATCCTGACCAACTACGGCCTGGACGGGTACGTCTTCGACGCGCTGCGCGCCGGCGCGGCCGGGTTCCTGGTCAAGGACATCGTGCCGGAGGACTTCCTGCACGCCGTACGCGTCGCGGCGCGCGGCGACGCCCTGCTAGCCCCCTCGATCACCGCAAGCTGATCGAAGACCGTCGCCCGGGTCGCGCGGGGCCTGTCCCCAACGATCGGATCGCCGACCTCATGGTGATCAGCCCGATGACCGTGAAAACCCACATCAACCGGGCCGTGACCAAACTCCACGCCCGTGACCGCGCCCAACTCGTCGTCCTGGCCTACGAATCCGGCCTGGTCACCCCGCGCAGCTCCTGAACCCACGTGTGATGGGCGTCGGTTGACATCGGAGTCCCGTCCGGGGCGAACGCGTGGTGGAAGGTGAAGGCGTGCGGCGCGGAGCCGTGGTCGTGGAGGTGCTCCAGCCTGGAAACCCCGTCCCGCCAGGTGGGTATCACGCCGTCGGAGACCCACCAGAACACGTAATTCGGGTGCCCTGTCCTCTCGAACCAGTCGTAACGCCTGTTCAGCGCCGCACGGTGCACACCGGTGTAGACGGCGTCGAAGGCGGGCCGCAGGTCGGTCCAGAGTGAGAGGGTCGTGGCCAGGGCGGTGGTTTCCGGCGTGCGGCCCTTGTCGTACCAGGTCGGTACGGCGAACTGTCCCCACGCGCCCCAGTCCGCCTCGAAGAGCACGCCCCGGTCACCGTCCGCCGCTTCAGCGCGAGCGAGGTATCCGGGGTGCTGACTGATGGTCCGGTAGACGGCCTCACCGATGTCGTAGAACTCGCGGGTGCGAGGTCCGGGATCGGCGAGGGGTGACTTCAGGACGCCGAATGTGTACAGAGCAAGATGGGGCATGCGTCTCTCCCTGGTTGGGGGTGCCTGACGTGGAGCCGGTTCGGTGGCCTATGCACGGGGGCGCGGGTTCGCGCGGCGTGACCGGCGCATCGCGTCGCGGCCGGACCGGTGTGGAGAAGCCCCTGTCCGACCGCGGGCGATCACAGAAGACCAGGTGAAGGTAGCTGCCTCTGAGAGCTGTGTCGAAGTTGCGTTTTCCCTGTCCACGTGGCCTCTTGCACAGGTCCTTGCGAGAACCTGGACGGTGGCGCTGCCTGCCCCTGTGAAAGTCCGCGTCAGTCGGGCAGATGCCGAGAAGCAGCATCGACGACCCCGCTCGAACCGGTGTGCCGGGGCGATGCCGGCGGAGATTTCGGCGCCGCGGAGGTTGGTGACGGAGCGACTGGATTCACCGTCGGCTGTCCCCGGCGAGGACGGTGGCGGGGTTGCGCGCGTCGGGCTCTTCGCCATCGGTGGTTCGGCCGGAGGGCGGGCGGGGCGTCGTCGAGAGCGTGATCCCGGGCCGCCTGAACGGCCCCGGTGAGGCGCGCCGACCCAGCGTTGAGGCGGCTCGGTACACCGCGGTACTGAGGCTGCCGATCGAGGAGTTCTCGATGAAGGTCCGGCGTTTCCGCCAGGGCCGCTGACGGGACCGCGAACCGATCGCCGATCGCCGATCGTCGTACCGCGCGCCTCGCGCGAGGAGGCGAAGCCGGTCACGCCGCGAGCCCGCCGGTTCCCCGGCCGTCATGACGACGGCCGGGTCGGCTACCGCATCCCCGATGGCGTCAGGCCAGGACCACCGGAAGGTCGAACACGTCGTTCTGGGTGACCACCGGCTTGTTGCGGATCTCCTCGCGGGAGACCGCGAGGCGCAGCCCCGGGAAGCGCGCGTACAGCGCCGGCAGGGCCACGCCCGCCTCCAGCCGCGACAGGGCCGCGCCCGGGCAGACGTGCGGGCCGTGCCCGAAGGAGATGTGCCGGTTCGGGGTCCGGGTGACGTCGAACGCGTCGGCGTTCTCACCGAACTGCTCCTCGTCCCGGCCGATCGCGCCGAAGGACACGATCAGGCCCTCGCCCTTGGGCAGCACCCGGTCCCCGACCTCGATGTCCTCGGTGGCGAACCGGATCAGCACGTGCGAGGTGGGCGTCGACCAGCGCAGCGTCTCCTCGATCACGTTCTCCCACGGCACCTCGCCCTTGAGGACCAGGGCCCGCTGCTCGGGGTGGGTCTCCAGGGCGACCACCGCGTTGACGATCAGGCTGATGGTGGTCTCGTGACCGGCCGCGACCATCAGCTGCAGGGTGTTCTGGATCTCCTCGGCGGTCAGCCGGTCGCCGTTCTCGGCGGCGGCCAGCAGCGCGCTGGTCAGGTCGTCGCCGGGCTCGGCGCGCCGCTGCTCGATGATGCGGCCGAACAGGACGCCGAGGTCTCCCAGTACCTGCAGAACCTCCTGGGGCGGCGTCTGCGTGGAGAAGAACTTGTCGAACAGGGCCTTCATCTGCGGTAGGTCGGCCGCGTCGACGCCCATCAGCCCGGCGATCACGTTCATCGGCAGCGGGTACGCGAACTCCGCCTTGAGGTCGACCGTGCCGCCCGCCGGGAGTTCGGCCAGCCGGTCCAGCATCCCCTCCGTCAGCGCCTCGATGTCCGACCGCAGCCGTTCCACCCGGCGGGCGGTCAGCGCCTGCGCGACCAGGGTGCGCAGGCGGCGGTGGTCCTCGCCGTCGACGGTCAGCATGGACCGGCCCGGGTTGGCCAGGCCGATCAGCGGCCAGTCGAGGGGTATCTCGCCACGCTGCCAGGCGCCCCAGACGTCGATGTCCTTGACCAGCCGGGGGTCGGTCAGCAAATTGCGGGCCTCGGCCTGCCGGGTGACGGCGTAGCAGGCGACGCCGCCGGGCAGCACCACACGGGCGAGCGGGCCGGCGGCGCGCAGCCGGGCGCTCTCGCCGTCGAGGTCGGTGACGAAGGGGTCGAGCACGATCGCCGCGTCGGCGTCGGCGTCGGTGGCGGTGTGGTCGAAGGGGCACGTCATCGGGTGGCTCCAAGGGCAGGTGTCGGGGTGTAGGTCACGGGCAGGGCGGTGAGACCGCGCAGCCACGGGGACGGGCGACGGGCGAGGTCCTGCGCGGGCACCGCGAGGTCCATGTCGGGCAGCCGGTCGAGGAGGACCTCGATCCCGGTGCGGGCGATGGTCTCGGCGATCTCCTGGGCCGGGAAGGGGCAGCGGTGCTCGCCGTGGCCGAAGGAGAAGAAGGCGTTGTTGCCGCCGGTGAGGGCGCCGCCGTCGGTCCGTACGTGCGGGTCGGCGTTGGCGGCGGCCAGGCCCAGCAGCACCAGGTCCCCGGCGGCGATGCCGCGCCCGCCGAGCCGGGTGTCGCGGGAGGTCCAGCGGCCGGCCACGTTCTGGGTCGGGGTGTCCTCCCACAGCACCTCGTTCATGGCCTCGGCGACGCTGTGCCGGCCGCCCGCCAGGGAGGCCGCGAACCGGTCGTCGGTGAGCATCAGACGCAGCGAGTTGCCGATCCAGTCGGCGGTGGGCTGGTGGCCCGCGGCCAGCATCACCATCAGGTCCTGGGCGACCTCGACGGGGGTGAAGCCCGACCGGTTGGCGAGCATCCGGGAAACCACGTCGTCACCGGGGGCCGCCGACTTGGCGGCGAGCAGCGCGCCCATGGCGGCGCCGATGTGGGCCTGCCCCTCCAGGGCCCGTTCCTGACCGTTGATCATGTCGTTCATGGCGGTGACCAGGCCAGGGCCCTGCTCGTCGGGGAAGCCGAAGATGCTGGCGAGTACCCGCAGCGGCAGGAGCATCGCGTACTCGGCGACGATGTCGCAGGAGCCCTTGCCGCACAGCCCGTCGATGAGCTCGTCGGCGAAGCGCTCGGTACGGGCCTTGAGGCCGAAGGGGTCCATGGCCTCCAGCGCGCCGGATACCACCGCGGCGCGCTGCCCGTGGCGTTCGCCGACGGTGTAGAGGATCGACGGCTGGTCGCGGCCGATCATGGGCAGCAGGGGCCAGTCCGCGGGGATGTTGTCCCACTGGTTCCAGAGTCCGGAGTCGCGGGAGAACAGCGCCGGGTCGCTGGTGACCTGGTGCAGTTCCCGGTAGCCGAGGACCAGCCAGGCCGGTATGCCGCCGTCCAGGACGACGGGGGCGACCGGGCCGTGGTCGCGGCGCATCTGCCGGTACAGGTCCTGGGGGTCGTTCTGGAACCGGGGGCCGCTCAGCGGAACGGGCTGCGGCTCGGGGGTGGTCACGGGGCGGGCTCCGGGGTCTTCTGCTGGATCGGCTGCGGGGGTCGGGCGGCGACGGTCCGCAGGTGTTCGACGAGGGAGATCAGGACCTGCTTGCTGGACTCCCTGGAGCGGGCGTCGCAGAACACCAGAGGTACGTCCTCGGCGAGGTCGAGGGCGTCGCGGACCTCTTCCGGGGTGTGCGCCGGGCCGCCGAAGTCGTTGCAGGCGACCAGGAAGGGCGTGCCGTGGTGCTCCAGGCGGTCGATGGCGTACCAGGAGTCGGCGAGCCGGCGGGTGTCGACGAGGACGACGGCGCCGAGGGTGCCGGCGAACAGCCGGTCCCACAGGAACCAGAACCGCTCCTGGCCGGGTGCTCCGAACAGGTAGAGGACGTTGTGCGCGTCGAGTGAGATCCGGCCGAAGTCGAAGGCGACGGTGGTGGTGGACTTCCCGGCGATGCCCTCGGTGCGGTCGACGGCCCGGCCGGCCTGGGTCATGGTCTCCTCGGTGTTCAGCGGGCGGATCTCGCTGACCGAGCGGACCATCGTGGTCTTGCCGACTCCGAACCCGCCCACGATGACGATCTTCAGACCGTTGTCGGCGGTGCTGTGCAGGGTCAGGCGCTGTGCGGGCTGTTCAGAGGTTGCGGAGTCCAACGAGCACCTGCTCCAGGATGTCGGGGTCGAGAAGGCTGTGGGCGGTGGCACGCGGGTGCCGGGCGCTGATCCGCCCGGTGGCGTGCAGGTCGGCGAGCAGGATCCGGACGATGGACACGGGCAGCCCGAGTTCCGCGGCGACCTCCACCACGGCCGTCGGGAAACGGCACAGGCGCAGGATCGCGGCGTGCTCGGACTGCATGCCGGGCACCGGATCGCACTCGGCGATCACCAGCGTGACCAGGTCGAACGCGTCCGAACCGGCGCTGCTGCGGCCGCCGGTGAGGGTGTAGAGCCGGTCCGGGGAGTCGTCCCGGCCCGGCCTGCCGCGGCTCATCCCCGGGGCCTCGCGACCAGGTGCTCGCCCAACTGCTCCACCAGCTCGGCCATGTTGTGGCCGACCAGTCCGGCGTCGGCCTCCTCGTCGGCGACGAGCGCGACGTGGGCGCCCTCACCGGCCTCCACGATGAAGAGGATGCCGCCGTAGAACTCGGCCATCGCGGAGCGGACGCCGCCGGTGCCGTCGCCGAACTCGACCGAGGCGCCGTGCGAGAGGCTCTGGATGCCCGCGGCGATGGCGGCGAGCTGGTCGGCCTGGTCGACCGACAGCCCCGAGGTCCGGCACAGCTTGAGCCCGTCCCGGGACAGGACCAGGGCGTGCCGGGCTCCGGGGGTGCGCTCCAGGAGGTTCTCCAGGAGCCAGCTGAGCGTCTCGTCGGTGGTGGTGCCGGTCATCGGGGATTGCCTTCCGGGTGGGGGGAGTTGGGGGACGCTGGCTCGCGCGGGGATACGGGCGGCTCGGAGCCGGGGGCTTCGGGTGCGGTCTGGCCGGTGCCGCGGACCGCCTGGCGGAAGCTGCCGAAGCGGGCCACGGATCCTGCGGCCGCCCCCGACCTCGGGGTCTCCGTGCGGGCCCGGGCGGTGGCCTCGGGCCCGTCGGGGTGGGCCGCGGCCATGGTGCGGCCCCGCTTGCGCCGGGGCAGGGCTCCGTCGCCGGGCATGCGGTCGCCTTCGCCGGGCCCGTCGTGCACGGCCTCCGGCTCGCCGCCGGACCCCGGGGCGGTCCGGGCGGCCGGGACGCGTGCGAGGGCGTGGTCGCCCGTACGGGAGGGCAGTTGACCGGGAGCCTCACCCGGCGCCGGGACCGCGCGGGCGGGCGCGGGCGGCAGGGCCACCGTGGGAGCCGCCGGCGTCACGGCCGGGGTACGGCTGATCAGGTCCTGCGGGATCAGCATCAGCGCGCCGGTACCGCCGCGGGCGGACGGCCGGAAGGACACCGTCAGGCCGTACTTGCGCGCCAGGCGGCCCACCACGGCCAGTCCGAGCCTGGTCCCGGACAGGCCGGCCAAGTCCTGCGGGTCCGAGCCGACGGCGGCCTCGGCGCGGCGCAGTTGCACGTCGCTCATCACCAGACCGCTGTCCTCCACGGTGATGATGACCCCGGCCGGGACCTCCTCCACGTACACGTGGACCTCGGCGGTCGGCGGGGAGAAGTTCGCGGCGTTGTCCATGAGTTCGGCCAGCGCGTGCATCACGCCCTCGGCGGCGTGCCCCGCGACGGCTGCCTCGCTGGTGGAGTGCAGCCGCACCCGCTGGTAGCCGCCGATCCGGCCCATCGCCCCGCGCAGCACCGACTCCATCACGATGGGCCGGGCCCACCGGCGCCCGGACCGCGCGCCGGACAGCACGGCCACGGAGTCGGCCAGCCGGCCGGCCTGGGCGGTGCGGTGGTCCAGGTGCAGCAGGTCGGCGAGGACGTCCTCGTCGGCGTGCCGGTGTTCCATGTCGCGCAGGTCGGCGAGCATGCTCGTGGCCAGCGCCTGCATGCGACCGGCGGCGTTCGCGGCCGCCGCCAGGGCGGCGGCCCGGCCCGACTCGGCGCGGCGCAGGTCGGCCTCCAGCCGAGCCGCTGAGGCCTTGCCGGAGCCGACCAGCTCGGCGGTCCGCTCCGCGTGTTCCCGCGTGAGCCGTTCGACCACCTCGGTACGGGCGGCCTCCAGCGCGGCGGTCTCGGCCGCGTGCTGCTGCTGCCGGGCGCCGGCTTCACGGCCCGCCTCGTGGGTGACGTGGGCGAGGTACGCGTCGCGGGAAGCGAGCTCCCGCGCCAGTGCCTCGGCCCGCGACCGGTGCTTGCGCGCGGTGCGGCCGTACCAGGAGACCGCGAACGCGGCGGCGGCCAGCAGCAGTACACCGAAACCGGCGAACCAGCCGAGGGGTGCCTGGACTCCGGGGGGCGCCGCGGCCACCGCCGCCGTGGCGAGCGTGCCGCCGCCGACTGCCGTCAGCAGCATGGCGATCGCGGAAGGGCGGAAGGGGGTGGGTGACGCCGGCATCAACCAGACTCTCAGTACGGGCGCAAAGGGAAGGGCACGTTCCAGCCGTTAACGAGAGGTCACTATAAGTGAGTTGTAGATCAATTAGGAATACTCTTGATCAAATGGATATCCGCGGATGCTCGTTCGGCTGCTCGGTGTGGTGAACGGCTTCTGACGGTCGAGCGGTTGCGGACCGAGACCGTTGGGCCTCATCCGGCCGCGTCTCTGGTGAGGCCGTCGAACTCGCCGAGGAGGGCACCGACCCTCGGAGTGGGCAGCACATGGACCGGCCGCTTCGATCACCGCGCCGTGGACGTGGCCGAGTGGACGGACTCCACGCGGCACCGGTGCTCAATCCCGGATGAGGACGACGATGAATCCCGCGACGACGCCCAGCGCCACCGCGAGCACGGAGTACCGGGGCCGCGACTCGCGCAGTACGGGAAGGAAGTGGTCGACGGAGAAGCGGCCCGGCCCGGTGAGCGTGACGGTGAGCGCACCGGCGAGCAGCAGCACTTCGAGTTCGACGCCCTTCGGTGGGAAGAACGCGTTGAGCCCTCGCACGTCGAGGACGTTGATGAAGACGCCGATCAGGGCCGCGCCGGCGAGCGGGGTGAGCAGGCCGAGGGCGAGACCGAGGCCGCCCAGGCACTCGGAGACACCGGCGATGACGGCCATGGCGTCGCCGGCGGGGTAGCCGGCCAGTGTGAAGCCCTTGCCGGTCGCGGAGAGCCCGGGTCCGCCGAACCATCCGAAGAGCTTCTGGGTGCCGTGGCCGACCATGGCGAGGCCGACGACGATGCGGAGGACCAGCAGGCCGACGTCGTGGGTCACGGTGGTGCGTGGGGTCGTCGCGGTGGTGAACATTGCGCGGTCCCAACGTTCTTGCACCATGGACGTCCCGTTCTTCCGGTACCGGCGAGTGCGGCCACCCTATGGTGTGCGTCCGCGATGACGTGGCCACGACGGCGGCGGATCGTGTCGACGACCCGTTCGGCCGCAGATCCACGGCGCGAAGGCTCACGGGCGGGACCGGTCTCGCGTCCCGGAGGGCGGGCATCCACGAGAGCGATTGCCGGGCCGGTCCTGCCGTCGGAGGCTCGTGTCGTGGGGCCCGGTCGTCGTGGCCGCCGGCGCTCAGGCGGACAGGGCGTCGGCCAGGCCGGCGCCGAGCAACCGGAAGGCCCGGTCGGCGGCGGCGACGGCCTCGGGGTACGCGTCGTCGGCCGGCCGGCCCGCCTGCATCTGGGCGCTGTTGCGGTCGGCGAGGGCGCGCAGGACCGTGACGATCTGCACCGCGGCGAGCCGCGCGGTGAGCTCGTCGACGCCGGTCTCCTCCAGTGCCTCGGTGAGGGCCGAGATGCTGCGCCCCGCGTACCCGAGCAGCCGCTCGCTGAGGCTCGCCGTCGTACTCAGCAGCCGGGCGAAGGCGACGGCGTCCGGGTCGGACGTGAGTCCGGTGACCGGATCCCGCCGTGCCAGTGCGTCGAGCTCGTGCGCGTGCAGGGCGGCCAAGGGGCTCATGCCGGCCGGGCGGGCACGGACGACGCGGGCGGATTCGTCCTCGTGGTCGGCGAACACGTGCAGGACCAGGTCTTCCTTGGTCGGGAAGTAGGTGAACAGCGTGCGCTTGGAGACCTCGGCCGCATCGGCGATCTCCACGATCGACACGTCGTCGAAGCCGCGGCTCAGGAAGAGCCGCAGTGCCGCTTCGAAGATCGTCTGCCGGGTGCGCTGCTTCTTGCGTTCGCGCAGTCCAAGTTGCTCAGCCATGCGCTCACGATAGCAATGCGGTACCGAGGGGAAACTTGCACCTGGTATAGTTTTCCACCAGGTGAAGGAATCTTCCTGGGAGGCTCCATGAACACGCAGGTCACCGGTGTCATCGTCGTAGGGGCCGGCGGCGCCGGACTCACGCTCGCCACCGAGCTCGCCCTCGCCGGCGTCCCCGCCGTCGTGCTCGACCGGCTGCCCGGTCGCAACCTCCAGTCCCGTGCCGGGGCGATCCAGCCCCGGACCGCCGAGATGCTCGCGCTGCGCGGCCTGCTGGAGGACGCCCTCGGACGGTCGATCGACTACCAGCTCGTCGGCGGCCACTTCGCGGGACTGCCCGTTCCGCTGGACTACACGGCGTGGGACACCCGCTACCCGCACCCCGTTCTGCTCCCGCAGGACCAGCTCGAGGCCGTGCTCGAGGACCGGCTCGCCAAGCTCGGCGGCCAGGTGCTCAGGGAGCACCGGCTGACGGGCCTCCAGCAGGATGCCGAGGGCGTCACGATCACCGTGACCACTCCGGACGGCGACCGGTCGCTGCGGGGCCGCTACCTCGTCGCGTGCGACGGCGCACACAGCAGCGTGCGCAAGCTCATCGGAGCCGATTTCCCCGGCCAGGCCGCCACCATCCGCATGGCCACGGCCGACCTGCTGCTCACCGGCGACCTCGACGACAGCCCCGGCGGACACATCAGCTCGCGGATCCACACATCACCCCAGGGCCACTTCGCCATGATCACGCCCCTGGCGAACGGCCTCCACAAGCTCATCTTCAGCGGCCCGCGGACCATGGAGGCCGAACGTGACGCCCCCGTGACCACGGAGGAGGTCCGCGAGGTGTTGCGCGCCACCCACGGCGGAGTGCTCGACGTCGCCGAGATCCGCTACTCCTCCCGGTTCAGCAACGCCAGCAGGCAGCTGGAGCACTACCGCCACGGTCAGGTGTTCTTCGCCGGAGACTCCGCCCACATCCACTCGCCGGCCGGCGGCCAGGGACTCAACCTCGGCGTGCAGGACGCGTTCAACCTCGGCTGGAAGCTCGCGGCCGTCCTGCGTGGCGAGGTGGGCGAGCGGTTGCTGGACACCTATCAGACCGAGCGGCACCCCGTCGCCGCGCGGGTGCTCGCCCTGACCCGGGCCCAGGGAGTGGTCATGGGGCCGCAGCGCGACGGCGGGCTGGGCGAGCTGCGTGACGTGCTCACCGACCTGCTCCGCCTGCCCGACGCCAACCGGTACATGGCCGGAGTGATGGCCGGGCTCGACCTCTGCCTCGCGTCCCCCGACGCCGCGGCCCATCCGTTGTTGGGCCTGCGGATGCCGGACCTGGACCTCGTCGTCGGTGCCGGGGAGCGGATCCGGTTCAGCGACCTGACGCGCACCGGACGCGGTGTCCTGCTCAACCTCACCGACGCCCCCCTCGCCGCCGCGGCCCCCTGGCACGACCGGGTCACCCACGTGCAGGCCCAGGCGGAACCCGGCGCGACCGACGCAGAGGCCATACTCGTCCGCCCGGACGGATACGTCTGCTGGGCCGGAGGCCCCGGTCTCACCGAAACGCTCACCCGCTGGTTCGGCCCGGCCGAGCTCGTGGGGGAGTCCGGGGAAGGGGCTTGACCGCTCGCGGAGCGCCGCAGGCGGCGCCTTCCGCATGGAAGAGGACAGGGTCCCGGCGCACGATCTCGATCCCGGGCCGCCCGGACAACCGCCACGCCGATGCCCCTGGTCGGCAGGAGGTCCATGGGGCGGCGAGTCTCGATCCGCCCCCCACCGACCGGATTCGTCCATCGTCCACACCGACCCGAGTGCGGCGGCAGTCTCGCGAGCTTCAGCGACGTCGCCTTGCTTCCATCAGATCATCCCACCCCATGCCTGCCTCCGCTTCCAGCCTGGTCATCACGGAAGCGCTGTCCACCTGGGTTCGTCCGCGGTGAGCGAGGCCCGGCGGTCCGGCGGTCCGGCCGGGATGGGGAGTTCAGGAGGCCGGGTGTTGTGGGGCGCTTGACCATCCGGTTTCCCTGCCGCTGAGTTCGGCGTCCAGAGTTTCCTGCGCGATGCGCATGGCCTGTGCGTATTTCGGCTGCGACAGTCGTTGCCAGGCCTGGTCGGGTGCGATGTCCTCGTTCCGACTCATCACCCACCAGATGTTGCCGAACGGGTCTCGTACCCTGCCTCCCCGGTCGCCCCACGCGCTGTCGGTGACCTCGGTGACGACCGTGGCCCCGTGCGCGACGGCGGCGGCCATGGCGGTGTCGGCGTCAGGAACGTAAATGCGCAGGAGCGCGGGCATCGTGGGCCAGCCTGGCCGGCGGTCGAAGGCCAGGACGACCGTGTCACCGACACGGATCTCGCCGTGTCCGATGCTGCCGTCCGCGACGGGCACCCGGGCGAGCTCCTCGCCCTCGAACGCCGCCGTGATGAAGTCGAGCAGCGCGCCGGTGTCGTCGGTGACGACCCACGGTGCGACGCTGGTGTAGCCCTCGGGCGCGGTGTGTTCCATGGCTACGTCCTGTCTGCCGGTTCCTGGTGACGTGCCGACACTACGACCGAACCAGGTCAGCTCTTGTCCTAGTTCCCGTGTGTCGGTCCACCGGTTCGCCACGTGCTCACAGACGGCGCGCAGCGCCCGGCCCTGCTGACGGAAGCGGTCAACGCCGCGGAGGCCCTGACGGTGTTCGCCCGTGGCGCAAGCTGATACGCGCCGCCTCCTACCGGGCAGGGGAAACCGCATGGATCATCTCACCAGGCTCGGCGTTTTCCGGGGCGAGGCGGAGGCCTTCGGCACGGCTGTACGGCGGGCGGCCGACGGGGGCCGCGAAGCTCCGCCGGTGCCGTCGTGCCCCGGGTGGTCGGTCGCCGACCTCGTCGGTCACCTCGGCAGCGTCCAGCGCTACCTCACGCACATCCTCCGGGAACGGCACACGGAGCCGCCGGACCCCACGGACCCCGCCCTCTACGCGCTCCCCGAGGACCCGGCGGTACGGGCCGCCTGGCCCCGGCACGACGCGACACCGCACCGCGGTCCCGTCCCCGAGGAGCTCTTCGACTGGTCGGCCGCCGCTGCCCGGGACCTGGCGGAGGCGTTGCGCGAGCTCGGACCGGACGTACCGGTGTGGAGCTGGTCGGCGGAGCGGACCAGCGGCTTCTGGCTGCGCGTGCAGACCATCGAACAGGCCGTCCACCGCTGGGACGCGGAATCCGTCACCGGCGACCCGGCCCCCTTCGACCCCGCCTTCGCCACGGACGCGGTCGCC
The DNA here is from genome assembly GCF_044762985.1 of Streptomyces sp. NPDC096339. Taxonomy (NCBI): domain Bacteria; kingdom Bacillati; phylum Actinomycetota; class Actinomycetes; order Kitasatosporales; family Streptomycetaceae; genus Streptomyces; species Streptomyces sp. NPDC096339. The sequence continues at coordinate 4,722 of NZ_JBIWFI010000038.1, read as the reverse complement.
CAGACCTTCGAGGTCATGGTACCCGCCCGGCGCGGCTGGAAGCCGGCACCGGCCGGGGCGGGGGAGCGCTACCGCTTCCGCCGCACCGACGGCCCCGAGTCCTGGACGCTGGAGTTCACCGACGCCGGAGTACGGCTGGACAGGGACGGCACCGGTCCGGTGAGCGTGGAGGCCGCGGGCACAGCCTCCGACCTGACACTGTTCCTCTGGCAACGGCTCCCCGCCACCAGCCTGGACGTCACCGGTGACAGGGCACTCCTAGAGCACTGGTTCACCCTGGTTCCGCCCGCCTGAAGCCTGCCGCGATCACGGGCGCGAACTCTTGGCCGACCGAAGCAGCTCACGGGCGAACCCCTTGGCCGGGTGCGGGTCGTACGCCTCGGGCTGGAAGCCGGTTTCAGAGGCGGATCACCCTCGGGGTCACTCACTCCCCAGACGGCTCAGCGCCTGCATGGCCTCGTGTTCCACACGTGCGAGGTCCGTGAGGACCGAGCCGGCCTGTTCGAGGTACTGGGCATCGCCCGATTCGCCGGCCTTCTTGATCAGTCCTGCTGCTTCGGTCCAGAGCGTGGCAGCCTCGGTGTACAGCGCGTGGCCGGTGCGCAGGCGGCCGTTGTCGAGCAGATCCGTGCATTCGGCGAGGAAGTCGCGGTAGAGGTTGCGGAACAGAGCGCCGCCGGTTCCGGCCTCCTCCATCAGCAGGGCGGCCTGTGGCAGGTCCCGCTCTGGGTTCTCGGTGCGCCGGAGCCACGTGCGCACCAGCTTGCCGGCCTTCTCGATCCCGCGGTGACCGAGGTTCGCGATGGGCGGATCGAGGAACGCGTGGGCGCAGGCGGTGATGGCGGGGACGATCCGCCCGTGCGGGGCGGGGAGGTTCTCCGGAACGGCGAGGGTGAAGGAGCGGTGCTTGGCGGTCATCGGTCCTCGCGCGGCCCTGGCCTCGGCGAGGCTGGTCAGGCTGGTGGAGACCGCTCCGCCTTGCCGGCTGGTGTCCACCAGGTAGGCGTTGTGGTCGTCGTAGCCGTACAGGGCGACGAGGTGGCCGCCGAAATGGATCTTCGAGCCGAAGTAGTCCAGGTAATGGCTGTCGAGTTGGAGACCGACGGGCCGGCCCGCGTCGATGGAGGCCGCCACGCTGTCCCATGCCTTGCGCGGGGAGGTGGTCTCCTGCACCAGGAGCTCCAGCCCGAGCCTGCCGGCCAGGTTCCTCGTGAGGTCGAACGGCTTGACCCGTCCCCCGAGGAAGGGGAAGCCCATGTTCTTGCCGTCCCAGTAGACGAAGGAGAGACCGGCGCCGAGGCCGAACAACATGGGCTCGGACAAGTCGAGTCCGCGGTGCCGCAGGAGCACCCCCAGGGCTGACGTCTCGCAGTGCTGCGTGCCGTGGGCATCGATGTCCACTACGGTGCTCATGCCGTGTTCTCCTGAACGGGGATGATCAGTCGGGTCATCAGTTCTTCTTGCGGAGCTTCCTCCGGGCCGACGAGGTACGCCTCGCGTACGGGTGCGCTCGCGGGGCGCAGCCCGCGCTCGTGGATGGCGGCGAAGAGCGCGTTGTAGGCCAACGGCAGCTGCGTGTAGGGCCCGACGTGCGTGGTCTCGGCGACGAGTCCACACGGCAGCACCTCGCATTCCAGACCGGGCACGTCGCCCCCCTGCCCGGTCTGCGCCCCGACGGCGACCTCCATCCGCTCTTCCAGGTCCAGCGGGTACAGCCCCCACAACGGCGGCCGCCATGGGACCCCCGTCTCGGCGAGCACGGGCAGCAGCCGACCCACACACTCCGCGACCTTGGTCCCGAGCTCCGCGGGAGTGCAGACCGCTCGCACCACCGTCAGCCGTCGCTCCGGCTCCCTGCCCAGCGTCACCTCATAGCCGGGCAGACCGCCCTCTGCCAGCCGCTCCAGCATCTCCAGCCGGACCTGGTCCCTGCTGATCCGCTCGGCCAGCCGATCCCGCTCGGCGCGCAGGATCCCCGCCCTCCGCTCAGGCCCGGCAGCCAGTGCCTGGGCGATGACGGCCAGGGGAAGATCCATCTCGCGCAGCAGGGCGATGGTCAGGGCGTCACGCGCTTGTTCGGGTGCGTAATAGCGGTAGCCGGAGCCGATGCCCACGCGGATGGGAGTCAGCAGCCCCATGTCGTCGTAGTGGCGTAGCTGCTTCACGCTGAGCCGGCACAGGCGGGCGAAGCGCCCGATGGTGAGAAGTTCGTCGTGCACGCCATCATGGTGGACTCTCCCACGGTGGGAGAGTCCAGAGTCGGGGCCCTGATCCGATGGACAGGCTCAAGGACACCCTGCTCGCCGCCGTCACCCTTGCCCGCGGCGGCGGCCCGAGAGGGATCGCGGGAGTCGAACGGTACGGGCCTGGTGAGCGCGGTCCGGCACACGACGTAGTCCCGTGCGGGCACGGGGCGGGGACGGCCGTGCCGACGGCTGGTAGGTCCGCCGCCGGCGCCGGCCCGCGCGGCCCCCGTAACGCGGCGCGGAGCCTCCTGGCGCGCCCCGGCGTCCCCCTCCAGGGCCGGACCGTCGCCCGTGAAGCATCGGCGCGGGCCGGGGCGCACGATTCCGTATTTCCGGTCAGGACGGCTTGTCGGCGGAGAAAGCGCTGACCGTCACCTTGTCGTCGCACTCGGCGAAGACGCCGTCGGTCATGGCGATCTGGTGCGAGCCGGCGCCGGGCACACCGATGACGAGCGTCGGGAAGGCGGCCGGAGTGGCCCCCGAGACGCAGTACCCGTCCGCCTCGCCCTGGACGTTGACGAAGGTCAGCTTCGTCCACGCGCGGGCTCCGGGAGCCAGCGTCACCGTGGACGCCGTACCGCTGTGGGCGGCGGCGAGCGGCAGGTTCTTCTCGGGTGAGCCGTTGCCCGCACCGGCCACCGTCGGGTATCCGGTGAGCGTGCAGGCGTGCTTCGAGGCGTTGGCGACCGAGAGGATCGCGGCGCCGGTCCCGGTGCCCGGCGGCCGCACCGCGGCCTGCTGGGCGTCGGAGACCTTGACCTCGCCGGCCGTGCAGGGCCGCGTACCGCCGCCGGTGGCGGACGCCGAGGGGGTGGGCGCGGTCCCGCCCGAGCCGCCGGTGGAGGAAGCGCCTCCACCGCCGGTCGGGGAGCCGCCCGTGGGCGTCGGCGCGGCCGGCACGGAGGCGGCGGGGGTGGCCGGCGGCACGCCCACCGCCCCGTCGTCGGCCGGCCCGCAGCCCGTCATCAGGACGGTGGCGGCGGCCGCCACGAGCGCCGCCGCCGAGTGGCGGATGCCTGCGGAGTACTGCATGGGATGCTCCTGGGTGTCTCCCGGCCGGCAAGCACCGGCACTTACCGGGACACGGCACCGTGGCACGCCCGGGTTCCCGCGCTGCGCCGTTGTGGCAGTCCTGTCACGTGACCATGACGTATGGCCTCCGCCTGCCCGCACCGGGGGTGCCTCGTACGGTACGCCGCCCGTGGCGGCACGAGGCCCACGCTGCGCAGGCTGATCCGCGCTCTGCCGCTCCCGTCCTCGGGCCCGGTGCGACATCCGGGCCTTGTGGGCCCCGGGCGGTGAGGGGGCGACGAGGTCGGTTGTCAGCCGCTCCGCGTGCGGTCGGCGCATGGATGATCAACGGAACCCTTCCCGGACCCCGCCAACGAACTCCTCGCCCTCTGGGACCGGCCCCCGATCATCCACACCGTCGTCCGCAGGCGTCGTTGCGAGCTTTTGGCGCGGGGGCTGAAACACGTGTGCGTGCCCCTTCGCCAAGCGTCTAGAGTCTGCGAGTTCACCAGGGAGGGAATGTATGCGGATCAGGTATGTCAGACGGCTGGCTGCGGTGGGGGTTTGCGGCGTGATCGCGGCCGCGACGGCAGGCTGCGAGCGAGGCTCGATGCCTGCCTCAGAGGGGATCGCGGCGCCCGGATCCACCCCGTACGCGGCGATCACGGAACTGCCCGAGGCGCTGTCCGCGGACGGGACGACGATCATAGTGGGGGATCCGCTCGCCAAGACGACCGTTCACCTGTACGAGGACCCGCGGTGCCCGGTCGTCGCCGAGTTCGAGGCGAGCGGCGCCAAGGTGATCCGCACCCAGACCATCAAGCGGCAGATCAGGACGGAGTACACCCTCGCGTCGTTCAAGGACGGAAGCCTCGGCGGGGACGGCTCCAAGCGGGCGGTCAACGCCCTGCGCGCGGCGTTGGACGCGCAGAAGTTCACCGAGTACCACGCCGTGCTGATGGGGAGCCAGGAAGAGGTCGAGGAGTCCGGCGGCTTCACCACCGAGCGTCTGCTGAGCCTCGCTGATCAGGTACCGGGGCTGCGGAGCGAGACGTTCGATGCCGCGGTGTCCACGATGAAGTACGGCGAGTTCGTGACCGCTTCGCTGAGGACCTACCGGCAGACGGGAGACGATCCGATCGGACCGGGCACCCCGACCGTCGCCATCAACAGCAAGTTGATCCCCGGAGAGAACAACGGAGTCCTCTTCGAGGAGGACCTGCTCACGAGCCTGCTGGCCGGGATCCAGAGGAACCCCGGAGCCTGGCAGAGCTACCGCCCCTGACGGGCTCGTGCATGCCCTGCGGCTGCCGGCATCCGCAGGGCGGGCCGTTCCCGGCATCGTGGGCCGGACGTCGCTCCGCGCCGACTCCGGTCGGGGTTGGTCAGGACGACATGATGAAGCGCAGGGCGAGGCCGGAGGCCCCTGTCCAGTACGTGACGCGGGCCCCGTCGTCGAACGGCA
>NZ_JBIWFI010000037.1:0-91750 GCF_044762985.1 Streptomyces sp. NPDC096339 | reverse complement strand
GCTTGCCCTTGGCGTGCTGGGTCTCGGTCGCGCGGTCACTCGGGCCGCGCCGCGCCTGCTCACGCAGCGAGTGCAGCTCGGCCACGCGCCCGCGGCTGTCCACCGGATGGGCGACCGGCTCGATGGTGGTCATGACAATTGCTCCTTGTACATGGTGCGCTGTGCGGTGTGTGGGGACACGTCGAAGGCCGGCGTTCGTGCGGCGGTGCGGCGCGGCACGGCGATCGCGGTGATCAGCAGCCCGCGGCGGGCCAGCCACTTGCCGCTGAAGGCCGTGACGCGGATGCCGTCCACCGTCGGGCCCGGTACCAGCAGGCGGGCGTGGAAGGTACCGGCGTCCTCGTCGACGGTGACCATCACCTCGTCGAAGTCGAGAAATCGACCGGTGATCGGGTACCAGGCCTTGTAGACGCTCTCCTTGGCGCTGAAGACGAGCCGGTCCCAGTGCACATCGGGGCGCCGCACGGCCAGTTGGTTCAGCCAGAGGCGTTCCTCGGGGATGGTGATCAGCGCGCGCATCCCCGCGTTGGAGATCGGCTGGTTGGGTTCGGCGTCCACGCTGATCGCCGCCAGTTGGCCGGCGCGTGCCACCGCCGCGGCGCGGTAGCCGATGCAGTGCGTCATGCTCCCGACGATCCCTTCGGGCCAGCCGGGCGCGCCGCGGGTGCCGGGAAGGATGGGGGCCGGGGGGACCCCGAGCCGGGCCAGCGCCTTACGGGCGTTGCCCCGTACCGTCGCGAACTCCCTTCTGCGTTCATCGGTGCTGTGGGCCACCAGGGCCTTCTCCTGCGGGTACAGCACGGATTGCGGTAAGTCTCCGAACGTTTCCGCGACGGCAGCCGTCGTGGGCAGCAGTTCCTCGATCACGGTCAGTCCCCCTGTCCCCCTCGGACGTTCCGACGGCCCGTGTCCGTCCCCGCCCGGGCGGGCAGGATGCGGACGAGACCGCCCGGCCCGCCGGGGCGCCGGCTCCACTCGCGCGGGTAGCCCAGCGAGACCTCCTCGAAGGGGACCCCGTCGCGGTGGATGGTCCGACGGATGTGCAGGTGGCCGTAGACCATCGCCGCGGCGCGGAACCGGCGGTGCCAGTCGGCGGTCGCCTCCGTGCCGCACCAGAGCGCGAATTCGGGATGCCAGAGCACTTCGGTGGGGTCGCGCACCAGCGGGTAGTGATTGACCAGTACGGTCCGGGTGCCGGCGGGGAGGGCGGCGAGCCTGGCCTCCGTGGCGGCGAGCCGGTCCCGGCACCAGGCTTCCCGGCTCGGGTAGGGGTCGGGGTGGAGCAGGAACTCGTCGGTGCAGACCACACCGGCCTCCTCCGCCAGCCGGAGCGCGGCCTCCTTGGAGGCCACTCCCGGCGGGCGGAACGTGTAGTCGTACAGGAGGAAGAGCGGGGCGACCGTGACCGGGCCGCCCTCGCCCTCCCACACCGGATACGGGTCCTCGGGCGTCACGACGCCCAGCGAGCGGCACATCTCCACGAGGTGCCGGTATCGCTGCTCGCCCCGGAGCTGGAGGGGGTCCGCGCGCGGTGTCCACAGTTCGTGGTTGCCGGGCGCCCACACGACCTTCGCGAACCGGCCGGCGAGCAGGCGCAGTGCCTGCTCGATCTCGGAGGCGATCTCGCCGACGTCGCCGGCGACGAGGAGCCAGTCCTCGTCCGTCTCGGGCCGGAGCCCGTCGAGGATCTTCCGGTTCTCTTCGTAGTGGATGTGCAGATCGCTGATGGCGAGGAGTGAACCGCCCCGACTCCGTGTGCTGTCAGGCATGTCGGAAGCCCATCAGATCGCGGCCGGGCGTGTGGTGAGGCGCGTGCGGATCGCGGAGAGCACGGCCTCCTGCTCGTGTACGAGGTAGAAGTGCCCTCCCGGCAGCACCTCCAGCGCGAATTCGGCGTCGGTGTGCTCCGCCCAACCGTGGACGCCTTCGACGTCCACCCGGGGGTCGGAATCCCCGACGAGGGCCAGGACCGGGCAGGTCAATGCGGGCCCGGGGGCCATGCGATAGGTCTCGACCGCCTGGTAGTCCCCGCGGATGGCCGGGAGGATCATCCGCAGGATCTCCTCGTCGCCCAGCAGGTCGGCGTCGGTCCCGCTGAGCGCCTTCAGCTCGGCCACCAGGCCGTCGTCCGACCGCTTGTGGATGCCGGCCTCGCGCTGGAGGTGAGGGGCGCGGCGGCCGGAGACGACGAGCGCCGACGGGGAGGTCCCACGGGCCTGGAGCCTGCGCGCCGTCTCGAAGGCCACCAACGCGCCCATGCTGTGCCCGAACAGGGCCAGTGGGCGGTCGTCCCCGGTGGCGACCAGCTGTTCCACGATGTGGTCGGCGAGGACGCCGACCTCGGTGATGACCGGCTCGGACCGACGGTCCTGGCGGCCGGGGTACTGGACGGCCAGCACCTCGATGTCCGGCGTGAGGGCCCGGGACACCGGGAAGTAGAAGCTGGCCGAACCGCCGGCGTGCGGGAGGCACACGAGGCGCGTCGGGGCCTCGGGGGCCGGGTGGAAGTTCCGTATCCAGAGATCGTCGGTCATGAGTGTTTCTTCTCCTGCGTCTGCCCGGGTGTTCCTGTGCTGGTTCCGCTACGCCTTGCGGAAGACGTCCTTCACGGCGATCTTTCCGTCGCGGATGGTGAAGAGGTCGACGGCCCGGTCGAGGACCGTGCCGTCCGGGGAGTTGACGGTGAATTCGAGGATGACGCGGTCCTCGACCTCGAGGAGTTCGCCGTATTCCAGCGTGATCCCCTTGGCCTCGTATTCCTTGCGCAGGCCGATGATCTTGTCGAGGAAGGCGGGGATCTGCTCACGGGTGTACGTGGTGCCGGGTTCGGCACCCTCTGCCATGATCCAGCGGCCGTCCTCCGTGAAGCAGGCCGCGGCGGCCTCGATGTCGTCCCGCAGGCCGGCCTCGAAGAAGCGGTTGACGATGTCCTTGCCGATTCCCATAACGGTGATGCCTTTCGTTTCTGTGATGGATGCGCGGTTTCCGGCGGGTCAGGCCATGCGGACCGGGAGGTTCTCCAGGCCGCGGAACTGCGCCGTGTAACGCCATTCGAGAGCGGCCGGTTCGACGGTCAGCCGCCAGTCCGGGAAACGCTCCAGAAGCTTGGTGAAGATGATTTCGCCTTCGAGGCGGGCGAGCGGGGCGCCGAGGCAGTGGTGCACGCCGTGCCCGAAGGACAGGTGGGAGTGGGCCGACGGCCTGGTCACGTCGAGTCGGTTCGGGTCCGCGTACTTCTCGGGATCGCGGTTGGCCGACATCAGCGCGATGAAGACGATCTCGCCCTCGGGGATGGTGACGTCGCCGACCTCGACGGGGCTCGTGGTGTAGCGGATCGTCGAGAGGTTCAGGGGGCTCTCGTAGCGCAGGAACTCCTCGACGGCGCCCGGGACCAGGGACGGGTCGGCGCGCAGGAGCGCCTGCTGCTCGGGGTGTTCGAGGAGGGCGAGGACCCCGCTGCCGATCATGTTGGCGGTGGTCTCGTAACCGGCGTTCATCACCAGGAAGATCGTCGACATCAGCTCGGTGTCGGTGAGCTTCACGCCGTCGTCGTCGGCCTCGATCAGCGCGGAGACCATGTCCTCGCCCGGGGCGGCCCGCTTCTCGGCGACGAGCTGCCCCAGGTAGGCGAAGGCCTGGCCGAGTGCCTTCTGCTTCTCCTCCGCGGAGATGTCGACGCTCGCGAGGGCGCCGCTCCACGTCTTGAAGTCCTCGAACCGCTCCTCGGGAACGCCGAGCAGGTTGCCGATGACGTAGATCGGCAGCGCGAGGGCGATGTCGTCGACGAGGTCGAACTCCTCACCGGGGACGATCCGTTCCAGCAGCGCGTCGGTGGTCTGCTCGATCCACGACCGCATCTTCTGGACGCGCCGCATGGTGAACGCCTTGCCGATCAGCTTGCGCAGGCGGGTGTGCTCGGGCGGGTCGCTGAACAGCATGCTCCGGGGCTGCTCGGTGGCCTGGAAGTCCGGGTCCACCGACTGGGCCGTCACCACGGCGGGCAGGTTCACCGCGTCCTTGGACAGGCGCGGATCGGCGAGCAGCGCACGGCCGTTCTCGTAGTCGGTCACGACCCAGGCGTGGAGTTCGGTGGCGAGGGTCTTGACCACGTGGCGGCGTACGGCGCCCTCCTCCCGGAGCTTCTCGTACGTGGCGTAGGGGTCCTGCACGAAGCTCCAGCTGAGCAGGTCGACCCCGCCTGCTTCGATGGTCGTTCCGATGGACACGGGAAGGTCCTTTCCGAGTGCCGTGCTCATACGAGCCCGGCCAGCCAGTGGTCGACGGCCTTCGCCGTCGGTTCCGCGAATTCCTCAATGACGGTGAGGTGGTCGCCGGCCGTGGCCACCTCGGTGTGCGGCAGCGGCCATCCGGCGCGCGCACTGCCGAGGGGGGTGGCGCCGGGCTCCAGCAGGAAGTCGGCGGCGCGCACGACCAGCGTCGCCGCGGTGGCCGCCACGGCGGGCGCCCAGTGTTCGAACAGTGACAGGTAGCGGCCCATCGCCATCAGCTTCGTGTCGTCCACCATCGCGACCAGCTCGGGCCGGGCGGCCAGCTGCTGGAACAGCGAGGTCTGGAGCTCCGCCGTCTCGGCGTCGCCCGGCAGATAGGTGTCGAGCAGGACGATGCCCTCGGCCCGCGGCCCGCCGTCGCTGTCCAGGGCCTCCGACACCGCGTGTGCGATCCAGCCGCCGGAGGAGTAGCCGACGAGGACGAACGGCCGGCCGCCGGCGGCTTCCCGTACGGCCGCCACCTGCTCGCGGACCGCCTCCTCAAGGGTGTCGGGCAGCCGCTCGCCGTGTTCGTAGCCGGGCAGGGACAGCGCGCGGACCGTGTAGCCGTCGCCGAGGGCGGCGGCCAGGCGCGTGTACTGGAGCGGGCTGGCCGGGGCCACGAAGGACGGCAGGCAGACCAGTACGGGGCCGCCCTCCGCGCCGGCTCCGCCCGCCTGGCCGTTGTCGGCCGGGGAGAAGCGGACCGGCCGGCGCACGGCGCCGCCCGCGGGCTCCTCGGCGGCCAGCCGGGAGGCGGCGGCGAGGAACCGGATGCCGTCCGGCCCGCGGCCCGCCAGGCATGCCTGGCGGAAACGCTCCACCAGCCCGTCCGCCGGAACGGCGGGGGTCGCGGGAGCTGCGGCGGGGAGGCGGGCACCGAGGTGCTCGGCGAGCGCCGCGACCGAGGGGTGGTCGAAGGCGTCGGCGGCGCTCATCGCGATACCGGAGGCGGCCCGGATCCGGGAGCGCAGCTCGACGACGGCGATGGAGTTGATCCCCATGTCGGTGAACGACTGCCGGTCGTCGATCGCGTCCCGGTCGGAGTGCCCGAGCACGGCGGCCACCTGGGTGCGCACCAACTCCGCCATGTCGAGCGGGCCTTCGAGGACTGCGGGCTCGACCGCCACCGTCGCGTGGTCGGCGCGCGCCTCGGCGGACCGGGAGAGGGAGGCGCCGTCGGGCCAGTAGCGCTCGCGCTGGAAGGCGTAGGTGGGCAGGTCGACGCGCCGGCCGCCCGAGCCTTCGTAGTACGAGGTCCAGTCGACCGGGACGCCCTGGGTGAACAGCCGGCCGAGGGCGGCGACGAGCTGCTCCGGCTCGGGGCGGCCCTTGCGGAGGGCGGCGACCGCCGGGGTCTCCGTGAGGTCGGCGGCCAGGGCGGACAGGACGCCGTCCGGGCCGAGTTCGAGGAGTGACTCGACGCCCTGGGCCTCGATGGCGCTGACGGCATCGGCGAAACGGACGGGGCGACGGACGTGGTTGACCCAGTAGTCCACGGAGGTCAGTTCCTCCGCCGTGGCTGCCTGGCCGGTGACCGTGGAAACGATGGGAATGCGCGGGGCGTTGAACGTGAGCCCGGCAACGACCTGGCGGAAGTCGTCCAGCATCGGGTCCATCAGCGGCGAGTGGAACGCGTGACTGACCGTGAGCTGCTTGAACTTCACACCCAGCGAACCGGCGATCTCCAGGACCTCGGCCTCAACACCCGCCAACACCACGGACGTCGGACCGTTGACGGCTGCGATGCCGACAGAAGCCTCCCGGCCGGCAAGCAGCGGAAGGACCTGCTCCTCCGACGCCTGGACCGCGACCATCGCTCCACCGGCGGGCAGCGCCTGCATCAGACGACCACGCGCCGACACCAGAGCCGCAGCATCCTCAAGAGACAGCACACCGGAGACGTGCGCGGCGGCGACCTCACCGATCGAGTGACCGGCCAGGACCTCCGGCTTCACACCCCACGACTCGACCAGACGGTAGAGGGCGACCTCAAGGGCGAACAGAGCCGGCTGCGTGTTACTCGTCTCATCCAGACCCTCACCCGAGAAGACCACCTCACGGAGCGAGCCATCCAGGTGAGACAGAACCTCGTCGAACGCGGCCGCGAAAGCCGGGAACGCCTCATACAGCTCACGGCCCATCCCGGCCCGCTGAGCACCCTGACCCGTGAACAACACACCGAGCCGACCCGACCCGGCGAAACCCTCGACGACCTCGTCGCCGACCATCACGGCCCGGTGATCGAACAGGGACCGGGAGGCCACCAGCGAGGAGCCGATGTCCACCGGGCGAGCGTCCGTGCCGGCCAGGAACTCCCGCAGCCGGGCGATCTGGTCCTTCAGCGCACGAGCCGTACGGCCGCTCACCACGAACGGGACCACAGCCGGGGCGACGCCCTCGGCCACCGGTTCCTCGACCGCCGGAGCCTGCTCCAGCACCACGTGCGCGTTCGTCCCGCTGATACCGAAGGCTGAGATTCCGGCCCGCCGGAGGCGGCCCGTCTCCGGCCAGTCCCGGGCCTCGGTCAGCAGTTCCACACCGCCGGCCGACCAGTCCACCTCCGGCGTCGGCTCCGTGACGTGGAGGGTCCGGGGCAGGGACCCGTGGCGCATGGCCTCGACCATCTTGATGATGCCCGCGACACCGGCGGCCGCCTGCGTGTGCCCGATGTTCGACTTGACCGAACCCAGCCACAGCGGCCGGCCCTCCGGGCGCTCCTGGCCGTAGGTGGCGAGGAGCGCGTCCGCCTCGATGGGGTCGCCCAGCGGGGTACCCGTGCCGTGCGCCTCCACCGCGTCCACGTCGGCGGGCGTCAGGCGGGCGTTCTCCAGGGCCTGGCGGATGACGCGGCGCTGCGAGGGCCCGTTGGGGGCCGTCAGGCCGTTCGAGGCGCCGTCCTGGTTGACCGCCGTACCGCGGACGACCGCCAGCACCTGGTGCCCGTTGCGCTGCGCGTCGGAGAGGCGCTCGACGAGCAGCATGCCGACGCCCTCGCCCCAGGCGACGCCGTCCGCGTCCGCCGAGAACGCCTTGGAGCGGCTGTCCGGGGCCAGTCCGCGCTGGCGGCTGAACTCGATGTAGCCGGAGGGGGTGGACATGATCGTGACACCGGCGGCGAGTGCCATGGAGCAGTCGCCGGCACGGAGCGCCTGCACGGCCAGGTGCAGGGCCACGAGCGAGGAGGAGCACGCCGTGTCGAGGGTGACCGCCGGGCCGGTCAGGCCCAGCGTGTACGAGATCCGGCCGGAGGCGACGCTGGCCGCGTTGCCGGTGATGAGCAGGCCCTCGATCTCCTTCGGCGGGTCGGTCAGGAGCAGCGGGTAGTCCTGGCCGTTGCCGCCGACGAACACTCCGGTCCTGCTGCCGCGCAGGCTCTCGGGGGCGATGCCGGCCCGTTCGATGGTCTCCCAGGCGACCTCCAGCAGCAGCCGCTGCTGGGGGTCCATGGCGAGCGCCTCCCGCGGGGAGATCCGGAAGAAGCCCGGGTCGAACCGGTCGGCGTCGTAGAGGAAGCCGCCCTCATTGGCGTACGTGGTACCGGAGTTGGCCGGGTCCGGGTCGTACAGGTCCTCGGGCCAGCCGCGGCCGTCCGGGAAGGGGCCGACCGCGTCGACGCCGTCGGACACGAGGCGCCAGAGGTCCTCGGGCGAGCCGACGCCGCCGGGGAAACGGCAGGCCATGCCGACGATGGCGATGGGTTCACGGCCGGCCGCCATCAGCTGCTGGTTCTGCTGCTTGAGTCGCTCCACGTCCTTGAGTGAGGACCGCAGCGCGGTGACGAGCTGTTCGTTCAGGTTGGTCATGACGCTCTCTCTGGCGCGTAGGGGCGGGTTGTCATCAGGCGGCCGGGCCGCCACCCGCCAGCAGCAGCAGGCTTTCCGCGTCCATGTCGTCGATGGCGTCGATGGCGTCGCCCGTGCCCGCCGCGCCCTCCGCCACCGCGGGACCCTGGCCGGCCGTCGCCTCTGTGTCGGAGTCCGCGAGACCGAGCAGCAGGTCGAGGAGTCCCGCCCGGCGGACGCGGTCGATCGGGATGGTGGTGAGCAGCTCGCGCAGCTCCCGCTCCTGCGGGTCCTCGGTGTCGTCGGCCGCGCCGCCGAGCTGCGGGAGCAGTTCGGCGCGGAGGAATCCGGCGACCGCTCCCGGCGTCGGGTGGTCGAAGACGAGGGCCGCCGGCAGGCGCAGGCCGGTCGCTCCGCCCAGCCGGTTGCGGAGGTCGATGGAGGTCAGCGAGTCGAAGCCGAGCTCCTTGAAGGCGCGCTCCGGGTCGATGCTCTCCGGGCCGCTGTGGCCCAGTACGCGGGCGACCTCGGTCCGGACCAGTGCGGTGAGCTCGCCGATCTGGGCCTCGGCGGGCAGTGCGGCCAGGCGCTGGGAGAGGGACTGCCCCTGCTCCCCGGCGCCGTTCGTCGCGCTGCGCCGGTTCGCGGCCGGTACGAGGGCCCGCAGGACGGGGTGCAGGGTGTCCGTCTGGCGGCCGAGGACCGCGGTGTCGAGCGGTGCCGGTACGAGGACCGCTCGACCGGTGCGGTTGCCGTGCTGCACGGCGGCGTCCAGGAGGGACAGACCGTGCTCGGCGGTGAGGGGCACGATGCCGGTGCGGCGCAGTCGGATCAGGTCCGCCTCGCTCAGCTCGCCGGCCATGCCACCGCCGCCCCACGCGCCCCACGCGAGGGAGAGCGCGGGCAGTCCCGCCGCCCGGCGCTGTGCGGCGAGGGCGTCGAGGTAGGCGTTGGCGGCGGCGTAGTTGGCCTGGCCCGCGCCCCCGAGCACGCCGGAGACGGAGGAGTACAGGACGAACGCCGACAGGTCGAGGCCGCGCGTCAGCTCGTCGAGGTTGCGGGCCGCGTCTGCCTTGGGACGCAGGACCCGGTCGAACCGCTCGGCGTCGAGGGACCCCACGACGCCGTCGTCGGTGACGCCCGCGGTGTGGACGACCGCCGTCAGCGGGTGCTCGTCCGGTACGCCGGCCAGCAGGGAGGCGAGAGCCTCGCGGTCAGCGGCGTCGCAGGCGGCGAAGGTCACCTCCGCGCCGAGGCCGGCCAGTTCGGCGGCCAGCTCCTGGGCGCCGGGCGCGGCGTGGCCGCGGCGGCTGGTCAGCAGCAGGTGCCGGACGTCGTACGTGGTCACCAGGTGGCGGGCGAGCAGGCCGCCGAGGGCACCGGTTCCGCCTGTGATGAGGACGGTGCCCTCGGGGCTGCCGAAGGCTCCGGCGGGGTTCTCGACGGCTTCGGTCCGGGTCCGGACCAGGCGCGGGGCGTGGGCGATGCCCGCGCGGATCGCGAGCTGGGGCTCGTCCGTGGCGACGGCGACACCGACGGCGGACGCGGCCGCTGCCGGGGTTCCGGGCGCGTCGGTGTCCACGAGCGTGAGGCGTCCCGGGTTCTCGCTCTGCGCCGACCGGAGCAGACCCCAGACGGCGGCGGCGGCCGGGTCGGCGGGCCGGGAACGGTCGTCGGTGGCGACCGCGCCGCCGGTCACGACGACGAGCCGGGAGCCGGCGAACCGCTCGTCGGCCAGCCAGCCCTGGATCAGCTCCAGCGCGCAGCGCGCGGCCGTGCGGACGTCTTCGGTCGCCTCCAGGGCGGCCACCACCACGGCGGGAACGGTGTCGAGGTCCGCCAGGTCCCGGGCGGAGCACAGCACCGGGGCCTCGACCGGATCGGCCGAGCGGGCGTCGGCGACCGGCAGCCAGTCCAGCTGGAAGAGCCCGTCCGGGCCGCCGACGGTGGCGGTGGCGCGGCGCAGCTCCTCGGGCCGTACGGACTGCCAGGTCAGGGCCTTGACGGAGGCGACGGGGGCGCCTTCCGCGTCGGCCGCCGCGAGGGTCAGGCCGTCGCCCTGTGGGGTGATGCGGACCCGGAGCGAGGTCGCGCCGGTGGCCTGGACGCTGATCCCGGACCAAGTGAGGGGAGTGATCGCCGCGTCGGCGTCGCCGCCCTGCGGGACGGCGGTCCCGGTGAGGACGGCGGCGTGCAGGGCCGCGTCGAGCAGGGCGGGGTGCAGGGCGAACTCCGCCGCCTCCGCGTGCTGCTCGTCGGCGAGGTCGACCTCGGCGTAGAGCTCGCCGGCCGCGGTCCATGCGCGGCGCAGGCCCTGGAAGGCGGGTCCGTAGCCGTGCCCGCGCGCGGCGAGCCGCCCGTAGGCCCCCTCCACGTCGACCTCCGTCGCGCCGGCCGGCGGCCAGGTGGTGACGGCCTCCGGAGAGGAGCCGCCGGTCGCGGAGAGGAGGCCTTCGGCGTGCCGGGTCCAGGGCTGGTCCTCGGCGTCGGGCCGGGAGAAGATCCCCAGCTCGCGGCGGCCGGAGGCGTCCGGGGCGGCGACGATCATCTGGAGCTGGACGCCACCCTGCTCGGGGAGGACCAGTGGCGCGGACAGGGAGAGCTGTTCGACGGTGCCGCAGCCGACTCCGTCACCGGCCTGGACGGCGAGCTCGGCGAAGGCCGCGCCGGACAGGGTCGCGGTGCCGAGCACCGTGTGGTCGGCGAGCCAGTCGTGGGCGGTGCGGGAGACCCGGCCGGTGAGGACCAGGCCCTCCCCGTCGGCGAGTTGGACGGCCGAGCGGAGCAGCGGGTGGCCGAAGGCGGGGGCCTGGGCCGCGCCGGGCTCGGTGATGAGCCAGTAGCGCTCGTGCTGGAAGGCGTACGTGGGCAGGTCGACGCGCCGGCCGCCCGAGCCTTCGTAGTACGAGGTCCAGTCGACCGGGACGCCGGCGACGAACAGCCGGCTGAGGGAGGCGATGAGCTGCTCGGGCTCCGGGCGGCCCTTGCGCAGGGCCGGCGAGGCCGTGAGGCCTTCGACCTCCGCGGCCATGGCGGACAGGACAGCGTCCGGGCCGAGTTCGAGGAGGGACTCGACACCGCGCGCCTCGATGGCGCTGACGGCGTCGGCGAAGCGGACGGGGCGGCGGACGTGGTCGACCCAGTAGTCGACCGAGGTCAGCTCATCCGCCGTCGCCGACTGGCCGGTGACCGTGGAGACGATCGGGATCTGCGGGGCGTTGAACGTGAGCCCGGCAACGACCTGGCGGAAGTCGTCCAGCATCGGGTCCATCAGCGGCGAGTGGAACGCGTGGCTGACCGTGAGCTGCTTGAACTTCACGCCCAGCGAACCGGCGATCTCCAGAACGTCGGCCTCAACACCCGCCAACACCACGGACGTCGGACCGTTGACCGCGGCTATGCCGACGGTCTCCTCGCGGCCGGCGAGGAGCGGGAGAACCTGCTCCTCCGACGCCTGGACCGCGACCATCGCACCGCCCGCGGGCAGCGCCTGCATCAGACGACCACGCGCCGACACCAAAGCCGCAGCATCCTCCAGCGACAGCACACCAGAGACGTGCGCGGCGGCGACCTCACCGATCGAGTGACCGGCCAGAACCTCCGGCTTCACACCCCACGACTCGACCAGCCGGTAAAGAGCGACCTCAAGGGCGAACAGAGCCGGCTGCGTGTTGCCCGTCTCGTCCAGACCCTCACCCGAGAAGACCACCTCACGGAGCGAGCCATCCAGGTGCGACAGGACCTCGTCGAACGCGGCCGCGAAAGCCGGGAACGCCTCGTACAGCTCACGGCCCATCCCGGCCCGCTGAGCACCCTGACCCGTGAACAACACACCGAGCCGACCCGAACCCGCCAGACCCTCGACGACCTCGCCGCCCACGAGGACCGCCCGGTGGTCGAACACCGCGCGTCCGGCGGCCAGCGACCAGCCGATGTCCAACGGACGGGCGTCGGAGCCCGCCGCGAACTCCCGCAGCCGCTCGACCTGCCCCTTCAGCGCACCTGCCGTACGGCCGCTCACCACGAACGGGACCACAGCCGGGGCAACCCCCTCGGCAACAGCCTCCTCGACCACCGGAGCCTGCTCCAGCACCACGTGCGCGTTCGTGCCGCTCACGCCGAACGAGGACACCGCCGAGCGACGCGGACGGCCGGTCTCGGGCCACGCCCGCGCTTCGGCCAGCAGTTCCACCTGACCCGCCGACCAGTCGACCTCCGGCGAGGCCTCCCCCGCGTGCAGGGACTTCGGGAGGACACCGTGGCGCATGGCCTCGACCATCTTGATGACGCCGCCGACGCCGGCCGCGGCCTGCGTGTGCCCGATGTTCGACTTCAGCGAGCCGAGCCACAGCGGCTCCTGGTCGTGCCGCCGGCGGCCGTAGGTGGCCAGCAGCGCGTCCGCCTCGATCGGGTCGCCCAGCCGGGTGCCCGTGCCGTGCGCCTCGACCACGTCCACGTCGGCGGGCGTCAGGCGGGCGTTCTCCAGGGCCTGGCGGATGACGCGGCGCTGCGAGGGCCCGTTGGGGGCCGTCAGGCCGTTCGAGGCGCCGTCCTGGTTGACCGCCGTACCGCGTACGACCGCCAGCACCTGGTGCCCGTTGCGCTGCGCGTCGGAGAGGCGCTCGATCAGCAGCATGCCGACGCCCTCGCCCCAGCCGACGCCGTCCGCGTCCGCCGAGAAGGACTTCGAGCGGCCGTCGGCGGCGAGACCGCGCTGGCGGCTGAACTCCACGAAGGTGCTGGGGGTGTGCATGACGGCCACACCGCCGGCGAGGGCCATCGAGCACTCCCGGTTGCGCAGGGCCTGTCCGGCGAGGTGCAGGGCGACCAGCGAGGAGGAGCAGGCCGTGTCGACCGTGACCGTCGGGCCGGTCAGGCCGAAGGAGTAGGCGAGGCGGCCGGAGATGACGCTGCCGGCGTTGCCCGTCATCAGGATGCCTTCGAGGTCCTGCGGGATGTCGCGGACCGGCGGGGCGTAGTCGTAGTACATGACTCCGGCGTAGACGCCGATGTCCGTGCCGCGGACCGACGCCGGGTCGATGCCGGCCTGCTCGAACGTCTCCCAGGTGGTTTCGAGCAGCAGCCGCTGCTGCGGGTCCATGCCGAGTGCTTCGCGCGGGGAGATCCCGAAGAAGCCCGCGTCGAACTTGTCGGCATCGTGCAGGAAGCCGCCCTCGCGGGTGTAGCTCTTGCCGATGCGGTCGGGGTCCGGGTCGTACAGGTCCTCGTCCCAGCCTCGGCCGGTGGGGAAGGTGCTGATGGCGTCCGTGCCGTCGGCGACGAGCCGCCACAGGTCCGCGGGCGAGCTCACGCCGCCCGGGTAGCGGCAGGCCATGCCGACGATGGCGAGGGGTTCTTCGCCTCGGGTCTCCAGTTCCTGGACCCGCTGGCGGGCCCGCCGGAGGTCGGCGGTGACCTTCTTCAGGTAGTCGACTACTTTTTCCTGCTGGTTCTTTTCGGTCTGCACCGTGTCACTTCCTGCCGTGAGGGCGGATGAATCGAAGGTTCCGAATGTTCCGTGACCTCACGCGAGGTCGAATTCTTCGTCGATCAGGTCGAGCAGCTCGTCCACGGACGCGCCGTGAATGTCGTCCTCGGAGAACGCGCCGGTCCTGGGGCCGGCACCCGAGGATTCGCGGAGGCGGAGCAGGAGCTTCTCCAGTCGCTCCGCGGCGGCCTCGTACTCGGTGGCGTCGCCCGTGGCGACCGACATGCTGGCCTCCAGACGGTCGATCTCCTCGGCGAGCGAGCCCACCGGGGCGGCCCCGGCGACCGGGATCTCCTCGAGGAGGTAGCCGGCGACGGCCGACGGCGTCGGGTAGTCGAAGACGAGCGTGGCGGGCAGTCGAAGGCCGCTGACGGCGCCCAGCCGGTTGCGGAGTTCGACGGCCGACAGGGAGTCGAAGCCGAGCTCGTTGAAGGCGCGGGTCTGGTCGACCGCCTCGTGACCGGAGTGTCCGAGGACGGCCGCGACCTCGGCCCGTACGAGGTCCACCAGCGCCTGCTCGCGTTCGGCGCCGGTGAGGGCGCCGAGCCGCTGGGCGAGCGGGGCCGGTCCCTCCGTACCCGCGGCGCCCGGGGCCGCTGCGACGGCCCGGCGCGGTGCCACCCGTACGAGACCGCGCAGCAGCGGCGGCAGGTTCTCGCCGAGGGCCCGCAGGGCGGCGGTGTCGAAGCGGACCGGGGCCAGCAGGTTGCGGTCCTCCGCGACGGCCGTGTCGAACAGTGCCATGCCTTCGGCCTCGGACATGGGGGTCACCCCGCCCTTGGCGACGCGCTTGCGGTCGGCCTCGTCGAGGTGGCCGATCATCCCGTGGTCCCACAGGCCCCAGGCGAGTGAGGTGGCGGGCAGCCCTGCCGAACGGCGTCGCTGGGCGAGCGCGTTGAGGAAGGCGTTGCCGGCCGCGTAGTTGGCCTGTCCGGGCGGGCCGAGGATGCCCGAGACGGAGGAGTAGAGGATGAAGGCGCTCAGGTCCAGGTCGGCCGTCAGCTCGTGGAGGTTCCACGCTGCGTCGATCTTGGGCTGGAGGACCGCGTCCAGCTGGTCGGCCGTCATCGACACGACGATGCTGTCGTCCAGGACACCGGCGGTGTGCACCACCGCGGTCAGCGGGTGCTCGGCCGGCACTGCGGCCAGCAGCTCCGCCACCGCGGCCCGGTCGACCACATCGCAGGCCGCGAAGGTGACGTGCGCGCCGAGGCCGGTCAGTTCGGCCTTGAGCTCGTCCGCGCCGGGCGCCTGTGCGCCGCGCCGGCTCACCAGCAGCAGGTGCCGGACGCCCTGCTCGGCCACCAGGTGGCGGGCGAGCAGTACGCCGAGTCCGCCGGTGGCGCCCGTGACGAGCACCGTGCCCTCGGAGTCCCAGGGGGCGGGCTGCGTGGCGGGGGCGATCTCCACCTTGGCGAGCCGCGGGGCGCGGGCCTCCCCGTCGCGGATCACGAGCTCGCGCTCGCCGGTCGCGAGGGCGGCCGGGATGAGCCGGCGGGACCCGTCGGTGCCGTCCAGGTCGATCTGGGCGAACCGGTCGGGGTTCTCGGTGTTCGCCGAGCGGAACAGCCCCCAGGCACCAGAGAGTTCGAGGGACTCCAGGCCCGTCGCGGCGTCGGCGGCGACGGCGTCGCTGGTGACCAGGACCAGCCGGGAGGACTCGAAACGTCGGTCCGCGATCCACGCCTGGGCCAGTTCCAGCGCCCGGTGGGTGGTGGAACGGGCGATCCCGCCGAGGTCGGCGGCGTCGATGCCGTCCGCCGCTGCGGACAGCGGGAGGAGGACGACGGCGGGGGCCTGCTCCCCCGCGTCCACGGCGGCCCGCAGGGCGGGCAGGTCGGCGTAACCGCGCAGGGCACCGGCGGGGTCCACGCCCGCGCCGAGGCCCAGGGTGTCGGTGCCGAGCACCGCCCAGGCGGTCAGGTCGGTCTCCGTGGCGGCGGCTCCGGCGGGGGCCTTCCACTCGACCTGGAACAGCGACTCGTGGTGCGTGACACCGGCGCTGCGCAGCATGTCGGCGGAGACCTCGCGGGAGAGCAGCGCCCCGACCGTGGCGACGGGCGTGCCCACCGGGTCGGTGATCGCGAGGGACACCTCGTCCAGCCCGGTCTCCGCGGTCGTACGGGTCAGCCGCACCCGCAGCGCGGTGGCGCCCGTGGTGTGGACGGCGACGCCTGACCAGGAGAACGGCAGGCCGGGCTTCCCGTCGGCGTCCGCGACGCCCGGAAGCAGGACGTGCAGTGAGGCGTCGAGGAGGGCGGGGTGCAGGGTGAACCGGCCGGCGTCCTCGCGCTGCGCGTCCGGCAGCGCGATCTCGGCGAACAGTTCGCCGTCGGAGGACCGCCAGGCGCGGCCCAGGCCCTGGAAGGCGGGCCCGTAGCCGTAGCCCTGGTCGACCAGCCGGCCGTACACGTCGGCCAGGTCGATCTCCTGCGCGCCGGCGGGCGGCCAGGCGGCGGAGAGGGGGGCGGTGGGCACGGAAACCGTGCCGGCGGCGAGGATGCCGTTGGCGTGCTGGGTCCAGGGCTGGTCCTCGCCGTCGGGCCGGGAGAAGATGCCCAGCTCGCGGCGGCCGGAAGCGTCCTCCCCGGCCACGGTGATCTGCAGCTGTACGCCGCCGCGCTCGGGCAGCACCAGCGGTGCGGCGAGGGTGAGTTCCTCCACGGCGTCACAGCCGACCTGGTCGCCGGCACGGACGGCCAGCTCCACGAAGGCGGTGCCGGGGAGCAGGACGGTCCCGAAGACCGCGTGGTCGGCCAGCCACGGGTGCGACTGGAGCGACAGCCGGCCGATGAGCACCGCACCTTCGCCGTGGGCGAGTTCGACGGCGGCCCCGAGCAGCGGGTGCCCGGCCTCGTCGAGCCCGGCGGAGGTGACGTCACCCGTGGCGGCCGGGGGGAGCAGCCAGTAGGAGTCGTGGTGGAAGGCGTAGGTCGGGAGGTCGACGTGCCGGGCGCCGGAGCCCGCGTAGTACGAGGTCCAGTCGACCGGGACGCCCCTGGTGAACAGCCCGCCGAGGGAGGCCACGAGCTGCTCCGGCTCCGGCCGGCCCTTGCGGAGAGCCGGAACCGTGGTGACCGACTCCGTGACGTTGGCCGCCATGGCGGTCAGGACCGCGTCGGGGCCGAGTTCGAGCAGGGACTCGACGCCCTGGGCCTCGATGGCGCTGACGGCATCGGCGAAGCGGACGGGGCGGCGGACGTGGTCGACCCAGTAGTCCACGGAGGTCAGTTCCTCCGCCGTGGCCGCCTGACCGGTGACCGTGGAGACGACCGGGATCTGCGGAGCGTTGAAGGTCAGCCCGGCAACGACCTCGCGGAAGTCGTCCAGCATCGGGTCCATCAGCGGCGAGTGGAACGCATGACTGACCGTGAGCTGCTTGAACTTCACGCCCAGCGAACCGGCGATCTCCAGGACCTCGGCCTCAACACCCGCCAAGACCACGGATGTCGGACCGTTGACCGCGGCGATACCGACGGTCTCCTCACGGCCGGCGAGGAGGGGAAGGACCTGTGCCTCCGACGCCTGGACCGCCACCATCGCACCGCCCGCGGGCAGCGCCTGCATCAGACGACCACGCGCCGACACCAGAGCCGCAGCATCCTCAAGAGACAGCACACCGGAGACGTGCGCGGCGGCGACCTCACCGATCGAGTGACCGGCCAGAACCTCCGGTTTCACACCCCACGACTCGACCAGCCGGTAGAGAGCAACCTCAAGGGCAAAGAGAGCCGGCTGGGTGTTGCCCGTCTCATCCAAACCCTCACCCGAGAAGACCACATCCCGCAGCCCACCATCCAGGTGCGCGAGGACCTCGTCAAAGGCGGTGGCGAACGCCGGGAACGCCTCGTACAACTCACGGCCCATACCGGCCCGCTGAGCACCCTGACCCGTGAACACGACACCGAGCCGACCCGAACCCGCCACACCCTCGACGACCTCGCCGCCGACCATCACGGCCCGGTGCTCGAACAGCGAACGCGAGGCGACCAACGAGGAGCCGATGTCCACCGGATGGGCATCCGAACCCGCCACGAACTCCCGCAGCCGCTCCACCTGCCCCTTCAGCGCACCGGCCGTACGGCCGCTCACCACGAACGGGACCACAGCCGGAGCGGTGCCCTCGGCCACCGGCTCCTCGACCGCGGGAGCCTGTTCCAGCACCACGTGCGCGTTCGTCCCGCTGACGCCGAACGACGAGACCGCCGAGCGACGCGGACGGCCGGTCTCCGGCCACTCCCGGGCCTCCGTGACGAGCTCCACCTCGCCCGCGGACCAGTCGATCATCGGGGAGGGCTCGCCCACGTGCAGGGTCTTCGGCACCACACCGTGCTGCATGGCCAGGACCATCTTGATGATTCCGGCCGCACCGGCCGCGTGCTGCGTGTGACCGATGTTCGACTTCACGGAGCCCAGCAGCAGCGGCCGGCCCTCCGGGCGCTCCTGCCCGTAGGTCGCCAGCAGCGCCTCCGCCTCGATCGGGTCGCCCAGCCGGGTACCCGTACCGTGCGCCTCCACCACATCGACGTCCGCCGCCGAAAGACCGGCTCCGGCCAGGGCCTGACGGATGACCCGCTGCTGGGAGGGGCCGTTGGGGGCCATGAGGCCGTTGGACGCGCCGTCCTGGTTGACCGCCGTACCGCGGACGACGGCCAGCACCTGGTGCCCGTTGCGCCGCGCGTCCGACAGACGCTCGACCAGGAGCACGCCGACGCCCTCGGCCCAGCCGGTGCCGTCCGCACCGGCCGAGAAGGCCTTGCAACGGCCGTCGGGGGCCAGTCCGCGCTGGCGGCTGAACTCCACGAACAGCGTGGGGGTGGACATGAGGAGCGCGCCGCCCGCCAGCGCCAGGTCGCATTCGCCCGAGCGCAGGGCCTGCGCCGCGAGGTGCAGCGAGACCAAGGAGGAGGAGCAGGCGGTGTCCAGGGTGATCGCCGGGCCGGTCAGGCCCAGGTGGTAGGAGATGCGGCCGGAGGCGATGCTGTTGGCGCTGCCGGTCAGCAGCTGGCCCTCGAAGGAGGGGACCTGGGCGAGGAGGCTGCCGTGGTCCTGGCCGCTGACGCCGACGAACACGCCGGTCTGGCTGCCGCGCAGCGACACCGGGTCGATGCCGGCGCGCTCGATGCTCTCCCAGACGGTCTCCAGGAGCATCCGCTGCTGCGGGTCCATGCCCAGCGCCTCGCGCGGCGAGATGCCGAACAGGGCGGGGTCGAAGCGGTCGACGCCGTCGACGAAGCCGCCCTCGCGGGCGTAGCTCTTGCCCTTCGCCTCCGGGTCGGGGTCGTAGATGCCGTCGATGTCCCAGCCGCGGTCCGTCGGGAAGCCGCCGATGGCGTCGATCTCCTCCGTGACGACGCGCCACAGGTCCTCGGGCGAGGTGACGCCGCCGGGCAGTCGGCAGGCCATGCCGACGATGGCGATCGGGTCGTCGTCCACGGCCTTCGTCGCCCGCGGGGCGACCGCGGGAGTGGCCGCGGTGCCGGCGAGTTCGCCGTGCAGGAAGCGGGCGATGTCCGCCGGGGTCGGGTAGTCGAAGATCAGGGCCGCGGGGAGGCGCAGACCGGTCGCGCCGTTCAGCTCGTTGCGCAGTTCGACCGCCGTGAGGGAGTCGAAGCCGAGCTCCTTGAAAGCGCGGTCCTGGCCGATGGAGGCGTGGTCGCTGTGGCCGAGGACGGCTGCCACGTGGCCGCGTACGAAGTCCACGAGGACCCGCTCGCTCTCGGCTCCGGTGAGCCCGGCGAGCTGCTGGACCAGCGCGTTGGCGGCGGTGCCGTCGGTGCCCGCCGTGGCGGCCCTGCGCCGGGGGGCGACCCGTACGAGACCGCGCAGCAGCGCGGGCAGTCCGTCACCCAGGGACCGCAGGACGGACAGGTCCAAGCGGGTGGGCAGGGCCCAGGCGAGCCCGGAGCCTACGACCGTGTCGAAGAGCTCCATGCCGTCGGTCTCGGCCAGCGGCAGCATGCCGGCGCGGGCGATCCGGTCGACGTCGTTCTGCGACAGGCTGTCGGTGATGCCGCCGGTCTGTGCCCACAGGCCCCAGGCGAGGGCGGTCGCGGGGAGGCCGATGGCACGGCGGTGGCGGGCAAGCTCGTCCAGGAAGGCGTTGGCGGCCGAGTAGTTGGCCTGGCCGGGGCCGCCGAAGGTCGCGGCCGAGGAGGAGTAGAGGACGAAGGCCGTGAGGTCCAGGTCCTTGGTGAGCTCGTGGAGGTTCCACGCGGCGTCCACCTTGGGCCGGAGCACGCGGTCGAGCTGCTGGGCGGTCAGGGTCGCGGCGATGCCGTCGTCGAGCACGCCCGCCGTGTGGACGACGCCCTTCAGCGGCCGGTCCGCGGGGATGCCCGCGAATAGCGCGGCGAGCGCGTCGCGGTCCGCGACGTCGCAGGCGGCGAAGGTGACGTGCGCGCCGAGCCCGATCAGTTCGGTTTCCAGTTCGGCGACGCCCGGGGCCTGGGCGCCGCGCCGGCTGATGAGCAGGAGGTTCCGGACGCCGTGCTCGGTGACGAGGTGGCGGGAGAGCAGGGTGCCCAGGTCGCCGGTGGCGCCGGTGATCAGCACGGTGCCTTCGGGGCCGAAGGCGGGCCGCGCCGAGTCGTCGCCGACCGGGGCCGGGACGGCCAGGCGGGCGAGGCGCGGGGCGAACGCGGCGCCGTCGCGCAGGGCGAGCTCGGGCTCGCCGGTGGCGAGGGCGGCGGCGATCGTCTCGGCCAGGGAGTCCGCGTGGCCCGCCGGGTCGAGGTCGAGGAGGACGAAGCGGCCGGGGTTCTCGTTCTGGGCGGTCCGCAGGAGACCCCGTACGCCGGCCAGGGCCACATCGCCCGGCTGGTCGGAGTCGGGCGATACTGCGCCCTCGGTCAGCACGACGAGCCGGGAGTCCTCGTACCGCTCGTCGGCCAGCCACTTCTGTACGAGATCCAGGGCGCCCAGCGTCGCGGCGCGCAGGGCGGCCACCGGGTCGGACGGCTCGGGCCGGGTGAAGGGCGCGAGGAGGACGGCGGGGACCTCGGCCGTCTCGTCCTCGAACGTGGCCCATCCGAAGGGCTCGCCCAGTCCGGCGAGGCCCGGGAACCCGGCCCCGGCCTCGCCGAGCACCGACCACGTGTCGGTCGCCGGCACGGCCGCGGCAGTGGGCACACGGGTCCATTCGAGGTGGAAGAGGGCGTCGTTTCCGGTGTTACCGGCGTTGCGCAGCGCCTCGGCCGAGATGGCCCGGGACAGCAGGGACTCGACGGTGACGACGGGGGCGCCCGTACCGTCCGAGGCGACCAGCCGCAGCGTGTCCGCTCCGGTCAGGGTGAGCTGCACCCGCAGCACGGAGGCGCCGGCGCCGTGAACGGTGAGGCCGGACCAGGAGAACGGCAGGCCGCCCTGGCGGTCGTCGTCGACCACACCGCGCAGGAGCGGGTGGAGGGCGGCGTCGAGGAGCGCCGGGTGCAGGGCGAACCGGGCGGCGTCGGTGCGCTGCTCATCGGGCAGGGCGACCTCGGCGTAGATCTCGCCGTCGGGCGAGCGCCAGGCGCGGCGCAGTCCCCGGAAAGAGGGACCGTAGCCGTGCCCCTGCTCGGTGAGCCGCTCGTAGGCGCCCTCGACGTCGACCTCGGTCGCGCCGGCCGGCGGCCACACGAGCAGGCCTGCGGGGGCGGGTGCACCGCCGGCCACCAGGCTGCCGGTGGCGTGCTGGGTCCAGGGCTGGTCCTCGCCGTCGGGGCGGGAGTGGACGGCGATCGCGCGCCGGCCGGACGCGTCCGGTCCGCCGACGGTCAGCTGGAGCTGGATGCCGCCGCGCTCGGGGAGGATCAGCGGTGCGGCGAGGGTGAGTTCCTCGATGGTGTCGCAGCCGACGCGGTCGCCGGCCTGGGTGGCCAGCTCGACGAACGCGGTGCCGGGCAGCAGCACCGTGTCGAGGATGGCGTGGTCGGCGAGCCAGGGGTGGGTCTGGAGGGAGAGGCGTCCGGTGAGGATCAGGCCCTCGCCGTCGGCGAGTTCGACGGCGGCACCGAGCAGCGGGTGGCCCGCGGCGGTCAGACCGGCCGAGGAGACGTCGCCCGTGCCGGTGGTCGGCATGAGCCAGTAGCGCTCGTGCTGGAAGGCGTAGGTGGGCAGATCGACGCGCCGGCCGCCGGAGCCCGCGTAGTACGAGGCCCAGTCGACCGGGACACCCCTGGTGAACAGCCCGCCGAGGGCGGTGACCAGCTGCTCCGGCTCGGGACGACCCTTGCGCAGTGCGGGAACCGTGACGGCCGTCTCGGTGACCTCGGCGGCCATGGCGGACAGAACACCGTCCGGGCCGAGTTCGAGGAGCGACTCGACACCCTGCGCCTCGATGGCGCTGACGGCGTCGGCGAAGCGGACGGGGCGGCGGACGTGGTCGACCCAGTAGTCGACGGAGGTCAGTTCCTCCGCCGTCGCCGCCTGACCGGTGACCGTGGAGACGACCGGGATCTGCGGGGCGTTGAACGTCAGCCCGGCAACGACCTTGCGGAACTCCTCCAGCATCGGGTCCATCAGCGGCGAATGGAACGCATGACTCACGCTCAGCTGCTTGAACTTCACACCCAGCGAACCGGCGATCTCCAGAACGTCGGCCTCAACACCCGCCAACACCACGGACATCGGACCATTGACCGCGGCAATACCGACAGAAGCCTGACGGCCGGCGAGCAGCGGGAGAACCTGCTCCTCCGACGCCTGGACCGCGACCATCGCACCGCCCGCGGGCAGCGCCTGCATCAGACGACCACGCGCCGATACCAGAGCCGCAGCATCCTCCAGGGACAGGATCCCGGAGATGTGCGCGGCCGCGATCTCACCGATGGAGTGACCGGCCAGGACCTCCGGCTTCACACCCCACGACTCGACCAGACGGTAGAGAGCAACCTCAAGGGCGAACAGAGCCGGCTGCGTGTTGCCCGTCTCGTCCAGACCCTCACCCGAGAAGACCACCTCACGGAGCGAGCCATCCAGGTGAGACAGAACCTCGTCGAACGCGGCCGCGAAAGCCGGGAACGCCTCGTACAGCTCACGACCCATACCGGCCCGCTGAGCACCCTGACCCGTGAACAACACACCCACACGGCCAGAACCCGCCACACCCTCGACAACATCGTCACCGACCATCACGGCCCGGTGCTCGAACAGCGAACGCGAGGCGACCAACGAGGAGCCGATGTCCACCGGGCGAGCGTCCGTACCAGCCACGAACTCCCGCAGCCGCTCCACCTGCCCCTTCAGCGCACCGGCCGTACGGCCGCTCACCACGAACGGGACCACAGCCGGAGCGGTGCCCTCGGCAACAGCCTCCTCGACCACCGGAGCCTGCTCCAGCACCACGTGCGCGTTCGTCCCGCTGATCCCGAACGAGGACACCGCGGCCCTGCGCGGACGGCCCGTCTCCGGCCAGTCCCGCGCCTCGGTCAGCAGTTCCACCTCGCCCGCCGACCACTCGACCTCGGTCGAGGGTTCGCCCACGTGCAGGGTCTTCGGGAGGACGCCGTGGCGCATGGCCTCGACCATCTTGATGATGCCCGCGACACCGGCGGCCGCCTGCGTGTGCCCGATGTTCGACTTGACCGAACCCAGCAGCAGTGGCCGGCCGTCCTGGCGCTCCTGCCCGTAGGTCGCGAGCAGCGCCTCCGCCTCGATCGGGTCGCCCAGCCGGGTACCCGTACCGTGCGCCTCGACGACGTCGACGTCGGCCGGGGTCAGGCGGGCATTGATCAGCGCGTGGCGGATGACGCGGCGCTGCGAGGGGCCGTTCGGGGCGGTGAGGCCGTTGGACGCGCCGTCCTGGTTGATCGCCGAACCCCGTACGACCGCCAGCACCTTGTGGCCGTTGCGCTTGGCGTCGGAGAGGCGCTCGACGAGCAGCATGCCGACGCCCTCGCCCCAGCCGACGCCGTCCGCGTCCGCCGAGAAGGACTTCGAGCGGCCGTCGGCGGCGAGACCGCGCTGACGGCTGAACTCCACGAACGTGCCCGGCGTCGACATGACCGTCACGCCGCCCGCGAGGGCCATCTCGCACTCGCCCGCGCGCAGGGCCTGCGCCGCGAGGTGCAGGGCCACCAGCGAGGAGGAGCACGCCGTGTCGACGGTGACGGCCGGGCCGGTCAGGCCCAGGTTGTAGGCCACGCGGCCGGAGGCGACGCTGCCCGCGCTGCCGGTGAGGATGTGCCCCTCGTGGCCCTCGGGGATGTCCCGCAGCCGCAGGCCGTAGTCCCCGTACATGACACCGGTGAACACGCCGACGGCGGATTCCTTGACGGTGGTCGGGTCGATGCCGGCGCGCTCGAAGGTCTCCCAGGCGGTCTCCAGCAGCAGCCGCTGCTGGGCGTCGACGCCGAGGGCCTCGCGCGGGCTCATGCCGAAGAAGTCGGGGTCGAACTTGTCGGCGTCGTGCAGGAAGCCGCCCTCGCGGGTGTAGCTCTTGCCCTTCGCCTCGGGGTCGGCGTCGTACAGGTCCTCGGGCCAGCCGCGCCGGCTCGGGAACGGCGAGATCGCGTCGGTGCCGTCGGCGACCAGCCGCCACAGGTCCTCCGGCGACTCGACGTCACCGGGGTAGCGGCAGGCCATGCCCACGATGGCGATCGGTTCCTGGTTCTTCTCCTCGAGCTCCTGCAGACGGTTGCGCGTCTGGACCAGGTCGGCGGTCACCTTCTTGAAGACACCGAGGAGCTTTTCGTCGTTCGACATTTCTGCGTTCCCTACCATTCATTTCGACAAAGTTCGGAATTCGATTTCCTTCTGGCGCGTCAGTCGAAGGTGATTCCGAATTCCTTGCCGACGAATTCATACATTTCCTCGACGGAGGCCGATTCCAGGTCCTCGGCCACGTCGGTGCCCTCCGCCGCGGCCCCGTGGCCCCGGCTGCCGTCCCACGCGGACATCAGTGCGGCCAGCCGGACCCGGGTCTGGGCCGCCGCCATCTCGTCCAGTTCCAGGCTCGTCAGGGCTGCTTCCAGCGCCTCGATGCGCTCCAGCACCAGCCGTTCGGGCGACACCCCGGCATCGACGAGCTCCTCGCGCAGGTGCGTGGCGAGCGCCTGCGGGGTCGGGTAGTCGAAGATGAGGGTGGCGGGCAGGCGCAGTCCGGTCTCTCCGTTGAGGCGGTTGCGCAGGTCGACGGCGGTGAGGGAGTCGAAGCCGAGCTCCTTGAACGCCCGCTCCGGGTCGACCGTGTCCTGTCCCGCGTGGCCCAGTACGGTCGCGACCTGCGCGCACACCAACTCGCGCAGCACCGCGTCCTGTTCGGACTGCGGCAGCGCCGCCAGGCGCTGGGTGAGGCCCGATCCGCCGGCCCCGGTACCCGAGGCGGCACCGGCGGCGGCCCGCCGCGGGGCCTGGCGGACCAGGCCGCGCAGGATCGCGGGGAGCGCGTCGCCCTGGGCGCGCAGCGCCTTGGTGTCCAGGCGCATCGGGAGGACCCAGGCACGGTCTCGGCCGAGAGCGGTCCCGAAGAGCTCCAGGCCGTCGTCGGCGGTCAGCGGCAGCAGACCGGCGCGGATCATGCGCTGGAGGTCGGCCTCACCGAGGTGGCCGGTGATCCCGCTGGCCTCGGCCCACAGGCCCCAGGACAGTGAGGTCGCGGGCAGGCCCGCGGCGCGCCGGTACTCGGCGAGTGCGTCCAGGAACCCGTTCGCGGCCGCGTAGTTGCCCTGGCCCGGGGCGCCGAAGACCGCGGCGGCCGAGGAGAAGAGCACGAACGCCGACAGCGGCAGGTCCTCGGTCAGCTCGTGCAGGTGCCACGCGCCGTCGACCTTGGGGCGCAGTACGCCGTCCACCCGCTCGGGGGTGAGCGAGGCGATGACGCCGTCGTCGGCGACACCGGCCGTGTGGACCACCGCGGTCAGCGGGTGCTCCGCCGGGATCGAGGCGAGCAGCTGCGCGAGCGCTTCCCTGTCGGCGGCGTCGCACGCGGCGATCCGCACTTCGGCGCCGAGCGCGGACAGTTCGTCGCGCAGGGCGTCGGCTCCGTCGGCGGCCGGGCCCCGCCTGCTGGTGAGCAGCAGGCGGCGTGCTCCGTACGCGGTGACCAGCCGGCGGGCCAGCATGGCGCCGAGCACACCGGTGGCGCCGGTCACGAGCACCGTGCCCTCCGGGTCGAACGGCGACCGCTGCTCCGCGGCCTCGGGTTCGACGGCCATGCGCGCCAGCCGCGGCGCGTACAGCTCGCCGCCCCGGATCGCGAGCTGCGGCTCACCGGTGGCGGGGGCGGCGATCAGCGCCTGCCAGGTCGCCGGGCCGGGCTCGGACCGCTCGGCCAGGTCGAGGAGGACGATCCGGCCGGGGTTCTCCGTCTGCGCCGAGCGCAGGAGGCTCCACGCGGAGGTCACGGCGAGGTCCCCGCCTTCTGCTCCGCTCGCCACAACCAGCAGCGTGGACTGTTCCAGGCGCTCGTCCGAGAGCCATTCCTGGGCCAGGCGCAGGGCGCGGTAGGTGACCTCGCGCACCGCGTCCGGCACCGTGCCGGCCCCGGTGGCGGCCGCGAGCGGCAGCAGGGTCACCGGCGGGACCGGATCGCCCGCGTCCATCGCGCCCAGCAGGGCGGAGATGTCCTCGTACTTGCGCAGGCCCGGGAACGGGCCCTGGACCAGGCCGAGTTCGCCGCCGCCGAGCAGGGCCCAGCCCTCGGCGGGCGCGGTCGGCGCTCCGGCCACCTTGGTCCGCTCCACCTGGAAGAGGGCCTCGTGGTAGGTGGTCCGAGCACTGCCCAGTGCGTCCACGGAGACGGTCCGCCACAGCAGCGAGTCCGCTTCGGCGACGGGCTTGCCGGCGCCGTCCGCGATGAGCAGGGAAACGGTGTCGGTGCCGGTGGACACGAAGCGCACGCGCAGGTCGGCGGCCCCGGCGGCGTGCACGGTGACACCACCCCACGAGAACGGCAGCGCGGGCTCCGACGCGTCTTCCAGCGCCTTGAGCATCATGGCGTGGAGCGTGGCGTCGAGCAGCGCCGGGTGCAGGGTGAACAGCCCGGCGTCGGTCCGCTGCGTGTCGGGCAGTTCGACCTCGGCGTAGACCTCGTCGTCACGCCGCCAGGCGCGGCGCAGCCCCTGGAAGGCGGGGCCGTAGCCGTAGCCCTGGTCGGCGAGCCGCTCGTACGCGCCCTCGACATCGACCTCGGCGGCCCCGGCCGGCGGCCACTCCACCAGGTCGCCGGGGATCCGCGCGGCGGTCGGCGCGAGCACACCGGAGGCGTGCTGGATCCACGCCTCGGCGTCCCCGTCCTGTCCTTCGGGCCGGGCGTGCACGGCCAGGACCCGGCGACCGGAGTCGTCGGGCGCACCGACCGTGAGCTGCACCTGGATGCCGCCGCGCTCGGGCAGGATCAGCGGTGCGGCGAGGGTGAGTTCCTCGATGGTGCCGCAGCCGACGCGGTCGCCGGCCTGGGTGGCCATCTCCACGAAGGCGGTACCGGGCAGCAGGACCGTTTCCGCGACCGCGTGGTCGGCGAGCCAGCCGTGCGTCTGGAGGGAGAGGCGTCCGGTGAGGATCAGGCCCTCGCCGTCGGCGAGTTCGACGGCGGCACCGAGCAGCGGGTGGTCGGCGGAGGTGAGGCCGGCCGAGTTCACGTCGACGGTGTCGGCCACGGGCACGAGCCAGTACGACTCGCGCTGGAAGGCGTACGTCGGCAGGTCGACGCGCCGGCCGCCGGAGCCCGCGTAGTACGAGGTCCAGTCGACCGGAACGCCCCTGGTGAACAGCGCGCCGAGGGCGGTGACCAGCTGCTCCGGCTCGGGACGACCCTTGCGCAGTGCGGGAACCGTGACGGCCGTCTCGGTGCCTTCGGCGGCCATGGCGGACAGAACACCGTCCGGGCCGAGTTCGAGGAGCGACTCGACGCCTTGCGCCTCGATGGCGGTGACCGCGTCGGCGAAGCGGACGGGGCGGCGGACGTGGTCGACCCAGTAGTCGACGGAGGTCAGTTCCTCCGCCGTCGCCGGCCGGCCGGTGACCGTGGAAACGATCGGGATCTGCGGGGCGTTGAACGTCAGCCCGGCAACGACCTCGCGGAAGTCGTCCAGCATCGGGTCCATCAGCGGCGAATGGAACGCATGACTGACCGTGAGCTGCTTGAACTTCACACCCAGCGAACCGGCGATCTCCAGAACCTCGGCCTCAACACCCGCCAACACCACGGACATCGGACCGTTGACGGCTGCGATGCCGACGGAAGCCTCGCGGCCGGCGAGCAGCGGGAGAACCTGCTCCTCCGACGCCTGGACCGCCACCATCGCACCGCCCGCGGGCAGCGCCTGCATCAGCTGACCACGCGCCGACACCAAAGCCGCAGCATCCTCCAGCGACAGCACACCAGAGACGTGCGCGGCGGCGACCTCACCGATGGAGTGACCGGCCAGAACCTCCGGCTTCACACCCCACGACTCGACCAGACGGTAAAGAGCAACCTCAAGGGCGAACAGAGCCGGCTGCGTGTTGCCCGTCTCATCCAGACCCTCACCCGAGAAGACCACATCCCGCAGCCCACCATCCAGGTGCGCGAGAACCTCGTCGAACGCGACCGCGAACGCCGGGAAGGCCTCGTACAGCTCACGGCCCATACCGGCCCGCTGAGCACCCTGACCCGTGAACAACACACCGAGCCGACCCGACCCGGCGATACCCTCGACGACCTCGTCACCGACCACCACGGCCCGGTGATCGAACACCGAACGGTGCGTGGCCAGCGACCAGCCGATGTCGCTCGGCCGGGCGCCCGAGGCGGCGGCGAACTCCCGCAGCCGCTCGGTCTGCTCGCGCAGCGCGCCGGCCGTGCGGCCGGACACCGGCCACGGCGACACCGCCGGAGCCGTGCCCGCGGCCTCTGCCGGCTTCTCCGCGTCGGCGGCTTGTTCGAGAACAACGTGCGCGTTCGTGCCACTGGCGCCGAAGGAGGACACGGCTGCGCGGCGCGGGCGACCGGTCTCCGGCCAATCCCCGGCCTCGGTGAGCAACTCGACGCCGCCGGAAGCCCAGTCGATGAGCGGGGAGGGCTGGTCGGCATGGAGCGTCTTCGGCAGGACACCGTGCCGCATCGCCTCGACCATCTTGATGACACCGCCGACACCCGCCGCGGCCTGGGCGTGGCCGATGTTGGACTTCAGGGAGCCCAGCCACAGCGGCTGCTCGGCCGAGTGCTCCTGGCCGTAGGTCGCGAGCAGCGCCTCGGCCTCGATCGGGTCGCCCAGACGGGTACCCGTACCGTGCGCCTCCACCACGTCCACGTCCGCCGCCGTCAGGCGGGCGTTGGCGAGGGCCTGGCGGATGACCCGCTGCTGGGAGGGGCCGTTGGGGGCGGTCAGGCCGTTGGACGCGCCGTCCTGGTTGACGGCCGTACCGCGGACGACGGCGAGCACGTTGTGGCCCTTGCGCTGCGCGTCCGACAGCCGCTCGACGAGCAGCATGCCGACGCCCTCGGCCCAGCCGGTACCGTCCGCACCGGCCGAGAAGGCCTTGCAACGGCCGTCGGCGGCCAGGCCACGCTGGCGGCTGAATTCGATGAACGTGCCCGGGGTGGACATGACGGTCACGCCGCCGACGAGGGCCATCTCGCACTCGCCCGCGCGCAGGGCCTGCGCCGCGAGGTGCAGGGCGACCAGCGAGGAGGAACAGGCCGTGTCGATCGTCATGGCCGGGCCTTCGAGGCCGAAGGCGTACGAGATGCGGCCCGCGACGACACTGGCCGCGTTGCCGGTCATCAGGTAGCCGTCGACCCCTTCGGGGGCTCGGGTCATCATCGTGGCGTAGTCCGCGCCGTTGCCTCCGGCGAAGACGCCCGTCTGGCTGCCGCGCACCGAGTCGGGGTCGATGCCCGCCCGCTCGAACGCCTCCCAGGCGGTCTCCAACAGCAGCCGCTGCTGGGGGTCCATGCCCAGGGCCTCGCGCGGGGAGATCCCGAAGAAGCCGGCGTCGAACTGGTCGGCGTTGTAGAGGAAGCCGCCTTCACGGGTGTAGCTCTTGCCCGAGCGGTCGGGGTCCGGGTCGTACAGGTCCTCGTCCCAACCACGTCCGGCGGGCAGCGGGCCGATGGCGTCGACGCCGTCGGACACCAGCCGCCACAGCTCCTCGGGCGAGCTCACGCCGCCCGGGTAGCGGCAGGCCATGCCGACGATGGCGATCGGCTCGTCGCTCGCGCGGCCGGCGGTGAAGGTCCGTACGGTGCCGTCGGAGCCGAGCAATTCGTCCCGGAGGTAGGTGACGACCGCCTGCGGGGTGGGGTGGTCGAAGCTGACCGTGGCCGGAATCCGCAGGCCGGTCACCGCGTTCAGCCGGTCGCGCAGATCCACGGCGGTCATGGAGGTCAAGCCGAGCTCGGTGAAGTTCTGCTGTGCGCCCACGGAGCCGGGATCGGCGTAGCCGAGGACCACGGCGAGCTGCTCGCGCACGAGCTGTAGCAGGAGCTCGTTCTGTTCGGCGTCGCCGAGGGCGGTGAGCTCCTCGATCAGCTCGGCCGCTCCGCCGCCCAGGCGGGGGGTCCGGTGCTCGACCACGACGGGGGCGGAGTACTGGGTCGCGTCACCGGCGGCGGGCACCAGCCAGTAGTGCTCGTGCTGGAAGGCGTAGGTGGGCAGGTCGACGCGCCGGCCGCCCGAGCCTTCGTAGTACGAGGTCCAGTCGACCGGGACGCCCTGGGTGAACAGCCGGCCGAGGGCGGTGACGAGCTGCTCGGCCTCGGGACGGCCCTTGCGCAGGGCCGGGACCGCCGGGATCTCGACGACTTCGGCGGCCAGGGCGGACAGGACACCGTCCGGGCCGAGTTCGAGCAGGGACTCAACGCCCTGGGCCTCGATGGCGGCGATCGCGGCGGCGAAGCGGACCGGGCGGCGGACGTGGTCGACCCAGTAGTCGACCGAGGTCAGCTCATCCGCCGTCGCCGACTGGCCGGTGACCGTGGAGACGATCGGGATCTGCGGGGCGTTGAAGGTCAGCCCGGCAACGACCTGGCGGAAGTCGTCCAGCATCGGGTCCATCAGCGGCGAGTGGAACGCGTGGCTGACGGCCAGCTGCTTGAACTTCACGCCCAGCGAACCGGCGATCTCCAGGACCTCGGCCTCAACACCAGCCAACACCACGGACGTCGGACCATTGACCGCGGCGATACCGACGGAAGCCTCGCGGCTGGCAAGCAGCGGAAGGACCTGCTCCTCCGACGCCTGGACCGCGACCATCGCTCCACCGGCGGGCAGCGCCTGCATCAGACGACCACGCGCCGACACCAGAGCCGCAGCGTCCTCCAGCGACAGCACACCGGAGATGTGCGCGGCGGCGATCTCACCGATGGAGTGACCGGCCAGGACCTCCGGCTTCACACCCCACGACTCGACCAAGCGGTAGAGGGCGACCTCAAGGGCGAACAGAGCCGGCTGCGTGTTGCCCGTCTCATCCAGACCCTCACCCGAGAAGACCACCTCACGGAGCGAGCCATCCAGGTGGGACAGAACCTCGTCGAACGCGGCCGCGAACGAAGGGAAGGCCTCGTACAGCTCACGGCCCATACCGGCCCGCTGAGCACCCTGACCCGTGAACAACACACCCACACGGCCCGACCCGGCCACACCCTCGACAACATCGTCACCGACGACGACAGCCCGGTGATCGAACAGGGACCGCGAGGCCACCAGCGAGGAGCCGATGTCCACCGGACGGGCATCCGAACCCGTCACGAACTCCCGCAGCCGCTCCACCTGCGCGCCCAGCGCACCGGCCGTACGGCCGCTCACCACGAACGGGACCACAGCCGGGGCAACCCCCTCGGCAACAGCCTCCTCATCCGCCGGAGCCTGTTCCAGCACCACGTGGGCGTTGGTGCCGCTCACGCCGAAGGAGGACACCGCGGCGCGCCGCGGGCGGCCCGTCTCGGGCCAGTCCCGCGTCTCGCTCGCCAGCTCGACCGCTCCGGCCGACCAGTCGACCATGGGCGTCGGCTCGTCGGCGTGGAGGGTCTTGGGCACCACACCGTGCCGCATGGCCAGGACCATCTTGATGATTCCGGCCGCGCCCGCCGCGTGCTGCGTGTGACCGATGTTCGACTTCACGGAGCCCAGCAGCAGCGGCCGGCCCTCCGGGCGCGTCTTGCCGTAGGCGGTGAGCAGTGCCTCCGCCTCGATGGGGTCGCCCAGGCGGGTGCCCGTGCCGTGCGCCTCGACCACGTCCACGTCGGCCGGGGTCAGGCGGGCGTTTGCCAGGGCGTCGCGGATGACGCGCTGCTGGGCTCGGCCGTTGGGGGCGGTCAGGCCGTTGGACGCGCCGTCCTGGTTGACCGCCGTACCGCGGATGACGGCCAGCACCTTGTGGCCCTTGCGCTGCGCGTCCGACAGACGCTCGACGAGCAGCATGCCGACGCCCTCGCCCCAGCCGGTGCCGTCCGCATCGGCCGAGAAGGACTTGCAGCGGCCGTCGGCCGAGAGGCCCCGTTGGCGGCTGAACTCCACGAAGGTGCCGGGCGTCGCCATGATCATGATGCCGCCGGCCAGTGCCATGTCGCACTCCCCCGCACGCAGCGCCCGCGCCGCGAGGTGCAGGGCGACGAGCGAGGAGGAGCAGGCCGTGTCGAGGGTGACCGCCGGGCCCGTCAGGCCGAGGTGGTAGGCGACGCGGCCGGACATGATGCTGGAGGTGCTCCCGGTGAGGACCAGCCCCTCCACGCTGGGCGGGGCGTCCTGCATGCGCGGGCCGTAGTCCTGGCCGGTGGCGCCGACGTAGACGCCGGTGCTGCTGCCGCGCAGGGAGGCCGGTGCGATCCCGGCCTGCTCGACGGTCTCCCAGGCGACCTCCAGCAGCAGGCGCTGCTGGGGGTCCATGGCGAGGGCCTCACGCGGCGAGATCTCGAAGAAGCCGGCGTCGAACAGCCCGGCGTCGTGGAGGAACCCGCCTTCCCTGGTGTAGCTGTGGCCGGAGGCCTCCGGGTCGGCGTCGTAGAGGTCCTCGGGCCAGCCGCGGCCTTCGGGGAAGGGGCCGACCGCGTCGGTCTCCGCCGCCACGAGGCGCCACAGGTCTTCGGACGAGCCGACTCCGCCGGGGAAGCGGCAGCCCATGCCGACGATCGCGATCGGCTCGTGCTCCTTGTCCTCGGCCTCGCGGAGCTTGCGGTGCGCGGTCTGGGCGTCGTTGATGGCTCGCTTGAGGTAATCGCGGAGTTTCTGTTCCTCAGCCACGCGGGTTCAGCCTCTCGGGAAGTCGCAGGGTCGTGCCGGGGGTTCGGTGGTGTGCGGACGGCTTCATTCCAGGCCTCCGTCGACGAGGGCGAACAGCTCGTCGTCCGTCGCGTCGTCGAGGCCGTCCGTGCCGTCGGGCTTGGCGGCGGCCTCGCGCCCGCACAGGGCGAGCAGTTCGGCGAGGCGGTCGCCGATCTCGTCGCGGGCGGCCTCGTCGGCGAGGAGCTGCACGAGCCCGGCCTTGATCCGGTCGAGTTCGGCGAGTACGGGGGCTGCCGTCGCGGCCGTCCCGTCGGCAGGTGCCGCGTCCCCGAGGTCGAACTGCTCCCTGAGGAAGCCGGCGACCTCCACGGGCGTCGGGTAGTCGAAGACGAGGGCGGTGGGCAGGCGCAGTCCGGTCGCGGCGTTGAGCCGGTTGCGGAGCTCCACGGAGGTGAGCGAGTCGAAGCCGAGGGCCTTGAACGCCCGGTCCTGGTCGACGCTGTCGGGGTTGGCGTGACCGAGTACGGTCGCGACCTGTGTGCGCACGAGGTCGATGAGCAGGGTGCCGCGCTCGGCCTCCGGGAGCGCCGCCAGGCGCTGTTCGAGGGAGACGCCGCTCTCGACGGCGCCGCCCGCCACGGCTCGGCGCGGGGCGCTGCGGACCAGGCCGCGGAAGAGCGGCAGGAGTCCGTCGCCCTGGCGGGCCAGGGCTGCCGTGTCGAGCTTGGTGGCCGCGACGACGGGGTCGCCGAGGAGCTGGGCCGCGTCGAAGAGCTCCATGCCCACGGTGGAGGACAGGGCGATCAGTCCGCCACGGGCCATGCGCTTCAGGTCGGTCTCGTCGAGGTGGCCGGTCATGCCGCTGGCTTCGGTCCACAGGCCCCACGCCAGGGAGACGGCGGGCAGGCCGCGGTGGCTCCGGTGCTGGGCGAGGGCGTCGAGGTAGGCGTTGGCGGCGGCGTAGTTGCCCTGGCCGCCGGCGCCCATGAGCCCGCCGACGGACGAGTACAGGAGGAAGAAGGACAGGTCCAGGTTCTCGGTGAGCTCGTGCAGGTGCCAGGCCGCGTCTGCCTTGGGCAGCATGACGCGGTCGAACTGCTCGGGGGTCATGTCCGCGATGACGCCGTCGTCCAGGACACCGGCGGTGTGGACGACGCCGGTGAGCGGGTGCTCGGCCGGTACGTCGGCCAGCAGTGCGGCCAGTGCCTCGCGGTCGGCCACGTCGCACGCCGCGTAGGTGACCTGCGCGCCGAGCGCGGTGAGCTCGGCCTTGAGGTCCTCCGCTCCCGGTGCCGCCAGTCCGCGCCGGCTGGTGAGCAGCAGGTTGCGTACGCCGTACTCGGTGACGAGGTGGCGGGCGGCGAGGGTGCCGAGTCCGCCGGTGGCGCCCGTGATGAGCACGGTGCCCTCGGGGTGCGGCGCGGCGGGGACGGTCAGGACGACCTTGCCGACGTTGCGGCCCTGCTGGAGGAACCGGAAGGCCTCCGGTGCGCGGCGGACGTCCCAGGCGGTGACGGGGAGGGGCTTGAACACGCCCTTCTCGAACAGCGCCAGGATCTCGACGAGCATCTCCTGGACCCGGTCCGGGACCCCGCCGACGGCGTCGGGCTCGGTGCGGGCGAGGACCGTGAGGTCGTAGACCTGGTAGTCGACGCCCGGGTGGTCGGCGGCGAGCCGGTCCGCGTCGCGGATGTCGGTCTTGCCCATCTCCAGGAACCGGCCGCCGCCCGGCATGAGCCGCAGCGACGCGTCGATGAACTCGGCGGCGAGGGAGTTGAGGACGACGTCCACGCCCCGCCCGTCGCTCATCTTGCGGAACTGCTCCTCGAAGTCCAGCGTGCGGGAGTTGGCGATGTGGTCGTCGTCCAGGCCCAGGGCGCGCAGGGTGTCCCACTTGCCCGGGCTGGCGGTGCCGTAGACCTCCGCCCCGAGGTACTGGGCGAGCTGGACGGCGGCGATGCCGACGCCGCCGGCGGCCGCGTGGACCAGGACCGATTCGCCCTCGCGGACCTGGCCGAGGTCGACGAGGCCGTAGTAGGCGGTCAGGAAGACCACGGGGACGGACGCGGCCTGGGCGAAGCTCCAGCCGTCGGGCATCCGCGCGATCAGGCGGCGGTCCCCGATGGCGACGGAGGCGAACGCGCCGTCGAAGAGGCCCATCACCCGGTCACCGACGCGCAGGTCCGTGACGCCGGGCCCGACCTCGGTGATCACGCCGGCGCCCTCGCGGCCCATCTGGGCGCCGTTCTCGGGTACGAGGCCGAGCGCGACGAGGACGTCGCGGAAGTTCAGGCCGGCCGCGCGCAGCGCGACCCTGACCTCACCGTCGCGCAGCGGGGCGGCGACCTCGGGGCACGGGGCGATCGACAGGTTGGCCAGGGTGCCCTTGACGGGGGCGACCACACGCCATTCGGGTACGTCCGGCGTGCTCAGGCTGCCGGAGGGCCGGGCGACGCGGGCGGCGAACAGTTCGCCGGCACGCAGCGCCAGCTGGACCTCGCCCGCCTCGATGGCCGCGTCGAGCGCCGCGGCCGGGATGCGGAGGCTGTCCGTGTCGAGCAGGACGAAGCGGTCCGGGTTCTCGGTCTGCGCGGAGCGCAGCAGGCCCCATACGGTGGCTGCGGCCAGGTCGTTCACCGGTTCGCCGGAGAGGACGGACTGGGCGTCGTGGGCCAGGAGGACGAGCCGGGTCTGGGCGAACCGGTCGTCGGCGAGCCAGGTGCGCACGGTCTCCAGGATCCGGTGCGCCGCGGCTCCCGCGGTGTGGGCATCGACGCTGCTGCCTCGGGGGATGGGCAGCAGGACGACCGCGGGAGCCGGGGCGCCCTTGGTCACCGAGCCGGTCAGTGCCGCCAGGTCCTGGTGGACTGTGGCACCGGCCGCGCCGGTGAGCTTGTGGCCGGCGGAGCCGATGAGGGCCCAGCCGGTGGTGTCGTACGCCGGCGCTCCGGTCTCCTGGGGGGCGAGGGCCGCCCAGTCGAGACGGAAGAGCGCGTCGTTCTGTGCGGCGCCCGCGCCCTGGAGGGCTTCGCGGGAGATGGGCCGCAGGGAGAGTTCCTCGACGGTGGCCACGGGGGCGCCCGCGCCGTCGGCGATGAGGAAGGACGCCGAGTCGGTTCCGGAGAAGGTGGCTTGCACGCGCAGGACGGAGGCTCCGGTGGCGTGGACGGTCACTCCGGACCAGGCGAACGGCAGTCCGGCCTGGCGCTCGCTGCCGGCGACTCCGGGGAGCAGCAGGTGCAACGCGGTGTCGAGGAGGGCCGGGTGGAGGGCGAACTGCCCTGCGTCGGCGGCGAGTTCCTCGGCGAGGGTGACCTCGGCGAAGACGTCGTCGCCCTGCTGCCACAGGCGGCGCAGGCCCTGGAAGAGCGGCCCGTAGCCGAAGCCCTGGCCGGCGAGGCGGTCGTAGACGCCGTCGAGGTCGACCTCGGTGGCCCCGGCCGGCGGCCAGGCGGTGAGTCCGGCCGCCGCGGTCCGGGCGGCCGTGCCGAGGGTGGCGGTGGCGTTGCGGGTCCAGGGCTGCTCCTCGCCGTCGGGGCGGGAGTGGATGCCCAGCTCTCGGCGGCCCGCGGCGTCGGGTTCGCCGACGGTCAGCTGGAGCTGGACGCCGCCGCGCTCGGGCAGGATCAGCGGGGCGGAGAGCGTGAGTTCCTCGATGGTGTCGCAGCCGACGCGGTCGCCTGCCTGGGTGGCGAGCTCCACGAAGGCCGTGCCGGGCAGCAGGACCGTGTCGAAGACGGTGTGGTCCTTCAGCCAGCCGTGCGTCCGGAGGGACAGCCGTCCGGTGAGGATGAGGCCCTCGCCGTCGGCGAGCGCCAGGGCGGCGCCGAGCAGCGGGTGGCCCGCCGCGTCGAGACCGGCCGAGGTGACGTCCCCGGTGGCGGCCTCCGCCGTCAGCCAGAAGTGCTCGTGCTGGAAGGCGTAGGTGGGCAGGTCGACGCGCCGGGCGCCGGAGCCCTCGTAGTACGCGGACCAGTCGACCGGGACGCCGTTCGTGAAGGCGGTGGCGACCGAGGTGAGGAGCTGGTCGAGGCCGCCGCGCTGGCGCCGCAGCGATCCGATGACGAGGCCGTCCGCGCCGGCCGCCTCGATGGTCTCGGCGAGACCGACGGCGAGCACCGGGTGCGGGCTCATCTCGAGGAATACGTCGTGCCGCTGGGCGAGGAGGGCCTGGGTGACGTCCTCGAACAGTACGGTCTGGCGCAGGTTGCGGTACCAGTAGCCGCCGTCCATCTCCGTGCCGTCGGCCCAGTCGGCGGTGACGGTGGAGAAGAAGGGCACCTCGGCGCGGCGGGGGCGGACCGGGGCGAGGAGCTCGGCGAGCTCCTCCTCGATCCGCTCGACGTGCGCCGAGTGGGAGGCGTAGTCCACGGGGATCCGGCGGGCGTCCACCTGGGCGGCCACGAGGGTCTCGTGGAGCTCGTCGAGGGCGGCCGAGTCGCCGGAGACGACGGTCGAGGAGGGCCCGTTGACGGCCGCCACGGAGATCCGCTCGCCCCACGGGGCCAGCTCGGCGACGGTCCGCTCCCGCGGCAGCGGTACGGACATCATCCCGCCGAGGCCCGCGAGGGCCTTGAGGGCCCGGCTGCGCAGGGCCACGATCCGGGCCGCGTCGTCGAGGGAGAGGGCCCCGGCGACGCAGGCCGCGGCGATCTCGCCCTGCGAGTGGCCGACGACGGCCGCCGGTTCGACCCCGTACGAGCGCCAGACGGCGGCCAGGGCCACCATGACGGCGAACAGCGTGGGCTGGACGACGTCCACGCGCTCGAAGGAGGAGGAGCCCGGGTCGGTCGGGTCCTCGCGCAGGACGTCGAGCAGGGACCAGTCGGTGTACGGGGCGAGGGCGGCGGCGGAGGCCTGGATGGACTCCGCGAACACCGGGGAGGCGTCGAGGAGTTCGGTGGCCATGCCGATCCACTGGGATCCCTGGCCCGGGAAGACGAACACCGTCTTGTCGCGGGTGGCGGTCGCGCTGCCGGTGACGACCGCGCTGTCGCCTCCGCCGGCCGCGAGGGCGTCGAGGGCGGCCAGCAGGCTGTCGCGGTCGGTGCCCAGGACGACGGCGCGGTTCTCGTGCAGGGCGCGGGTGCCGGCCAGCGAGAGGCCGATGTCCCGGGTGCGCGGGGCCTCGTCGGCCGCGGCGAAGGCGCGCAGGGCCTCGGCCTGGCCGCGCAGGGCGTCGGCTCCGCGGCCGGACAGGATCCACGGGGTGACGGCGGGCGCCGTGCCGGTGGTCTCCGGCGCCTCCCGCGGGGCGTGTTCGAGGATGACGTGGGCGTTGGTGCCGCTGATGCCGAAGGAGGAGACGGCGGCCCGGCGGGCCCGCTCCGTGTCGGGCCACGCGCGCTCCTCGGTGAGCAGCGCGACCTCGCCCGACTCCCAGTCGATCACCGGGGAGGGCTCGCTGACGTGCAGCGTCCTGGGCAGGACGCCCTCGCGCATCGCCATCACCATCTTGATGACACCGCCGACACCGGCGGCCGCCTGGGTGTGGCCGATGTTGGACTTGAGGGAGCCGAGCCACAGCGGCTCGTCGCCGGCCCGCTCCTGACCGTAGGTGGCGAGCAGCGCTTCGGCCTCGATGGGGTCGCCGAGCGGGGTGCCGGTGCCGTGGGCCTCGACCGCGTCCACGTCGGCGGGGGTGAGGCGGGCGTTGGCCAGGGCCTGGCGGATGACGCGCTGCTGGGACGGGCCGTTGGGGGCGGTCAGGCCGTTGGAGGCGCCGTCCTGGTTGACGGCCGTACCGCGGACGACGGCGAGGATGTTGTGGCCGTTGCGCTGCGCGTCGGAGAGCCGCTCCACCAGGAGCAGACCGACGCCCTCGGCCCAGCCGGTGCCGTCGGCGCCCGCCGAGAAGGACTTCGAGCGGCCGTCCGGGGCGAGGCCCCGCTGGCGGCTGAATTCGACGAAGGTGCCCGGGGTGGACATGACGGTCACACCGCCGGCGAGCGCCATGTCGCACTCGCCCGCCCGCAGGGCCTGCGCGGCGAGGTGCAGGGCCACCAGCGAGGAGGAGCAGGCGGTGTCCACGGTGATGGACGGACCGGTCAGCCCGAAGGTGTAGGAGAGGCGGCCGGAGATGACGCTTCCGGTGTTGCCGGTGAGCAGGATGCCCTCCAGCTCCTCCGGCATCTGCCCGACCTTGGGCGCGTAGTCGTGGTACATGACACCCGTGAAGACACCGGTCTGGCTGCCCTTGAGGTCGGCCGGGTCGATCCCGGACCGCTCGAAGGTCTCCCAGGCCGTCTCCAGCAGCAGGCGCTGCTGCGGGTCCATGCCGAGGGCCTCGCGCGGCGAGATCCCGAAGAAGCCGGGGTCGAACTCGCCGGCGTCGTGCAGGAAGCCGCCGTGGCGCACGTACGTCTTGCCGGCCCGCTCCGGGTCCGGGTCGTACACGTCCTCGTCCCAGCCGCGGTTCTCCGGCAGGCCGGAGATGGCGTCCGTGCCGGAGGCGACGAGCCGCCACAGGTCCTCGGGCGAGGCGACACCGCCGGGGTAGCGGCAGGCCATGCCGACGATGGCGATCGGCTCGTCGCCGGTCGCGGCCGTGACGGCGCGCACCGTGCCGGCCGTGGCGCCCGCGTCGTCGGACAGTTCGGCGAC
Source organism: Streptomyces sp. NPDC096339 (assembly GCF_044762985.1). Classification (NCBI taxonomy): domain Bacteria; kingdom Bacillati; phylum Actinomycetota; class Actinomycetes; order Kitasatosporales; family Streptomycetaceae; genus Streptomyces; species Streptomyces sp. NPDC096339. Next base: position 52,479 of record NZ_JBIWFI010000037.1, on the reverse strand, counting down.
CAGGTGCTCGACGAGCGCCTTGGGCGTCGGGTAGTCGAAGACCAGAGCGCTCGAAAGGCGCAGTCCGGTGGCCGAGTTGAGACGGTTGCGGAGCTCGACGGAGGTGAGCGAGTCGAAGCCCAGCTCCTTGAAGGCCCGCTCCTGTCCGACGGCGGCCGCGTCACCGTGGCCGAGTACGGCGGCCACCTGGGCGCCGACCAGGTCGGTGAGCACCCGCAGCCGCTCGGCGGGGGTCAGCGGGGCGAGGCGCTGCCGCAGGGGCGCGGCTGCCGCGTCGCGGGCGGCGGCCCGCGCGCGGCGGGCCGGCCGCGGGGCGAGGTCCTTCAGCAGCGTGTGGACGTCGCCGCGCTCGGCCTGGGCGCGCAGCTGGGCGGCGTCCAGGTGCATCGGGACGAGCAGCGCCTGCTCGCGGCCGGGGCGGACGGCGTCGTCGAACAGCGCCAGTCCGTCGCTCTGCGCGAGCGGGGCGACCCCGGCCCGCGCCATGCGGGCGATGCCGGTGCCGTCGAGGCTGTCGGCCATGCCGCCGCCCTGCTCCCACAGACCCCAGGCGAGGGCGGTCGCGGGCAGTCCGGCGGCCCGGCGGTGGTGGGCGAGGGCGTCCTGGAAGGTGTTGGCGGCGGCGTAGTTGCCCTGGCCCGCCGCACCGATCAGGCCGGAGATCGAGGAGAAGAGGACGAAGGCGTCCAGCTCCAGGCCGGCGGTCAACTCGTGCAGGTGCCAGGCCGCGTCGACCTTGGGCCGCAGGACGCGCTCCAGCCGGTCGGCGGTCAGCCCCTGGACGACACCGTCGTCCAGGACACCGGCCGTGTGCACCACGGCGGTCAGCGGGCGGTCCGCCGGGACCGCGGCCAGCACGCCGGCCAGCGCCCCGCGGTCGGCGACGTCGGCCGCGGCCACGGTGACCCGGGCGCCGAGCCCGGTCAGCTCGGCGGCCACGTCCTCGGCCCCCGGGGCGGCGGTGCCGCGCCGGCTGACCAGCAGGAGGTCTCGTACGCCGTGCTCGGTGACCAGGTGGCGGGCGAGGAGCGCGCCGAGGCCACCCGTACCGCCGGTGATGAGCACGGTGCCGTCGGTGGTGAAGACGGGCCGCTGCCCGTCGGCCGCCCGGACCGGTTCGTCGGCCTCGGTCCGCGCCAGACGTGGGGCGAAGGCGGCGCCTGCCCGTACGGCCAGCTGCGGCTCCCCGCTCGCGAGCAGGGTGGGCAGGGCCCGGCCGGACTCCTCGGTCCCGTCGAGGTCGACGAGTACGAACCGCCCGGGTGCCTCGGTCTGCGCCGAGCGGAGCAGGCCCCACACGGCGGCCTGTGTCAGGTTCCCGGCCTCGCCGGCGGCGGCCACCGCGTCCCGGGTGAGGACGGCGAGCGTCGTCTCCGCGAACCGCTCGTCCGCCAGCCACTGCTGTACGAGTTCCAGCACGCTCAGGGTCACGGCCCCGGCGGCGGCGGGCAGGTCGGCCGTACCGGCGGCGAGGGCGTCCACCGGCAGGAGGACGACGGACGGCACGGTGCCGGCCTCGGCGAGGGCGGCCGGATCGGCGTGGGCGGGGATGCCCTCGGGCAGACCGGGGACCGTACCGGTCCCGGTGCCGATCAGGGCCCAGCCGGAGGCCTGTTCGACGGCCGCGGGGGCGGCGACCGGGGTCCAGGCGAGGCGGTACAGCGCGGCCCCCTGATCGGCGCGGGCGCCGCGCAGCGAGGCGGCGGACGCCTGGCGCCACAGCAGCTCGCGCACGGTGGCGACGGGGGTGCCCGTGCCGTCGGCGACCGCGATGGCCACGGTCTCCGGACCGGTCCAGGTCAGGCGGACGCGCAGGTCGGCGGCCCCGGCGGTGTGCACGGTGACACCGGACCAGGCGAACGGGAGGGCGCTCGGCCGGTCCGCGTCGACGACCCCGCGCAGGAGCGGGTGGAGGGTGGCGTCGAGGAGCGCGGGGTGCAGGGCGAACTTCCCGGCCTCGGTGCGCTGCTCCTCGGGCAGCGCGATCTCGGCGAAGAGGGCGCCGTCCGGCGACTGCCAGGCGCGGCGCAGGCCCTGGAAGGCGGGACCGTAGGCGTACCCCTCGGCCTCCAGGCCCTCGTAGGCACCGTCGACGGCGATCTCGGTCGCGCCGGCCGGCGGCCACACGAGCAGCTCGGCCTGCGGGGCGGCGCCGTCGGCGGCGGCGAGGACGGCACCGGCGTGGCGGGTCCACGGCCGGCTGTCGCCGTCACCGTCGGGGCGGGAGTAGATGCCCAGCTCGCGGCGGCCGGAGGCGTCGGGCTCGCCGACGGTCAGCTGCACCTGGACCGCACCGCGCTCGGGGAGGATCAGCGGGGCGGCGAGGGTGAGTTCCTCGATGGTGTCGCAGCCGACGCGGTCGCCGGCCTGGGTGGCCAGCTCGACGAAGGCCGTACCGGGCAGCAGGACCGTGTCGAAGACCGTGTGGTCGGCGAGCCAGCCGTGCGTCTGGAGGGAGAGGCGTCCGGTGAGGATCAGGCCCTCGCCGTCGGCGAGTTCGACGGCGGCACCGAGCAGCGGGTGCCCGGTGGACGACAGACCCGCCGAGGACACATCGCCGGAGGCGGAGCCGGTCGGGAGCCAGAAGTGCTCGCGCTGGAAGGCGTAGGTGGGCAGGTCGACGCGCTGCGCGCCGGAGCCTTCGTAGTACGAGGTCCAGTCGACGGGGACACCGGCGACGAACAGCCGGCCGAGGGCGGTGACCAACTGCTCCGGCTCGGGACGACCCTTGCGCAGTGCGGGAACCGTGACGGCCGTCTCGGTGAGTTCGGCGGCCATGGCGGACAGGACACCGTCCGGGCCGAGTTCGAGGAGCGACTCGACGCCCTGCGCCTCGATGGCGGTGACCGCGTCGGCGAAGCGGACGGGGCGGCGGACGTGGTTGACCCAATAGTCCACGGAGGTCAGCTCATCCACCGTCGCCGGCTCGCCGGTCACAGTGGAAACGATGGGAATGCGCGGAGCGTTGAACGTGAGCCCGGCAACGACCTCGCGGAAGTCCTCCAGCATCGGGTCCATCAGCGGCGAATGGAAGGCATGACTCACGCTCAGCTGCTTGAACTTCACACCCAGCGAACCGGCGATCTCCAGAACGTCGGCCTCAACACCAGCCAACACCACGGACATCAGACCATTGACCGCGGCAATACCGACAGAAGCCTGACGGCCGGCGAGGAGCGGGAGAACCTGTGCCTCCGACGCCTGGACCGCGACCATCGCACCGCCCGCGGGCAGCGCCTGCATCAGACGACCACGCGCCGACACCAGAGCCGCAGCATCCTCCAGGGACAGGATCCCGGAGATGTGCGCGGCCGCGATCTCACCGATGGAGTGACCGGCCAGGACCTCCGGCTTCACACCCCACGACTCGACCAGACGGTAGAGAGCGACCTCAAGGGCGAACAGCGCGGGCTGCGTGTTGCCCGTCTCGTCCAGACCCTCACCCGAGAAGACCACCTCACGGAGCGAGCCATCCAGGTGAGACAGGACCTCGTCGAACGCGACCGCGAAAGCCGGGAACGCCTCGTACAGCTCACGGCCCATACCGGCCCGCTGAGCACCCTGACCCGTGAACAACACACCCACACGGCCAGAACCCGCCACACCCTCGACGACCTCGTCACCGACGATCACGGCCCGGTGCTCGAACAGCGAACGCGAGGCGACCAGCGAGGAGCCGATGTCCACCGGACGGGCGTCGGAGCCCGCCGCGAACTCCCGCAGCCGCTCCACCTGCCCCTTCAGTGCTTCGGCGGACCGAGCGCTGACGACGAAGGGAGCAACAGCCGGGGCGACGCCCTCGGCAACAGCCTCCTCGACCTCCGGAGCCTGTTCCAGCACCACGTGCGCGTTCGTCCCGCTGACGCCGAACGAGGACACCGCCGAGCGACGCGGACGGCCGGTCTCCGGCCACTCCCGCTGCTCACGCGCCGGCTCGACCGCGCCGGCCGACCAGTCGACCATCGGCGTCGGCTCGCCCAGGTGCAGCGTCTTCGGTACGACGCCCTCGCGCATGGCCATGATCATCTTGATCACGCCCGCCACACCGGCGGCGGCCTGCGCGTGGCCGATGTTGGACTTCAGCGAGCCCAGCCACAGCGGCTGCTCGGCCGAGTGCTCCTGGCCGTAGGTCGCGAGCAGCGCCTCGGCCTCGATGGGGTCGCCCAGGCGGGTGCCCGTACCGTGCGCCTCCACCACATCGACGTCCGCCGCCGTCAGACGGCTGTTGAGCAGCGCCTGACGGATGACCCGCTGCTGGGAGAGCCCGTTGGGGGCGGTCAGGCCGTTGGACGCGCCGTCCTGGTTGACAGCGGTGCCCCGGAGCACGGCCAGCACCTTGTGGCCCTTGCGCTGCGCGTCCGAGAGGCGCTCGACGAGCAGGAGCCCGACGCCCTCTGCCCAGCCGGTGCCGTCGGCGTCGGCCGAGAAGGACTTGCAACGGCCGTCGGCGGCGAGACCGCGCTGACGGCTGAACTCCATGAACATGCCGGGGGTCGACATCACGGCCGCACCGCCGGCGAGCGCCATGGAGCACTCGCCGGAACGCAGGGCCTGCGCGGCGAGGTGCAGGGCGACCAGCGAGGACGAGCACGCGGTGTCGATCGTCATCGCCGGGCCGAGGAAGCCGAAGGAGTAGGCCAGACGGCCGGACATGATGCTCGGCGTGCTGCCGGTGAGCAGGTGGCCCTCGACGCTCTCGGGAGCCTCGTGCATCCGCGGCCCGTAGTCCTGGACCGTGGCGCCGACGAACACGCCGGTCTGGGTGCCGCGCACCGACTCGGGGTCGATGCCCGCCCGCTCGAAGGTCTCCCAGGCGGTCTCCAGCAGCAGGCGCTGCTGGGGGTCCATGGCCAGGGCCTCGCGCGGGGAGATGCCGAAGAACCCGGCGTCGAACTGCCCGGCGTCGTGGAGGAAGCCGCCTTCGACGGAGTACGTCGTACCGGAGCGCTCCGGGTCTGCGTCGTACAGGCCGTCGATGTCCCAGCCGCGGTCGGTCGGGAAGCCGGAGATGACGTCGGTGCCGTCCGCGACGAGCCGCCACAGGTCCTCCGGCGATCCGACTCCACCCGGGAGGCGGACACCGATGCCGACGATCGCGATCGGCTCGTCGGCGGCGAACGTGGAGGGCAGTGCCTCGGCGCCCGTGGCGTCGGCGTCGATCTCCGCCGTCTCCGCGAGGATGTACTCGGTGAGGGCCCTCGGGGTCGGGTGATCGAACAGCAGGCTGGACGTCAGCCGCAGGCCGGTCGCCACGGCGAGGCTGTTGCGGAGCTCGACCGTCATGTACGAGTCGAAGCCCAGCTCCTTGAACGCGCGGCCCATCTCCACGGCGGCCACGTCACCCAGGACGGCGCCGACATGGGCGACCACGAGTTCGGTGACGGCCTTGGTGCGCCCGTCGGCGTCGAGGCCCTGGAGCTGCTGCGCGAGCCGGCCGGCGATCACAGCGGGCGCCTGCGCGTCGGACAGGACGGTGTCGGGCCAGTAGCGCTCGCGCTGGAAGGCGTAGGTGGGCAGGTCGACGCGCCGGGCGCCGGAGCCTTCGTAGTACGAGGCCCAGTCGACCGGGACACCGGCGACGAACAGCCGGCCGAGGGCGGTGACGAGCTGCTCCGGCTCGGGACGACCCTTGCGCAGGGCGGGGACAGCGGGCGCCAGGGCGGACAGGACCGCGTCGGGGCCGAGTTCGAGGAGGGACTCGACGCCCTGGGCCTCGATGGCGCTGACGGCGTCGGCGAAGCGGACGGGGCGGCGGACGTGGTTGACCCAGTAGTCCACGGAGGTCAGTTCCTCCGCCGTGGCCGCCTGACCGGTGACCGTGGAAACGATGGGAATGCGCGGGGCGTTGAACGTGAGCCCGGCAACGACCTGGCGGAAGTCGTCCAGCATCGGGTCCATCAGCGGCGAGTGGAACGCGTGACTGACGGCCAGCTGCTTGAACTTCACGCCCAGCGAACCGGCGATCTCCAGAACGTCGGCCTCAACACCCGCCAACACCACGGATGTCGGACCGTTGACCGCGGCGATACCGACGGTCTCCTCACGGCCGGCGAGGAGGGGAAGGGCCTGTGCCTCCGACGCCTGGACAGCGACCATCGCTCCACCGGCGGGCAGCGCCTGCATCAGACGACCACGCGCCGACACCAGAGCCGCAGCGTCCTCCAGCGACAGCACACCGGAGACGTGCGCGGCGGCGATCTCACCGACGGAGTGACCGGCCAGAACCTCCGGCTTCACACCCCACGACTCGACCAGACGGTAAAGAGCAACCTCAAGGGCGAACAGAGCCGGCTGCGTGTTGCCCGTCTCGTCCAGACCCTCACCCGAGAAGACCACCTCACGGAGCGAGCCATCCAGGTGCGCGAGGACCTCGTCGAACGCGGCCGCGAACGCGGGGAACGCCTCGTACAGCTCACGGCCCATCCCGGCCCGCTGAGCACCCTGACCCGTGAACAACACACCCACACGGCCCGAAGCCGCCACACCCTCGACGACCTCGTCACCGACGATCACGGCCCGGTGCTCGAACAGCGAACGCGAGGCGACCAGCGAGGAGCCGATGTCCACCGGACGGGCATCCGAACCCGCCACGAACTCCCGCAGCCGCTCCACCTGCGCGCCCAGCGCACCAGCCGTACGGCCGCTCACCACGAACGGGACCACAGCCGGAGCGACACCCTCGGCAACGGGCGCAGGCACGACGACCGGAGCCTGCTCCAGCACCACGTGCGCGTTCGTCCCGCCCATGCCGAAGGAGCTGACGCCCGCCACGAGCGGCCGGTCCGCCCGCGGCCATGCGCCGGCCTCGGTCTGGACGTGCAGGTTCAGCTCGGCGAGCGGGATCTCGGGGTTCGGGGTCTCGTGGTTGAGGCTGGCCGGGATTGCGCGGTGCTTCACGGCGAGGGCGGTCTTGATCAGGCCCGCGATGCCGGCGGCGCCTTCGAGGTGGCCCAGGTTGGTCTTCACGGAACCGACGTGCAGCGGCTGGTCCGCGTCACGGGCGCCGCCGAGGACGGCTCCGAGGGCCGCGGCCTCGATCGGGTCGCCGACCGGGGTACCGGTGCCGTGCAGTTCGACGTACTGGACCTGCCCGGGCTCGATGCCCGCGTGGTCGTAGGCGCGCCGCAGCACGTCTTCCTGCGCCGTGCGGCTCGGGGTGGTGAGGGAGTCGTCGCTGCCGTTGTTGACGGCGCTGCCCTTGATGACGCAGTAGATGTCATCACCGTCGGCCAGTGCACGGGCCAGCGGCTTCAGCAGGACGGCTCCGCCGCCCTCGCCCCGCACGTAACCGTTCGCTCGGCTGTCGAAGGTGTGGCAGCGCCCGTCCGGGGACAGGCCGCCCCAGCGCGCGGAGAGTTCGGTGGTCTCGGCCAGGATGCTGAGGTTGACGCCGCCCACGATGGCGGTCTCGGACTCGCCGTTGCGCAGGCTCTCGCAGGCGAGGTGGACGGCGACCAGCGAGGAGGACTGGCCCGAGTCCACGATCAGGCTGGGACCGCTGGTGCCGAGGAAGTACGAGATCCGGTTGGCGATGATGCTGCGGTGGATGCCCGTGGTGGTGTGCTGGGTGGCGCTGTCGATGCCGTCGCGGTAGATGAGCTTGGCGTAGTCGTCCCAGATGGTGCCGACGAAGACGCCGAGCCGGCTGCCCTTGACGTCCGCGGGGATGACGCCCGCGTCTTCCAGGACCTCCCAGGCCAGTTCGAGCATCAGGCGCTGCTGGGGGTCCATGTAGACCGCCTCGCGGGGCGAGATGCCGAAGAACGCGGGGTCGAACTCGTCGATCCGGTCCAGGAACGCTCCGTGGCCTTCGCCGACCCAGCGGTCCGCCGGGATTCCGGTGACGGCGTGCCTGCCCGAGTTCAGCAGTTCCCAGAAAGACCCCGGAGTCGGCGCCTGCGGGAATCTGCAGGCAATGCCGACCACTGCGATCTCGTCATTCTGATCGACCGAGTCGCCATTTACGACGGATGCAGTGTCCATCATCCCTCAACCTCACCACTAGCCAAATCGACGGCATTATCGAGATCGGCCAGATTGCCTGCTCTCAGGTTTGACCCTAACGATCAACATCCGACTTGAGAGCCCCTAAGTCTCCCCTAACCGTTCATCGGTCGGGCTCGGGAGACGTCAAAAGGAGGGGGAGCGGAACCGGTGTTACGGTCCCGCTCCCCGGGGGAAATGCCGTGGAAACATTCAGACCACAAGTACCGGCTTCACCGTGCGGCCCTGTTCGGCGTCCTCGACGGCCTGCTCGATGTCCTCGAAGCCGTAGGTCCGGATGAGCTTGTCGAAGGGGAACCGGCCCGCGCGGTGGAGCCTTATGAGCTCCGGGATGAGCAGGGCCGGCACGCAGTCGCCTTCGACGACTCCCTTGACCGTGCGCCCGAAGAGCTGCGAGATCCCGAGTGAGGTCTCCTGACCGGCGCCCGCGGAGCCGACGAGGGCCGCCGTGCCGCCGATGCCGAGGACCGCGACAGCCGTGCGGACGGTCTCCGGGCGGCCGACGGCGTCGACGGAGAAGTCGACTCCGCGGCCCGTGAGTGCGATCACGTCCTCGACCAGGGAAGCGGAGTCGGCGCGGAAGGCGTGGGTGGCGCCGAGTTCCCGGGCCAGTTCGAGCCGGTTGTCGTTCAGGTCGACGGCGACGATCAGGCCGGCACTGACGACTCCGGCGGCCATGATGGCGGCCATGCCGACCGCACCCGCGCCGATGACGACGATGCTGCTGCCGGCGGAGGGCTTGAGGGAGTTGAGTACGGTCCCCGCTCCGGTCTGCAGGCCGCACCCCATCGGCCCCAGGAGTTCCAGCGGTACGTCGGCGCAGTCCTCGGGGATCCGTACGACGCTCCGCTCGTGGACGACGGCCTCGGTACTGAAGGAGGACTGGCCGAAGAAGTGCCCGCGCAGTTCCCCTCCGGTGGCGTCCCGGTAGGCGGTGCTGCCGTCCCGGCGTCCGCCCATCAGGTTGACGCCGAGGAAGGAGGAGCAGTGCATCGGATGCCCGGTGCGGCAGCCGCGGCAGTGGCCGCAGCTCATGGGGGCGAGGATGACGCGGTCGCCGACCGCCACGGAGGTGACGGCGGCGCCGACGGCCGTCACCACGCCGCTGCCCTCGTGGCCCAGGACGGCGGGGGCCCCGGGCGGCAGCCTCTGGTCGCGGGCGAGCAGGTCGGTGTGGCAGACGCCGGTGCCGGCGATGCGTACGGCGACCTCGTCGAGGCGGGGTTCCTCCACGTGGATCTCCTCGATCCGGAACGGCCCGCCCTTCTCCCTGACTATCGCCGCCTTGGTAACGGTCATGCGGTGGTTCCCTTCTTCGTTCTCGCTGGATGGGTGTGTGTGGTGCGTCGGTGCGCCCACGGAGTCCGCCCGGGGCCCATGACTGCGGGCCCCGGGCGGGAGGCGTGTCTCCGAGGTGGATGGAGCGGGGCAGTGCCGGTCAGCCCGTACGCAGGGCCCGCACGCCACCGTTCTCGAAGGCGAGATTCCGCTCCTGCGGGACGGGCAGGTCCGCGAACTCGAACGGTGCGAGCGCGCGGTCCGCCATGACCAGCCACGCCAGTCCGGTGCGCGGGTCCGCGAGGACCGTGTCCAGGGCGTCCACGACGCTTTCGACGCTGGAGACCGCCATCCCCGCTCGGGTCAGTTCGGCCATGCGATCCGAGATCATCGGGGTGTCGACGAGGCCGGGACACAGGGCGTTGATGGAGATCCCTTCGGCCGCGAGGACCGGGCCGAGGGAGCGGACGAGGCCGACGACGGCATGCTTGCTGGCCGAGTAGAAGACCTCGTAGGAGGGCCGCATCCCGGTGGCGCTGGCGGTGACGACGATCCTGCCGCCGCTTGCCCTGAGGGGGGCGTGCGCCGCCTGGATCCCATAGACGACGGAGTCGAGGTTGATTCCCATCAGCCGCCGGTACCCCTCGGGGTCGAAGCCCTCGCCGATGGAGGTGCTGCTGATGGTGCCGGCGTTGAGGTGGACGATGTCCAGCCGGCCGAACCGCTCGACGGCGGCGGCCACCGCGGCCTCGTTGTCCGCGAGCTCACGGACGTCGGTACGGACGAAGTGCGCGCCGGTCTCGGCGGCGAGCGCCGCGCCCCGCCCGGCGTCCAGGTCCGCGATCACCACGGAACTGCCGTTCCGGGTGAATCGGCGGACGGCCGCGGCACCGATGCCGCCGGCCCCGCCGGTGACGAGTACGACGGGCTTCTCGGCGGTGTTCGATGACTGCGCCATTGGCTGCTCCACCATCAGGCCGGGAGCTGCACGGACAGCTTGTGGCGGAAGATGTCCTTCGGGTCGTACTTGGCCTTGACCTGCTGGAGCTTGGCGTAGTTGCCCTTGTAGTACAGGGTCGTCCACGGGACGCCGGAGGTGTTCCAGGCCGGGTCGGCCAGGTCCGGGTCGGGCCAGTTGACGAAGCAGCCGTCGTAGCGGTCGCTCGGGACGGGGACGCCGCCCGTGTCGGCGTACAGGTCGCGGTAGAACTCGCGGTTCCAGGTCTGGTGCTTGGCGTCGTCCGCGGGCACGTCCCAGCAGCTGAAGACCGAGGCGAGCATGATCGCCGTGCGGTGCACGGAGGCGCTGGCGTTCTCGGCGGTGGCGTTGATCTGCCCGCCGAAGGAGCCGAGGCTGAAGCTGGACGCCGTGTGGGAGTACGTGGTCGATGTCAGCTTCGAGTAGATGAGCGCCGCCTGCTCGTCGGTGTACCGCTTGCGCAGCAGCGCGCCCTTGGTGCGGGAGCGCGGCGGGCCCGTGACGCCCATGGCGACGGCCGTGTCGGCGGCGTTCACGGTGGTGTACTGCCACGGCTGGCGGCCGGTGTTGATCAGGGTGGCGCGCGGCGTGACGTTGGCCGTGAGCGCCGTCATGAAGTCGTTGAGCAGGGTCTCGTTGGCCGGGTCGGCCGGGTCGACCTGGGCGGAGACGAAGATCTTGCCCGCTTCCTTGCGGGGGGCGATCAGCGAGGCGTACAGCTGGTTGCCTCGCTGGCCGGGGGCGCTGTACTGCTCGTGCCAGGTGCCGAAGTTCTTCAGCAACTGGATGAAGGACACCTGGTCCATGTCGGCCCAGTTCCAGATGGCGCGCCCGGTCATGATGGCCTGGGGCCGCTTGGGCAGCTGGTCCTGCGGCTTGACGGAGGTGACGTTGGGCGAGCGCAGCCAGAAGCGGCTGACGACGCCGAAGTTGCCGCCGCCACCGCCGGCGAAGGCCCACCACAGGTCGCGGTTCGCGTCGGCGGCGTCGCGGGTGGCGACGACCGTCTTGACCTCCCCGGCCGCGTTCACGTGGTTGACCTCGACGGCGTAGAGGTGGTCGGAGACCAGGCCGTGCTGGCGGGAGAGGGCACCCACGCCGCCGCCGATGATGTGGCCGCCCGCGCCGACGGCGGGGCAGGTTCCGGCGGGGAGGGTGACGCCCCAGCCGTAGTCGAGGTTGCGGTAGATCTGGCCGAGGGTGGCACCGGGCTCTATGCAGAAGGCCTCCATGGTGTCGTCGTACGTCACCGAGCGCATCTCGGAGAAGTCGATGACGACCTGGTTGGCCGGGTCCTCGACGAGACCGGCGAGACCGTGGCCGCCGGAGCGGACCGCGATCCGCTTTCCGGCGGCGTAGGCGTCGGCGACGGCTCGGTTCACCTGGTACGGCGTACGGACGATCCGAAAGTATTCGGGATTGGCCTTGTACAGCTTGTTCCAGTTACGAAGCTGAAGTTCCGCATAGCGCGGATCCGACGACGGGACCACAACCGAAGGGCTGTTCTCGACCTTTCCCGAAGGCGGCGGAGAACCCGGGTCGACGGCCTGGGCCACCTGCGGCACGGCGAGGCCGGCGGCCACGGCTCCGGCCCCCACTATCACACTTCGTCTGGCGTAAACGGACACAGCAAAGTCCCCTTGATGCATGGAATGCGGGAAGGTTGGAGTGATTTCCTAGGGGAGGTTATCGGCCATCACCCGAAAAGAACTCCCCTAAGAAACCCCAACCGCCGCCGGCAGACCACCGCGGACTTTCACCCGGTCACGGTCGCCGACAAAGGCGTCGTACTGCTTCCGTCTACTTCCGTGCGGCCGCCTCGGGCCGCGGCGGCCGCACGTTGATGAGCGTGCCCGCGACCACGGCGCCGACGAGGGCGACGCCCGCGGCGACCGCACAGGCCAGGGCGAGACCGTGGACCGCCGCCGCCTGCTCCGCGCCCGCCCCCGTGTGGGAGGCGAGGTACGCCGCGGCGGCGCTCGTCGAGACGGTGTTGAGCAGGGCCGCGCCGATCGAACCGCCCACCTGCTGGGAGGTGTTGACGACCGCCGAGACGATGCCCGCGTCCCGCGGTTCGGCCGCGGCCATCGCCGTCTGGAAGACGGGCACGGCGAGGTTTCCGACGCCCAGGCCGAAGAGGATCAGGGCGGGAAAGACACCTGTGAGGTACCCGCTGTCCGGGGTGAGCCGGGTCAGGACGAGCAGCCCGGCGGCCGAGATGACCAGTCCGGCCGCGATCATGACCTTCGGCCGCAGGTGCATCAGCAGCTTGCTGGCCACCTTGGTGGAGTAGACGGCCGCGGTGACGATGTAGGCCAGGAAGGCCAGACCGGTCTTGAACGGTGAATACCCCATGACGGACTGGAGCTGGTACGTCATCCCCAGGAACATGCCCAGCATGCAGAAGGCCGAGATGCTCATGGCGAGGAACGCACCACCGCTGTTGCGGTTGGTGAGCACCCGCAGGGGCAGCAGCGGCCGTTCGGACTTGTGCTGGACGAGGACGAAGGCGCCCAGCAGCACGACGGCGGCGCCGAGCGCCCCGAGGATGACGGGAGAGCCCCAGCCCTCCGAACCGCCCTCGCCGAGGCCGTAGATGAGCGCCAGCATGCCCGCCGTGGCGAGGATCGCACCCGGGACATCGAGCTTGGTGTCCGGGTTGCGCTCGGGGTTCACCAGGGCGAGGTAGCCGCCGATCAGGATGGCGGCGGCGAAGAAGATGTTGATGTAGAAGCACCAGCGCCAGTCGAGGTAGTCGGTCAGCGCTCCGCCCAGGATGAGGCCGGTGGCGCCGCCGGACATCGAGATGGCGGTGAAGATGCCGAAGGCCTTCGCGCGTTCGGCGGGGACGGTGAAGGTGCTGCTGATCAGGGAGAGGGTGGACGGCGCGATCAGGGCGGCGAACACGCCCTGCGCGGCACGCGCGCCGACGAGCATCTCCGGCGTGGTCGCGGCGCCGCCGACGGCCGAGGCCAGCGAGAAGCCGATGACGCCGATCATGAGGGAGCGCTTGAGGCCGAGGACGTCGCCGACGCGGCCGCCGAGGAGCAGCAGACCGCCGAAGGTGAGGGCGTAGGCCGTCACCGTCCACTGGCGGGACGCGTCGGTGAGGCCGACGGCCTCCTGGGCGGAGGGCAGCGCGACGGCGACGATCGTGGCGTCCAGCCAGACCATGAGCTGGGCGAGCGAGATGATCACCAGGCCCCACCAGCGGGTGTCGCGCGCGCCTGTCTTGGCATCCGGGGTGCCGGCCAGGGTGTCGGTCACGTCTCGCTCGTCTCGGTGTAGGTGATGGCCCGCGAGGGGCACAGGTAGGACGCCTCGCGGACGAGTGCGCGCTGGTCCGTGGGGACCTCGTCCTCCAGGACGATGACGGTGCCGTGCTCCTCCTGGTCGAAGAGGTCGGGCGCGGTCGTGACGCACTGGCCGGCGCCGATGCACACGGAAGTGTTGGCAGTGATGCGAAGGGTCATGACGGGCTCCGTTACTCCGTTACTCCGTTGCTCCGCTACCAGGCCACCGGCAGCTCGGCCAGGCCGAAGACCAGGCCCTGCTTGACCTCGATCTCCTCCACGGGCGAGGCGAGACGCAGGGTGGGGACGCGGTCGAACAGCACGCGCAGGGCCACCTCGAGCTCGACGCGGGCCAGGTTCTGGCCGATGCACTGGTGGATGCCGAAGCCGAAGCTGAGGTGGTTGCGGACGTTTCGGTGGATGTCGAGCTCATTGGGGCGCTCGAACTGTGCCTCGTCGCGGTTGGCGGCCGGGTTGAGGAAGAGGATGCCGTCGCCCTCTCGGATGGTGACTCCGGCGATCTCGATGTCGGCGGTGGAGACGCGGGACAGTCCGCCGGTGAGGGACAGGAAGCGCAGCAGTTCCTCGACGGCGTTGCGCCACAGGTCGCCGTCGGCCTTGAGCTCGGCGAGCTGCTCGGGGTGTTCGAGGAGGGTGAGGACGCCGAGGGCGACGGTGTTGGCGGTGGTCTCCTGGCCGGCGATGACCAGCACCAGGGCGTAGCGGACGAGTTCGTCGCGCTCCAGGGTGCCTTCGACGACCTGGGTCACGAGGTCGTCGAGGAGGCCCACGCCGGGGGTGGTCTCCTTGGCGATCAGGAGCTTGCCGAGGTAGTCGGCGAGGTCGCTCATCGCGTCGACGACCTGCTCGGGGTCGAATCGGCGGTAGGTGAGGTCTTCGAAGTAGTTGCGGTCCTCGTACGGGATGCCGAGGAGCTGCGAGAGCACCGTGGCGATGAGCGGCTTGACGTAGACCTCGAGGAGGTCTGCCGAATTGCCGGAGGCGACCATCTCGTCGGCGAGGAAGGCCGCGGTCCGCTCGATCTCGGGCTTGATGCCGGCGATCTTCTTGAGGGTGAAGCTGGGCAGGACGTCGCGCCGCTGCTTGGTGTGCTCGGGCGGGTCCGTCCTGATGAGGGCGCCGATGGCCGCCGAGCGCGGGGTCTGGAGCTGGGTGAGCGCCGGGATCGGCATGGGGAAGTTGGGGTGGAACCGGTTGACCGACATGGCCGGGTGCGACATGAGTTCGCGGGTCTCGGCGTGTCCGGTCACGGCCCACAGGGGGCGGCCGTCCCACTGGCGCACACGGGTCACCGGCCCGATGGCCCGCAGATCCTCGTACTCGGCCGGCGGGTGGTACGGGCACTTGCGGGTCATCGGCAGCTCGGGCAGCGCTTCCGCCACCTCGGACGCGAGCGTCTCGGTCATCGGGGAGTGTCTCCAGTCTGGCGTGTCGGGTCGGGTCGGGGCTCGCCGCTCAGGGAGCCGGGGTCAGGAAGTGGCCGTCGACGCGCACGAGTTCGCCAGTGACGTTGCTGTTGGCCGCCGAGCCGAGGAAGACGACGGTGTTGGCGACGTCCTCGGGAGAGGTGACCCGCTTGGTGGCGGCGGCTTCGGCCGCGAAGTTGAGCAGGCCCGGCGACATGGGCTTGTCACCCGGGGTGAAGCCCGGCAGGACGGCGTTGGTGAGGATTCCCGCGCGCCCGAGCTCGCGGGACATGACCCGCGTCAGGCCGTGCAGTCCGGCCTTGGCGGCGGCGTAGGAGGCACGGCCCGGGTAGCCGTCTTCGGCGAAGGTGGAGGAGATGTGCACGATGCGCCCCCACTTGTTGCGCCGCATGCCACCCACCACGGCCCGGCTCAGGAGGTACGGGCCGAGCAGGTTGGCCTGGAGGGAGGCGGCGAAACGCTCGGCGGGCTCGGTTTCGAAGAGTTCGCCGTGTCCGGGGAACCCGGGCATGGCCACGGCGTTGTTGACGAGCACGTCGACGCCGCCCCACCGGTTGCCGACGGTGGTCAGGAACCGCGTGATGGAAGCCTGGTCGCCCTGGTCGAGCTGCTCGGCGACGACCTCGCCGCCCGCGGACTCGGCACGGCGTACGGTCTCCCGGGCCCCGCCGGGGTTGCTGTGGTAGGTCGCGACGACACGGGCACCCTCGGCGGCGAAGGCAACGGCCGCGGCCCGGCCGATCCCACCGCTGGCTCCGGTGACGACGACGACCTTGTTCTTGAGTCCGAAATCCATGATTTTTCCTCTGTTTGTTCCTTGAATCGGGGCATGCGTGAGCCGCCGCGAACGTCGCGGCGGCTCACGCCCGGGTTCAGCCCAGCCGGGAGCGGAGCTCCTGGCGGTCGGCGAGCTGGAGTTTGCGGTAGGTGCGGGTCAGGTGCTGCTCGACCGTGCTCACCGTCACCGACAGCTCATGTGCGATCTTCTGGTTGGACACTCCCTTGGCGGCCAGCACGGCCACCCGCCGTTCGGAAGGGCTGAGCTGCTGGAGGCACACCGTGTTGCGGTCGAAGATCTTGTACCGCGGTACGTCGGCCTCCATCCCGGCGAGCAGTCCGCCGCTCTGCAGTCCGGCGGCGACCGTAGCCAGCCCCGGGGTGCCGATGGCCTCCCGCAGCTGCTCGAAGATCGCTTCGCGGGCGTTGAAGTGGCTCTCTTCCGCGCCCAGGCCGAGGGAGGGCGGTCCGGGCTGGTCCGGTGCCTGCTCGATGTACTCGACGGACTTGCTGTAGTCCCCCATGGCCATGTAGGTCGCGGCCACCGACAGCCGCCAGGGAACGCGCCAATCCTGATCGAGGTTCCAGTTGGCCAGGATCCGCCCGCAGCGAAGGAAGTCCGCGAGGCCGAGGAGATGCTCCCCCGTCGCCAGGTAGTGGTGGCCGCGCGCGTACAGGTAGCCGAGCCCGTACCGGGTCTCGAACATGGACTCCGGCAGCCGGCGCCGCAGCAGGGCGGCTCCCTTCGCCGACGTGCCGGCGAGGGTGTGCGCGTGCAGGAGCGTGCCCAGCGGTCCACCGATCCGCACGCCCCACCGGGACGCGGGCAGCAGCCGCAGGGCGCGTGCCGCGTCCGCGACCGCCCCGGCGTGGTCGCCCGTCCGCAGGGCCGCTTCGGCCCGCAGCGCGGTGAGCGAGGCCCTCCATGCCACGGCCTGGTGGTCCGTGGTGTCCGCCAGGAACCGGTCGCACCAGGAGCGGGCCCGCTCGGACCGGCCCCCGTACACGTGCGCCCAGAGGGCGGCTAGCGTGGCGGGCGCCATCTCGTCCGTGAAGATGCTGCGTTCGAGCGCCTGGTCCGCCAGCAGGCCGGCGCGCACCGGGTCGGTACGGCCGGTCAGCGTCCCGGCGAAGGACCATGCGGCGGCATACCGAGCCCCCTGGACCGAGGTGGTGTCGATCCGCCGGCGCAGCGACCGCTCCTCGACGGCCTGGCGCAGCAGCCCGGGGAACTCGGCGGCGACGAGGAGCTTCCCGCCCTCCAGGTCCATCAGGCGCAGGTCCTCACGGGCCGTGAGGTCGTGGATGCCCTGGTCGATGGTGCCCAGGATGTCCCGGGCGTCCCAGAGGGTTTCGAGCCTGCGGCCGGAGATCCGGAAGTCGTCCCCGGTGCTGCGCTGCGGCGGCCGCGGCGACACGGGGCCGTTCTGGAAGGACTCCAGCCACTGTGCGGCGTCCTCCGTCGACGCCCCGGCGTCCTTGAGCGCGATGGCGGTCTGCTTGCCCAGGGCCACCCGGCGGCGGCGGGGCATGTCGCCGAGGATGGCGCCGCGTGCCACCTCGTGGCGGAAGCCGCCGGCCGCGAGGAGGCCCGCCGCGACGAGTTCTCGCATGGCCTCCTCGACGACGGCGATCTCGTTGCCCGAGATCTCGGCGATCAGGCGTGCCGACTCGTGCTCCCCCGCGGCGGCGATCACCTCCGCGATCTCCCGTATCTCGGGGTCGAGGCGGTGCAGTGTCTCCAGGACGGCCGGCGCGTACCCGGGCCCGATGGGGACCTGGGTGGTCTCCCCGAGGGCCGGGCGCAGGTCCCGGTCCGCCACGAGGTCGCGGAGCAGGGCCCTGGTGACGAGCATGTTGCCGTTGGAGAGCCTCAGCAGCCTGGACGCGGTGTCCGCATCGAGGACGAGGTTGAACTCGGCCTCCGCCAGAGCGACGAGCTGCTCGGGCGGGATCGAGGTGAGCGAGATCTTCCGGAACGTCGAACGGCCGGTCAGCTCCTGGGCGAGCCAGTGGTAGCCGTTCGGCGCCCCCATCCGGTCGGTGGCCACGACGAGAACCGGACGGTCACCGATGGCCGAGGCCAGCCGTGCGAGGAACGCGGCGGAGGCGGGGTGCGCATGGCGCAGGTCGTCGACGCACACGAGCACGGTGCTCCTGTACGACAGTTCGACGATGTGCGCGATGGCCTCGTCAGCCTCCAACTCCTCCTCTTCGGAGGGCAGACCGGAGTCATGCGGAGACTCGGACTGCGCACCCGTCAGTCGACGGGCCAAACTCAGCGGGCCGTTCGGCATGAAGCGCGAACAGTCGGCCCGGAGCACGAGCACACCGCGCCGCGCGGCGTATTCGGCGAATGAACTCAAAAGCGTCGTCTTGCCCGAGGCGACCGGACCGGTCACCAGAGCCGTTCTTCCGTATCCCGCGATCGCGTCGGCGAGCGTGTCGCGGAGTACTTTCCATCCGAATGCGTTGTGGATGGAAGCCATCAGCCTTATCCCCCTAGCCTGCTTCACAGGGCTGCGCCCCAGTGACCTTCACACCGTCGCGGAACCCGCGTACGGATGGTCGGTTCAGCCCCAACCCTGATCGTCCGCGTGCGTGCCGACCTGCACGGCTGCCGCTACGCCGACGGTGGTGACGATCCGGTCCGCAGCACGTCCCGAGCCCACACTCGCGACGAAGAGCCCAGCGAGAGCTGCGCTTAAAAGGACAAGGGTGACAAAAGTGCGAATATTTGCATGTATGAGCGTCATCAGTTCCCCCGAGCAATGAGCCTAAACATCCAGGAGCAGCAAACCGCTCTCTGGTCCGCGGCGTTTCCCCCGCTGTTGACAATCATCCCAGGTCAGAGGCGGCGGACTCGTGACTGCGTAGGATCCAGTTGACGACTGGCGGAAATCGGAGAGGCTGCAAACCTTGACAAATCTGGACCTACCGGACGTCTCCAGCGTCCCTCAGCCGGACACGGCCACCCATCGGGTCTACTCCTACGCGGTCCAGCGCGTGACCATCGACGTGTCCACCTGCGCCGACGACCTCGACCTCACTCTGCTTCAAGTCCACTCAGCCATCGGCGATTTGGTCAAATTGAGGCTTCTTCAGGTCACTGGGGGCGAGCGCGGACAGTTCGTCGTCGTCGACCCCGCCTCCGCCTCCCTCCAACTCCTCTCCCCCTACGACGAGGAGCTGCGCGCCCGGCAGCTGGCGGTGGAACAAGTGCGCCAGCAGATCCACAGCCTGCTGCCGCTCTACCGCGCCGGCACCTCGGACGGCTCCCGCAGCTCGGGCATCGAGCGCATCGACGACCTCGACGCGGTACGCGGGGTCCTGGGCCGACTGGCGGACGAATGCCAGTCCGAGCTCATCACCTCGCAGCCGGGCGGTGCACGGAGCCCCGAGATCCTGGAGGAGACGGCCCGGCGGGACAGCCTCATCCTGCAGCGCGGAGTGCGCATGCGCACCCTGTACCAGCACACCGCCCGGTTCGACCAACCCACCAGGGACTACGTCACCAGGATCATCGACAACGGCGCCGAAGTGCGCACCAGCGGAAGCGCCTTCACACGGGCCATCGTGTACGACCGGGCCATCGCCGTCATCACCCTCCCGGACAATCCGAAGGGCGCCGCACTCATCCGCGACCCCAACGTCGTCCAGTTCGTGGTCCAGTCCTTCGAATACGCCTGGGCGATCTCCGAGCCGTTCAATCCCGAATTCGACCCTCGCGAGATCCGATCCATTTCGGATTCACTGAACGATGCGGTGCTGCGGATGCTAGTCAGCGGCCATGACGACAAGTCGATCGCGCGCCAACTGGGCATCTCCCCCCGGACCTGCCAGCGCCGCATCTCGGACGTGATGCAGCGCATCGGAGCCCGCACCCGCCTCCAGGCCGGATACCTCATCCGTCACAACGGCCTGGTCCCGCTCGTCGAGAGCGAGGAGGACGGGATGCTCCACGGCACCCCTGACGGAATTCCGGGAGGCACCACCACGACGCCCGCGACCCCCTAAGGAACTCTGGGGTCAACTCCCGTTGCTCGCCCAGATCTCCTTGACTACCGTCATTTTCGGGCCGGTGAACTTCCCCCGTGGCCCTGAGAAGCGAGAAAGGCATCCAATATGAGCAAGGTTGTTGTCTTCGGAGCCGGTGGCAAGGCCGGTCGTGCCGTGGTGACGGAGGCCCTGTCCCGCGGCCACGATGTGACCGCCGTCGTCCGCGACCCCGCCAAGTACGAGGACCTGGCCTCCGCCCGCGTCCAGGTCGTCGCCGGTGACGTGACCAACGTCCACAGCATCGCCGCCGCGGCCGAGGGCCACGACATTGCCATCAGCGCCGTCTACGACGCCTCCTCCGCCCCGGAGCCGTTCTTCGTCGGCGCCGCCCACGCGCTCCTGGAGGGCCTGCCGCAGGCCGGCGTCCGCCGGGCCCTGATCATCGGCCTCGTCTCCAACCTGGAGTTCGCCCCGGGCCAGCGCATCATGGACGGCCCGGACTTCCCGGAGGCCTTCCTGGAGTTCTCGAAGGGCCACGCGGCCGGGCTCGAGGTCTTCCGCTCCGCCACGACGGACCTGGACTGGCTGGTCGTCACCCCGCCGATGCTCCTCGACGAGGCCGAGCGCACCGGCACCTACCGTGTCGGCGGCGACCAGCTCCTGACCAAGGAGGACGGCACCAGCCACCTCTCCTACGCGGACCTCGCGATCGCCCTCCTGGACGAGGCCGAGACCCCGAAGCACCACAAGACCCGTATCTCCGTGGCCGACTAGTCCGACGCCGCAGGCGGCCGGCCGTCGGCGGGCCGCTTCACGCAGTACCCGATCACCGGCCTGGGGACGTGCCGCGTTCCGGCAGCCCCAGCTCGGTGACCGACCAACAGATGGCCACAGGGGTCGCTTCGTCGACAGGGTCCACGATGGTGTCGGCCTCCACCCGGACCCGCCCGGGCGGGCATTGGTGTTCCGCGTGGACGAGAAGTCACGGATTCAGGCCCTGGGCCCTGGCGTGCATCGACTGCCGGTGCACTCGCTCGGCTCAGTCGGACACCGGCAGATCCAAGAGCGAGGTCTCCCGGGTCC
This sequence comes from Streptomyces sp. NPDC096339, assembly GCF_044762985.1. NCBI lineage: Bacteria > Bacillati > Actinomycetota > Actinomycetes > Kitasatosporales > Streptomycetaceae > Streptomyces > Streptomyces sp. NPDC096339. The sequence goes on along the minus strand of NZ_JBIWFI010000037.1, from coordinate 31,618 downwards.
GCGCGGGCCTCGACGAACAGCCCGACGCACGTACGGGCCACGACGCGGTTCGCCCCTCACCTCGGCGGCTCCCCGCCACCGCCGGAATCCGCACGATCCGTGTGCGCACGACTACACCGGGTGCCGTGCGGCCCGTGTCAGGTCCACCTCCGGGGTCACCGCTCGCCCGCCAGGTCCAGATCGTCGACCGGAGGCTCGCTCGACACCGGATCCATCGCCTTCGGGCGACGCCACGGGTGGGCGATCGGGTGCGCGATCGGACGCCACCAGGGATCCACGGGCAGCGTTCCGGCAGGTTCGAAGGGCTCGCCGGGGCGCGGGAGGGCTACCGGCTGGCCGGCCTCCTCAGCCGCGTCGACCGTCCACTCGCCCGGCTCGGCCCACGGGTGCAGGGCCAGGTTGAAGGTGCCCCAGTGGATCGGGAGGAACACGCCGTGCGGGGCACCGCCCTGCAGGTCGAGGTGGGCGCGCACACCCTCCTCGGGGGTCATGTGGATGTCGGGCCAGTACTCCGAGTACGCGCCGATCTGGATCATCGTGGCGTCGAAGGGGCCGTGCTCGGCACCGATCTCCCGGAAGCCGGGGAAGTAGCCGGTGTCCCCGCTGTGGTAGATCCGGTGCTCGTCGCCCGCGACGACCCAGGAGGCCCACAGGGTGTGCTGCTGGTTGCGCAGGCCGCGGCCGCAGAAGTGCCGGGCGGGGGTCGCGGTGAGAGTGAGGCCCGCGATCTTGGTGCTCTCGTTCCAGTCCAGCTCGCGCAGCCGGTCGGCCGGGACGCCCCAGTGCTCCAGGTGCGCACCGACGCCCAGCGGGACCGCGAAGACCGTGTCCGTACCGGCCAGCGCCTTGATCGTCGGCAGGTCCAGGTGGTCGTAGTGGTCGTGCGAGATGACCACGACGTCGACCGCGCCCAGCGAGGCCAGTGGGACCGGTACGGGGTGCAGCCGCTTGGGACCGGCGAAGGGGAAGGGCGAGCACCGCGTGCCCCACACGGGGTCGAAGAGCACCCGGCGGCCGTCGATCTCGGCGAGCACGCTGGAGTGCCCCATCCAGGTCAGGCGCACCCCGCTCACCGGCGGTTTCGCCAGCTCGGCGAGGGTGGTCGGGTAGACCGGGATCGGTGCGGCGGGAGCCCGCCCGATCCGCTGCTCGCGGTGGAAGTAGATCTTGGCGAACTCCGCCATCGACCCGGAGGGCCTGCTCCGGGCACCGACGGGGTTCTGGAAGACGCCGTCGGCGAAGTTCGGCGAGCGCTGGATCCGCTCCAGCCGCTTGCCCGAGGGGTCCGCGCCGAAGGCTTCGGGCCGCAGGGCACGCAGCTGCGGACGCAGGGGACGAGAGCCGGTCAAGGCGCCTCCAGTGACGGTGCGGTCGGATGACGGCGCGGTCGGGATGTCCGTCGGTCTACGAGCATCCCAACGCACACCGGCCCCCGAGGATTCCGCCTTCCCCTCGCGTGTCGTCTCCCCCTCCCCCGCTCCCCCCGTCTACAGCGGCAGCAGGTCCGGCCGCTTCGCCTCGACGTGGTCACCGGAGGACTCCCCGCGCAGCCGCCGGCCGATCCAGGGAACCAGGTGCTCTCGCGCCCAGTGGATGTTGTCCCGGGTCACGTCGACCGATCCGCGCGGGCGCTCCGGCGGCCACGGCTGGTCGGGGTCGGCCGGCACGTCCAGTCCGAGCACCTGGGCGGCGCGCAGCGCGACCCGGGTGTGCCCCTCGGGCGACAGGTGCAGCCGGTCGGTGTCCCACGCCCTTCGGTCCTGTACTGATTTCAGGGACCAGAGGTCGAGGACCGGGCAGTCGTACCGGTCGGCGATGGCGCGGACGTGGACGCTGTACGTCGCCACCTTGCCCCGCAGGTGCTTGAGGACCGGTACGCCCCGGGTGTCGAAGCCGGTGGTGATCACGACCCGGCCGACGGCTCCGGCGAGGTCGGCCACGGCCGCCTCGAAGCGCTCCGCCACGTCGTCGGGGTCGGTGCCGGGCCGGATGATGTCGTTGCCGCCCGCGCAGAAGGTCACGAGGTCCGGCGCGAGCGCCTTGGCCCGCGGGACCTGGTCGGCCACGATCTGGTCGAGGAGTTTGCCGCGCACGGCCAGGTTCGCGTACCGGAATTCGCCTTCTGGATGCCGGTCGGCCAGGAGCACGGCGAGCCGGTCCGCCCAGCCGAGATAAGTGTCCCCGGGTCCCGGGTCCCCCACGCCCTCGGTGAAGCTGTCCCCGATCGCCGCGTACGAGCCGATGGTCTTGGGTTTCGTCGTCGTCGCTGCCACGAGACGACATCCTTCACTCTCGTAACCAACCTACGCCAACGTAATGAGGGGTTGACGGGCCGTGATCTTTACCACCCGGGGGATAAGGAATACGTACACGTGAGGCCGGGACCCCCCTCGGGTCCCGGCCTCACGTGTGCCTGCGCTCCTGCGGCGGCCGCCGTCAGATGCTGACGCCCTTGGCGCGGAGGTAGCTCAGCGGGTCGATGTCGGAGCCGTAGGACGGGCCCGTGCGGATCTCGAAGTGCAGGTGGGGGCCGGTGGAGTTGCCGGTGGAACCGGACAGGCCGATGGTCTGGCCCGCGGTGACGCTCTGGCCGACGGAGACGGACAGCGAGGAGAGGTGGCCGTACTGCGAGTAGTTGCCGTCCGCGTGCCGGATGACGACCTCGTTGCCGTACGCGCCGCCCCAGCCGGCCGAGACGACGGTACCCGCGCCGACGGCCCGGACCGTGGTGCCGGAGCTCGCGATGAAGTCGACACCGGTGTGGTAGCCGGAGGACCACATGCTGCCCGCGACCTTGTACTGGGTGGAGATGCCGGTACTGGCGAGCGGGGCCACGAAGCCGGAGGCCGACGTCTTGGCCGCGGGGGCCTCGACCGCGGACTCCTGCTGCGCCGGGGCCGCCTGCTCGGGCGCCTGCTCGGCCGCCTGAGGAGCGGACTTCGGGGCCGCCTTGTGCGCGGTCCTGGGAGCGGCCTTCGGGGCGGATTCCGCCGGAGCCGGAGCCTGAGCCGGGGCCGCCTCGGCCGCACCGCCGAGGTTCAGCTTCAGGCCGGGGTGGATCAGATCGGGGTTGGCGCCGACCGCCTCGCGGTTGTCGGCGTAGAGCTGCTGCCAGCCGCCGGACAGGTGGCGCTCGGCGGCGATCTTGGAGAGGTAGTCACCCGGGACGACCGTGTAGGCCGTCGGCGCGGCCTCTGCCCGGAGCGGGGCGGAGACCTGCGGGGCCGCCACGGGTGCCTCGACGGCCCGGGCCGTCGTGGCGGCCGCCGGGGCACCGGCCGCGTGGGCGCCGGCGGCGCCCATCAGCGGCAGCGCGAGGGCCGCGCCACCGGTACCGGCGACGGCGAAGCCGCGCGATATCGAAAGGGACTTGGGGCGGCGGTGCTTACCCTTTGCAGGCATGTCGCATTCCTCTCCGGTGCCTGCGAGGTGAGCTGTCGGGTTCGGACTGGAGATGTCCGGCCGCACATGAACGGAACATGTACGGCTTCACCCCTAGCCGTCCCGGGCTTGAGTTCCGGGACAGCGGCTTACCTGGTTCCCCCGCTCCTGCCGCGCGTGAATGGTCGAGTGCGGTTTCCGGGCGGCGGCAGGATTCGGCGATCCACCCGGATCGGTCGCGAACGTAATCCCAAAAGGCCGTGCCGAACAAGCCGCGAATTTCCTGACGGAATCACAGGGACGGGAAACCGGGGGAATGCCGGTCACCCTCCGTCCATTCCCGTCCGCCAACAACCGCTCCGGCGCGGGCATTCGGCTTTCGCGATCAGGCACTCACGGTCACCGTATGATCTGGCTCACGGGGACGCGCCCGATCTCGCCTCCGCTTATGGCAAGTTGTCGCCAAGTAGTGTAATTCGGACAGAGCACCCAGAAGCAGCATCACGAAGCGGAGGAGTTCCCTTGACCCAGCAGATACAGGAGCCGGAACTGTCCGGAGTGCGCAATTTCCGCGATGTGGGCGGATTGCCGACTTCTGATGGACGAAGGGTCAGGACGGGACGACTGTTCCGAAGCGGACATCTGGCGCATGCCACTGAAACCGATACAGAATTCCTCGGTTCGCTCGGCCTCCACACCGTCTTCGACTTCCGCAACGGCGCCGACCACGCGCTGGAGGGCCCGGACGTGGAACTGCCCGGCGTGCGGAACGTCAACATCCCGCTCTCGGACCCGGCCGACGGTCGCGAGTTCTGGAAGATGGTCCGCGACGGCGATCTCGAACAGCTCCGCACGATCCTGGGCGACGGGAAGGCCGCCGCCCGGATGACGAACTCGTACCGGGCGATGATCAAGAGCCGCACCGCCGAGCACAGCCGGGTCCTGCACGCCCTCGCCGAGGACAGCGTGCCGGCGCTCATGCACTGCGCCGCCGGCAAGGACCGGGCCGGCCTGTCGATCGCCGTCACCCTGCTGGCGCTGGACGTCGAGCGCGAGGCGATCGTCGCGGACTACCTGGAGTCGAACGCCCCGCACCGCCGCTACCGGGTCCGCCGGAGCGACGAGTCCGCCGAGGCCCGCTCCCCCGAGGTGATGGAGCTGCTCTCCCCGCTCTTCGACGCCCGCGCCGAATACCTGGTCGCGGCCTTCGACACCATCGAGGAGACCTGGGGCGGGGTGGACCGCTACCTGGAGGAGGGCCTCGGGCTCACGCCCGGGACCCGGAGCCGGCTGCGCGAGCGGCTGCTCGACTGACGTGCCGGTCGGAGGGGGAGCGCACACCGGGCGCCGCCCCCTCCGCCCCGCTCAGCGGTTGCCGACCGCCTGCTTGACCAGGGTCCTGCCGAAGTCCCACATGAGCCCCGAGCCGCCGTGCGCATCGTCCATGACCGCGCGGAAGGCCACGACGAACCGGTCGACGTCGCGCTCGTCCACGATCAGCGGCGGGATGAGCTTGATCACCTCCAGATGGTCCCCGGAGACCTGGGTGAGGATCCGGTGCTTCTGGAGCAGGGGCACCACGACCATCTGCGCGAAGAGCCCCTTGCGGGCCGCCTGGAGCATCGTCCAGCGGCTGCGCAGCCCCAGTGAGGTCGGCCGGCCGAACTCGATGCCGATCATCAGCCCGCGCCCGCGGACCTCGTGGAGCAGTTCGTACTCGTCCACGAGCGCGGCCAGCCGCCCGTGCAGCAGGTCGCCCATCGCCCGGGCGCCCGCCACGATCTCCTCGTCCTCCATGACCGAGAGCACCGCGAGCCCGGCGGCCATCGCCTGCGCGTTGGAGCCGAAGCTCGCGGAGTGCACGAGCACCCGGTCCATGGAGGAGTAGACCTTCTTGAAGATCCAGTCCTTGCCGAGGGTCGCGCCGACCGGCACGTAGCCGCCCGACAGCGCCTTGGCCACGCACACCAGGTCCGGCTCCACGCCCGGCTCGTGCTGGTAGGCGTAGAAATCGCCGGTACGTCCCAGGCCGGTCTGCACCTCGTCCGCGATCAGCAGTGCCTTGTGCCGGTGCAGCAGTTCCTGCGCGGCCGACAGGAATCCGGGCGGGGCCGCGAGGACCCCCTTGCCCTGGATCGGCTCGACGACGAGGCCGGCCACGTCTCCCTTGCGGAGCTCTCGCTCCAGGGCTGCCAGGTCCCCGAGCGCGATCCTCGTATCGGGGAGCAGCGGGGCGAAACCGTCGCGGAAGCCGCTCTCCCCGTTGACCGAGAGCGAGCCCGTGGTCAGTCCGTGGAAGGCGTGGTCGCAGTACAGGATCCTCGTTCGCCCGGTGGCGTACCGGGCGAACTTCAGGGCCGTCTCCACGGCCTCGGTCCCGCTGTTGCCGAAGAAGACCCGGTCCAGGTGCGGGCTGTGGGAGAGCAGCTTCTCGGCCAGCAGCCCGGGCAGCGGCTGGCAGTCGAAGCGGGTGAGGTCGGCGAGCTGGGCGTCCAGGACGTCGTGCAGGGCCTGCCGTACGACGGGGTGGTGGCGGCCCAGGCCCATCACCCCGAAGCCGGCCAGCATGTCCAGGTAGTCGTTGCCCTCGGCGTCCCAGAAGTGGGCGCCCTCGGCCCGCTCGTAGACCTTGTCGAAGCCGATGGTGTGCAGCATCCGGGGCAGTTGGTGGTTGAGGTGCCTGGCGTGCAACTCGTACCGCTCCGCCCCGCGCGCCGCCAGCAGGGCGCCGAGGTCGAAGCCCTTCCCCCCTCGTGACTCCGCTGTCATGCCGACTGGTCCCGGTTGCCGCCGATCGTCTCGCGGGCCGCGCGGAGGGATTCCTTGAGCGAGCCCATGGTGGCGAGGACGGCGGTGGGTTCGTAGCCGCAGTGCGCCATGCAGTTGGCGCAGCGCGGGTCCTTGCCGCGGCCGTACTTGCTCCAGTCCGTCTCGTCGATCAGTTCCCGGTAGGTGGGAACGTAGCCGTCGCTCATCAGATAGCAGGGGCGCTGCCAGCCGAAGAGGGAGTAATTCGGAATGGCCCAGGCCGTGCAGGGGAAATCGGCCTTTCCTTCGAGGAAGTCGAGGAAGAGCGGAGAGTGGTTGAGCCGCCACCGCCGGCGGTTGCCGCCCGCGAAGGCCTTCTTGAAGAGTTCGCGGGTCTGTTCGACGCCCAGGAAGTGCTCCTGGTCGGGGGCCTTTTCGTAGGCATAGGCGGGCGAGATCATCATTTCGTCGACCTGGAGGTCGTCATTGAGGTAGTTGAGGACCTCGATGATCGTCTGCGGGGTGTCGGTGTTGAAGAAGGTGGAGTTGGTGGTCACCCGGAACCCGCGCTTCTTCGCCTCCTTGATGGCCGCGACCGCCTCGTCGAAGACGCCTTCCTTGGCCACGGACTCGTCGTGCCGTTCGCGCAGGCCGTCGATGTGCACGGCGAAGGCGAAATAGGGCGAAGGCGTGAACTTCTCGATCTTCTTGCGCAGCAGCAGCGCGTTCGTGCAGAGGAAGACGTACTTCCGCTTCGCCACCAACTGTCGGACGATCTCGTGGATCTGCGGGTGCATCAAGGGTTCGCCGCCCGCGATGGACACCATGGGCGCTCCGGACTCCAGCACGGCGCCGACCGCCTGGGCGACCGGCATGCGCTGCTTGAGCACTCCCGCGGGGTGCTGGATCTTCCCGCAGCCCTCGCAGGCGAGGTTGCAGGCGTAGAGCGGTTCGAGTTCGACGATCAGCGGGAACTTCTCACGCCTGCGGAGCTTCTGTTCGAGAAGATAGGTCCCGACCCTGATGGACTGTCGCAGCGGCATGGCCATCTGGCTCACCTCCTGGGGAGCAGCAAAGAACGGTGCCAGTCGTAGAACGCGGGCAGCACGGCACGGAGAACACGGAAGGCCGATATTCCACCGCGAACCGTGCCGATACGGACGAGCTCATGTTCCGGAGCGTCCACGATCACCCGGACGGCCGCAACCGGACGTCCCCCACCCGACGGAGGGCGGTGGCCGCGGGTCGCGGTCCACAGGGTGGACGCCGACTCCATGTCGACCGCGATCGCGCCGGTCGCGCGCAGCTGCGCGCGCTCCTGGCCGCGGACGACGTGGTCCGATCCGGTCAGTGCGCCGGTGTGCACGGTCCGGCCGGGGGCGGCCCGGGCCAGTGCCTCGGCGAGCAGGGCGCTGCCGGTGCAGGTGACGGTCCCCTGCGGGTCCCGGGTCTCCTCGGCCACGACCAGGTCGCCGGGGTGCATGCCGGGGACGAGCCCGGCGCAGAACCCGGTCGCGAGGACGGCCGCCCGGTCCATCCCCGGTCTCTCCAGTGCCCGGCCGACGGCCCGCTCGGCGGCGCGCGGGCCCATGCCGGTGCGCAGGAGCTCGTACGCCTGCGGGGCGCCCCGGCCCGCGCTGCGCAGTGCGGCCTGCTCGATGCGCAGGGCGCAGGCGACGAGCAGCGGGTCCGGGTTCTCGGCCCGGTCCGCTCCGGCGGTGGGCATCAGGACTCCCCGGCCGCGGTGAACGGTTCGCCGTGCAGGTAGCGGCCGAGCGCGGTCAGCGGGAAGACCTGCCGGTACAGGTGGTAGTTGATGGAGAAGTCCCAGGGGAAGCCGGTGCCGGTGAAGTGCGGTTCGTCCCAGGAGCCGTCCTGGCCTTGCGTCCGTACGAGGTGGGCGACGCCCCTCTCCACGGCCTTGCCCTCCCGCTCGCCGGCCGCCATCAGGGCCATCAGCGCCCATGCGGTCTGCGAGGCGGTGGAGTCGCCCTTCCCGGCCCAGGCCCGGTCCTTGTAGGAGCGCTGGTCCTCGCCCCAACCGCCGTCCTCGTTCTGTACGGATTCCAGCCAGCGCACGGCCCGCCGGATCGCGGTGTGCGACGGGGCGATGCCGGCGGCGGTCAGGGCCGGGACCACCGATCCCGTCCCGTAGACGTAGTTGGTGCCCCAGCGGCCGAACCAGCAGCCCTCCGGCTCCTGTTCGGCGAGCAGCCAGGCGATGCCGCGCCGGGTGCGGGCGAGGCCCGCCTTGCCCTCGAAGGCGAGCATCTCCACGACGTGCGCGGTGACGTCGGCGGAGGGCGGGTCGACGACCTCGCCGAAGTCGCAGAAGGGCAGCCGGTTGGGGAGGACGCTGGTGTTGTCGGCGTCGAAGGCGGCCCAGGCGCCGTTCCCGGACTGCATGCCGAGGGTCCAGGAAACACCGCGGGCGATGGCGGCCTCGACGCGGGCCGGGTCCGGGTGGTCGATCCGGCGCAGCGCGAGGATCACCTCGGCCGTGTCGTCGATGTCGGGGTAGGTGTCGTTGTGGAACTCGAACGCCCAGCCTCCCGGGGCGAGTCCGGGCCTGCGCACCGCCCAGTCGCCGGTGCGGACGATCTCCTCGCCGAGCATCCAGTCGGCGGCCTTCACCAGCGCGGGGTGGTCGGGGGGCAGCCCGGCGTCGGCCAGCGCGATGGCGGCGAGGCAGGTGTCCCAGACCGGGGACTGGCAGGCCTCGATCATCCGGGCGCCGTCCTCGCGCCAGACCGCGAAGCGGTCCAGGGATTCCAGCCCGGCGCGCATCACGGGGTGGCCGAGGTCGTAGCCGAGCAGGTGCAGGGCGATGACCGAGTACACGGCGGGGGGCTGGATGCCGCCCCAGCAGCCGTCGTTCTCCTGGCGTTCGACGATCCACCGGCCGGCGGCGGCCATGGCCGCCTTGCGCAGCCGGCGGGGGGCGAAGCGCCGGTAGACGTGGAGGGCCTTGTCCATCCGCTGGAAGGCGCCGTCCCAGGTCGTGGCCGGCGCGAGCCGCCGGGCCGGGTAGGGCGCGCGGGCGTCGGTGTGCAGTTCGTCCAGCGCGAAGGGGGCCGGGCGGACCGGGCGCAGCGCGGAGACCACGGTGAGCGGGACGATGGTCTGGCGGGCCCAGCAGCCGAAGTCGTAGATGTTCAGCGGCACCCAGGACGGCAGGAACACCAGCTCGGGCGGGAGTTCGGGCAGGTGGTCCCAGCTCCACCAGCCGAAGAGGGCGAGCCAGATCCGGGTGAAGACCCGGGCGGCGGCGATCCCGCCGCGGGCGCGGATCCAGGCGGAGGCCCGGACCATGTGCGGGGCGTCGGGGGCGTCCCCGGCCAGGCGCAGCGCGACGTACGCCTCGATGGTGGCGGAGAGTTCGGGCGGCCCGCCGTGGAAGGTGGCCCAGGTTCCGTCCGCGTTCTGCTCGCCCCGGATGAAGAGGGCGGCGGCGTGCGTGGTGGCCTCGTCGCGGATCCCGAGGAACTGCCGCAGCAGGAGGTCCTCGGCGTCCATGGTGACGTTGGTCTCCAGGTCGCCCTTCCACCATCCGGCGGGGTCCTGACGCTCCAGCAGGTGCCGCGTCGCCCGGGCGGCGGCCTCCTGCGCGGCGATGGTGCCCGCGTCCTGCGGCTCGCGCGGTTCCGCGGCCCGAGGACCGGCCCCGGTCGGGTCCGTGGATGTCCGGGCCGTCGGCCGCGCCCGGTCCGGTGTCGGGCCGGGCAGGGCGTCCGCGCCGGCGCGCGGGGTACCTGGTCGGGCGGGGGCGGGCTCCGGGGGGCCGGGCTCGGCCTGCCCGGCGGGGGCCGGGCGGCCGGTGTCCGGCGCGCCGGCGCCTTCAGCCGCCGCCGGGCCGGGTTCGTATCCGCTGCCGGCGCCGGCGCTGTCCGCGCTGCCGTCGGTCGTCGCTGTCATGGCTTCCCCTTCGTGCAGTCGGTCCTCTGCTGTGCTGGGGTCTGCCGTCGGCCGGCGCGTCCGCGCCGGCCGGCGACTCGCGAGTCATATCCGCCGTCGGGTGGCGATCACCTCTTGCGCACGACGACGAAGTCGGCGAGTGCGACCAGCTGCTCGCGCACCCGCTGCGGCATGTCCACGTCGTCCAGCGCGCGGATCGCGATCGCGTGCTGGCGGCGTGCCTCGTCCGCCGTCCACTGGCGGCCGCCCGCCGCCTCGATGAGCGCCGCGCGGGCCGCGAACTCCTCCTCCGAGAAGTTCTCGAAGTCGCTGCTCTTCGCGTCCGCCGCGAGCAGCTCGGCCAGTTCGGCCGAGGCCGGGCCGCCCGCCGCCAGCGCGGCGACGACCGGCAGGGACTTCTTGCGCTGGCGCAGGTCGCTCCACGTCTGCTTGCCGGTGGCGTCCGGGTCGCCCCAGATGCCGAGCAGGTCGTCCACCGCCTGGAAGGCGAGGCCCAGGTGGTAGCCGTACTCCTCCAGCTTGTCGGCCGTGCGGTCGTCCGCGCCGCCGAGCACCGCGCCGATGGACACCGCGCAGGCGAGGAGGGCGCCGGTCTTGTTGCCCTCCATCTCCAGGCACTCCTCGACGGTGACGCTCTCGCGGTGCTCGTACGAGATGTCCTGGGCCTGGCCGTCGATGAGCTTGCGGCTGGCCGTGGTCAGCCGGCGCGTCGCGCGCCCGGCCTCGACCGTGCCGAGTTCCAGCAGGACCTCGTTGGCGAGGGCGAACAGCGCGTCGCCGACGAGGATGGCCTGGGCCGGTCCGTGGACCTTCCACACCGTGTCGCGGTGGCGGCGCTGCTCGTCGCCGTCCATGAGGTCGTCGTGCAGCAGCGAGAAGTTGTGCACGAGCTCGACCGCGACGGCGCCCGGGATGCCGACCTCGGCGGGCACTCCGGCGGCCTCGGCGGAGAGCAGTGCGAGCGCGGGCCGCACGGCCTTGCCGCCGTCGCCGTCCGCCGGGTTGCCCTGGGCGTCGATCCAGCCGAAGTGGTAGGCGGCGACGGTGTCCATGGGCGCCGCGAGCCGGTCGACGGCGGCACGGAGCACGGGGGTCGACAGGGTGCGGCCGCGCTCCAGCAGGGCGAGCGTGTCGGCCGTCTCGACGCCCCCTCCGGCCGTGCCCACACTGGCACCCGTGTTCTCGACAGCCGGATTCCCCGGGTTCACTGGCTCTCCTCTGGTTCCTGTACGTGCTGCGGTCGTGCTGATGGTCGTCATGCCGCCTCCTGCAGAGGGTTTTCGCGGTGGCGGCCGAGGGCGGCGAGTGCGGCGTGTGCCGCGCCCAGTCCGCTCCTGACGGCGCTCTCCATGGTCGCGGGCCAACCGGTGGCAGTCCACGCACCGGCCAAGTAGAGCCCCGGCGTGTCGGTCCGCGCCCCGGGGCGCAGCCGGCCGACGCCGGGGGTGGGGGCGAACGTGGCCGTCCGCTCCCGGGTGACGAAGAAGTCCCGTACCTTGGCGCCCCGCGCGGCGGGCAGCAGCCGCTCCAGCTCCGGAAGGTACTTGGCGCGCAGGACGGAGACGGGTTCGTCGATGTCGTCCTGGGCGGCGGACTGGGACAGCGCCAGGTACTGGCCGCCGTCGGGCAGTCCGGAGGAGTCGGTGCGGTCGAAGACCCACTGCACCGGCGAGCCGAGCGCGGCGAAGAAGGGCTGCCTGAGGACCTTGCGGTCGTAGACCACGTGGACGTTGAGGATCGGCGCGGTGCCGATGTCGAGGAGCTTGTCGGGGTCGGGCAGCGCCCCGGCCGGCAGGAGCCCGTGCGCCTCGCGCTGCGGGACGGCGAGTACGACCGTCGCTGCCTCCAGGGATTCGCCCTCGGTGTCGACCCGCCAGGTCCCTCCCGGCGTGGCGGAGATGCCCGTGACCCGGGTGCGCAGCCCGGTCCGTACGCCGGCCGCGTCGAGCTGCTTGCGGGCGAGGGTGTCGTGCAGGTCCCCGAGGGGTACGCGGGCCCAGCCGATGTCGGCGGCGCCGTTCTCGGAGAGCAGGCCGGTCTTGAAGACCATGGCGGCCAGGCCGAGTGAGGAGTGCTGGGCGGTGGCGTTGAGCGTGGCGATGCCGACGAGGTCCCAGAGGGCCTCGATGGTACGGGCGGACTGGCCGTAGCGGCCGAGCCAGGTCGCGAAGTCCACTCCGTCCAGGGCCGGGTCGGCGGGGTCGAGGCGGCGCAGCGCGAGGGCGGCGCGGCCGACGCTCGCGCGCTCGGCGAGGGAGAGGTGCGGGTAGCGGGCCAGCGACCCGGCCAGGTGCAGGGGCACGGGCAGGGCGCTGCGGCGCAGCCGGCCGAGGCGCGGGCCACGCGGGTGGGCCACGTCGAGGACGGGTACGTCGAGGCGCTCCTGCAGGGGCGCGAGGGCGGCGCCGTCGACGCGGTCGAGGAACCAGCGGTAGGCGGTGCAGCAGCGCAGGTAGACGTGCTGGCCGTTGTCGACGGTGAGTTCGCCGCGCTTGAAGGAGAAGGCGAGCCCGCCGAGCCGGGGGCGGCCTTCGAGGAGGGTCACCTTCAGCCCGGCGTCGGCGAGTTCGAGCGCGGCGGTGACGCCGGCGAGGCCGCCGCCGACGACGACGGCACGCTGGTCGCTGCCGCTCATGCGCCCTCCAAGGTGGTCCGGTGGCCCTCCGGGCCGGTCGTACGGCGCTGCTCGCGCATGTCCCGCCGGGCGCGGCCGGAGCCCACCGGAAGAGACGCGTCCGCCGTCACGGCGGTTGCCCGGGCGGCACCCCGCGCCGCCGGGGTCGGGTGTGCGGCGGGGCACCCCCGCAGGGCGTCGAACGCAACCCCGCTGCGCTTCCCGGCGCCTGGAAACGTTCGACGCCCGAGGAGGCGCCCCGCCGCGCGCCCGGCCCCTCGCGTGCGGGCCGCCCCGGGGTGCCGCTGCGCGGAGCAGTCCCCCACCCCGCCCCTTCCCGAAACCGGGGCTCCGCCCCGGGCCCCGGTCCTCAAGCGCCGGACGGGCTGGAAAGACCTGGGGCTCCGCCCCAGACCCCGCGCCTCAAACGCCGGCGAGGCCGAGTTTGCCCGGCCTGCACCGGAAACCGCGGGCGGCCGCGGCGCGGCGGACCGCGTCAGCAGGGGCATCACACCCGCCTCCGGGAGGACCGGCGGGAGATGGTGCGGGCGTCCAGGCCCGAGAGGCCGCGCACGGCCACGTACGCCTTCTCGTGCGGCGGGAGCGAGACGCGGCCCCGCAGCACCGCCTCCGGCTCGCGCTCGATGCGGTCGAGGAGGCGCCGGTAGATGCCGGCCATGGCGGCCACGCAGGCGCCGCTGCGCCGGTCGAGCATGGGCAGCAGCCGGTAGCCCTCCACGAACAGGGCGCGGGCGCGCCGGACTTCGTGGTGGACGAGCCCGGCGAAGTCGGAGCCGGCGGGTGCCCGGTCGCCGTGGAAGCCTTCCGAGCAGCCGAACTTGGCGAGGTCCTCGGCGGGCAGGTAGGTGCGCCCGTTGGACGCGTCCTCGCGGACGTCCCGCAGGATGTTGGTCAGTTGCAGGGCGAGGCCGAGCGTGTCGGCGTACTCGCCGGCGCGGGCGGCCTCGGGCGCGCCCGGGGTCGTGCCGAACACGCCGAGCGAGAGCCGCCCGATGGCCCCGGCCACGCAGCGGCAGTAGACCTTGAGGTCGTCCCAGGTTTCGTAGGTCTCGCCGCGGACGTCCATCAGGACCCCGTCGATGAGTTCGTCGAGGCCGCCGAGCGGGATCGGGAAGCGGCGCGAGGCGTGCGCGAGGGCGACGGCGACCGGGTCGGTGTCGTCCTCCTCGACCTCCTCGGCCCGGATCCGCCCGAGCAGCGCACGGGTCTCCTCCAGCCGGACCAGCTTCGCCTCCGGCGTCAGCGTGCCGTCGCCGATGTCGTCGACCCGCCGGGAGAAGGCGTACAGCGCGGACATCGCCTGCCGCTTGTCGGTGGGCAGCAGCCGGATGCCGTACGCGAAGTTGCGCGCCTGCGATCCGGTGACGGCCTCGCAGTAGCCGTAGGCCGCCTGGACGGGTGCGGACACGTGTGCGGTTCCCTCCACGGTCGGGCTCACCCCTTTCTCGGCGCGGTGCGCAGGACGGCGGCCACCTCGCGGAGCAGGCCGCTCTTGGTGGGCCCCGGCGGTCCGGGGAGTACGTCGAAGCCGGCGGCGGTGACGGCTCGCAGTGCGGCGCGCCCCCCTCCCACGAATCCCGCGAGGAGCAGGCGGAGTCTGCCGTGCACGCTGCCCACGAGCGGGACGCCTTCGTCCAGCAGCTCGTGCGCGCGCTCGGCCTCGTAGGCGATCAGGGAGCGTACGGCCGCGCCGGCGGACGGGGCGGCCAGGTCGGATTCGGTGACGTGGAACTGCCGCATGTCCTCGGCGGGGAGGTAGATCCGGTCGCGGCCGAGGTCCTCGGCGACGTCCTGGACGTGCTCGACGATCTGCAGGGCGGTGCACACGGCGTCGGAGCGGCGGATCCGCTCGGGGGTGCTGGTGCCGGTGATCGAGAGCACGAGGCGGCCCACCGGGTTCGCGGAGAGCTCGCAGTAGCCGAGCAGGTCGGCGTACGTCTCGTAGCGCGCGACGTGCTGGTCCTGGCGGTTGGCCTCGATGAGCCCGAGGAACGGCTCGGGGGTCAGGCCGTGGGCGCGGACGACGGGCTGGAGGTTCAGCAGCAGCGGGTGCCGGGGCGGGCCGTCCGTGCCGCCGAAGACGCGCAGCAGGTCGGCCTCGAAGGCGTCGAGCATGGCGAGCCGGTCGTCGACGGCGGCCGGGTCGAGGCCGAGGAGCACGGCGTCGAGTCCGCCGGGGGCGAGGTCGCCGTCCCCGATGTCGTCGACGAGGCGGGCGTAGCCGTAGACCGCCGTCAGGCCCTCGCGCCAGGCGCGGGGAAGGAAGACGGGGGCCACGGGGAAGTTCTCCGCGGCCGCTTTGTCGAGGGTGGCGCGCACGTGGACGGTGTCGGACGAGGAGCGGATGCCGAGCCCGGGGGTCACCGCCCGCCGCCCGGGGCGGGGACGGCCGTAGAGCCTGGGGGCCGGAGAATTCCCGTAGCCATTGCCGTCACATCTCCCGTTCTACACTGCCGACCCAATACATCCTATTTCGGACACGCCGCCGGGGTATCCCGGGGGCTGTGCCCGGAACTCTCCACAGGCCGCTCACCTGTGGGGAATCGTCCCCTCTTGGCTTGATTCAGGACCGCATCAGCTTACGCTGTACAACGCCGCGACGGCCTCCCGGGTATTCGTCGCGCCGCTTAATGTCGCCCCGGAATACGGAAACATGCCGAGGCCCCCACCGCGTGAAGCGGCGGGGGCCCGGGCGAAACCGACTCGCGGTCAGCCGTTGGACGCCTTCTCGTAGGCCGAGACGACTTCCTCCGTGGGCCCGTCCATCAGGAGTTCGCCCTTCTCCAGCCACAGCACCCGGTCGCAGGTGTCGCGGATGGACTTGTTGTTGTGGCTCACCAGGAAGACCGTGCCGGCCTTCTCCCGCAGTTCCCGGATACGGTTCTCGGAACGCACCTGGAAGCTGCGGTCACCGGTGGCGAGCGCCTCGTCGATCATCAGGACGTCGTGGTCCTTGGCCGCCGCGATGGAGAAACGCAGACGCGCCGCCATACCGGAGGAGTAGGTGCGCATCGGCAGGGAGATGAAATCGCCCTTCTCGTTGATGCCCGAGAAGTCGACGATGTCCTGGTAGCGCTCCTTGATCTGCTCGCGGCTCATTCCCATCGCGAGACCGCCGAGGACGACGTTGCGCTCACCGGTGAGGTCGTTCATCAGCGCCGCGTTCACACCCAGCAGCGAGGGCTGGCCGTCGGTGTAGACCTTGCCGGCCTCGCAGGGCAGCAGACCCGCGATGGCGCGCAGCAGGGTCGACTTTCCGGAGCCGTTCGACCCGATGAGGCCGATGGCCTCGCCGCGGTACGCCGTGAAGGAGACACCGCGCACGGCGTGGACCCGCCGGACGCCCGGCGCGTCGCCCTTGCCCCGGCGCATGATCTTGCTGAGCGCCGCGGTGGCGCTGCCCTTGCCGGAGCTGCCGGTGTTCACGCGGTAGACGATGTGCACGTCGTCGGCGATGACGGTGGGGACGCGCCCCTGGTTGTTCTCAGCCACGGCCGTAACGCTCCTCAGCCTTCCAGAAGTACACGAAACCGCCGAGGCCGATCACGACGGCCCAGCCGACCGCGAAGAGCCAGACGTGGGGCGGCAGGTTCTCCGCCCCGTAGTTGTCGATCAGCGCGAACCGGATCAGGTCCATGTAGATCGCGGCGGGGTTCCACTGGAGCACGTCGCTGATCCACGCCGGCTTGCCCTGGAGCATCGTGCTGATCGAGAACATGACACCGGAGGCGTACATCCACGTACGGGTCACGAACGGCATCAGCTGCGCGAGGTCCGGCGTCTTGGAGCCCATCCGCGCGAAGATCATGGCGAGGCCGGTGTTGAACGCGAACTGCAGCACCAGCGTGGGGATGACCAGCAGCCAGGACAGCCGCGGGAAGTTCCCGAAGGCCATGACCGTGATGAACACGACGATCATCGAGTAGAGCAGCTGCCCGAGCTGCTGCATCGAGAACGAGATCGGCAGGGAGGCGCGCGGGAAGTGCAGCGCGCGGACCAGTCCGAGGTTCCCGGGGATCGCCCGGACACCCGCCATCAGCGAGCTCTGGGTGAAGGTGAAGACGAAGATCCCGATCACCAGGAAGGGGATGTAGACCCCCTTCGCCATGCCGCGGTCCGCATTGAGGATCAGCGCGAAGATCAGGTAGTAGACCAGCGCGTTCAGCAGCGGGGTCGCCACCTGCCAGACCTGACCGAGCTTCGCCTGGCTGTACTGCGCGGCCAGCTTGGCCCGCGAGAACTCCATGATGAAGTGGCGCCGGCCCCAGATCTGGCGCATGTAGTCGCCCAGGCCGGGCCGGGCGCCGCTCACCGAAAGGCCGTACTTCCTGGCGAGCTCCGCGGGGCTCAGTCCCGCGTCGGCGGACGGCGGCTTGCTCGTGGCGAGGGCGCCGTCGTGGGTTGTGTCACTCACAAGTTGAAACTTTCGTCTTCAAGATGCGGCCAGGTCTCGGGCATCAGGCAGGTGGCACGAGGCCCATGATCGCGTCATGTTCGCAGACGCGTGCTGGTCAGATGACAGGTGGTCTGCCCAGACGGGTCAACCGCCAGACCGTACGCCATCTCATCGGGCGGCGAGGACCGCAGGGAGTCGTCCACCCCTCGCGGAAACCGCCGAACCAGGCCTTCAACGCCGGTCCGGAGGGCTTGCGCAGGAGCGTCAGCAGGAGCCAGACGCCCAGGTAGACCGGGACCAGTGGAGCGGGCAGGTTGCGGCGGGCGAGCCACACCCGATTACGGGCCACCATACGGTGGTAAACGGCGTGCCGGGAGGGGGCCGTGGTCGGGTGCAGCAGCACCATGTCCGCTCGGTAGTCGATCGACCACCCGGCGTCAAGGGCCCGCCAGGCGAGGTCGGTCTCCTCGTGCGCGTAGAAGAACTCCGCCGGAAGGGCCCCGACCTGCTCGAACACCTTCGTGCGCACGGCATTGGCACCGCCGAGGAAGGTGGTCACGCGGGAGGAGCGCATCGGGTCCGAGGCGCGCAGCCGGGGCACGTGACGGCGCTGAGTGATGCCCGTCTCAGGGTCGGCGATCCGGAAGCTGACG
Source organism: Streptomyces sp. NPDC096339 (assembly GCF_044762985.1). Lineage (NCBI taxonomy): Bacteria > Bacillati > Actinomycetota > Actinomycetes > Kitasatosporales > Streptomycetaceae > Streptomyces > Streptomyces sp. NPDC096339. The sequence goes on along the minus strand of NZ_JBIWFI010000037.1, from coordinate 13,890 downwards.
ATGCCGAGGCCCGGGTCCTCGGCGAATGCCTGCCGGCACAGCTCCGCGGTGTCGGTGCGCTCCAGCAGACCGTCGTCGTCCAGGAAGAGCAGGGCGTCCACGTCGGAGCCGCCGGGACCGAAGGCCTCGATGCCGACGTTGCGTCCGCCGGGGATGCCCAGGTTCTCGGGCAGGTCGACGGTACGGACGACCATCGGAAAACCCGTGACGCCGGTGACCTTCACGCCCTGGCCCACGACGACGACCTCGATCGGGTCGCCCTCCTGGCGGGCCACGGAGTCGAGCAGGGCCTTCAGGTCGTCGGGGCGGTTGCCCATGGTGATGATCACGGCGCCCAGCCGCATCGGCGTACTCACTTGAGCCTGCTGGAGGCCAGGATCGACACCAGGTGCAGCACGGTCTGGAGCAGCGCGATGGCGGCGAGGACGGCGACGCCGACCCGGGACCAGAACAGGTCGCCGCGGATCTGGTCCGCGACGGCCAGCACCAGGATGAGCAGGGAGGCCTCGATGCCCAGGACGAGGCGGTGGAACTTCAGCGCCGCGGCCGCCCGGCGGGCGAGCGCCATGCCGGAGGAGCGCGGCTCGGCCGCCGCGTCCTTGACCACGGGCTTGCCGGCCTGGTGGCGGGCGACGCCGACCAGGTCCGTCTCGGCCTTGATCAGGATCGCGCCGAGCGCCGCGAGGGTGCCGAGGAAAGCCCACAGCCAGTCGATCCGGCCGCCGCCCCACAGGTCGGCGGCGCGCAGGCCGAAGCCGACCAGGACCGCCGCGTCGCACAGGTAGGCGCCGACCCGGTCCAGGTACACGCCGGAGAGCGAGAACTGCTTCTTCCAGCGGGCGACCTCGCCGTCGACGCAGTCGAGCAGCAGGTAGAGCTGTACGGCCACGACGCCGAGGACGGCGCCCCAGATGCCCGGCACCAGCAGGGCCGGGAGGGCGAGGACGCCAGCGAGGGTCATCACGTAGGTCAGCTGGTTCGGCGTGACCTTGGTGGTGACCAGGATCCGGGTGATGCGCAGGGAGATCTCACGCATGTAGAGGCGGCCGCCCCAGTGCTCGCCACTGACCCGGTCCTTGACGCCCGCCGGGTGAACGACGGGGCGGAGTTCAGCTACGGATGGTCTTGGCATAGTCGGCGTAAGCGTCCCTGATCTCGGCGGCGGACAGGTTGAGGTGTTCCAGGATCGTGAAGCGTCCCGGGCGGGTCTGGGGGGCGTACTCGACGGCCGCGACGAACTCGTCGACGTTGAAGCCGATCTCCTCGGGGGCGACCGGCAGACCGTGCCGGCGCAGCACCTCCGCGAAGAGCCCGGACTGCTCGGCGGCCCCCCGCAGGTGCATCGCGAAGGCGGCGCCGAGGCCCACCTGCTCGCCGTGGAGCGCGGAGCGCCCGGGGTAGAGCAGGTCGAAGGCGTGGCTGATCTCGTGGCAGGCGCCCGAGGCGGGGCGGGTGTCCCCGCTGATCGACATGGCGATGCCGGTGAGGACGAGCGACTCGGAGAGCACGGTGAGGAACTCGTCGTCGCCGCAGCCGCCGGGGTGGCGCAGCACGGCCTCGCCGGCGGTACGGGCCATGGCGGCGGCCAGACCGTCGACGGGCTCGCCGGTGATCTCCCGGGAGAGCTCCCAGTCGGCGATGGACGAGATGTTGGAGATCGCGTCGCCGATGCCGGCGCGGATGAACCGGACCGGCGCCTCCTTGATCACGTCGAGGTCGATCACCATGGCGATCGGGGTGGGCACGCCGTAGGAACCGCGGCCGTTGTCGTTGTCCAGGATGGACACCGGCGAGCAGATGCCGTCGTGCGAGAGGTTGGTGGCGACGGCCACCATGGGCAGGCCGACCCGCGCCGCGGCGTACTTCGCCACGTCGATGATCTTGCCGCCGCCCAGGCCCACGACGGCGTCGTAGCGGCGGCCCTTTATGTCGTCGGCCAGCTTGACGGCGGAGTCGATGGTGCCGTCGACGACCGGGTACCAGTCGGCGTGCGGCAGTACGGGCTCCAGCCTGGCGCGCAGCGCCACGCCGGAGCCCCCGCTGATCGCGATGGCCAGCTTGCCGGAGGCGGAGATCCGCTGGTCGGCGAGGATGCCGTCCAGCTTGTCCATCGCGCCGCCGCTGATGTCGACGACGACGGGCGAGGGGATGAGCCTCGTCAGTACTGGCATGCGATCGTCCGGCCCTTGGCGAGGTCGTCGTGGTTGTCGATCTCGACCCACTTGACGTCGCCGATGGGGGCCACGTCGATCGTGAAGCCGTCGTTGACGAGCTGCTGGTAGCCGTCCTCGTAGTAGAGGTCGGGGTCGCGCTCGAAGGTGGTCTTCAGGGCCTCGGCGAGGGCCTCGGCGGCCTCCGGCTCGATGAGCGTGACGCCGATGTACTCGCCGGTGGCGTCCGACGGCTCCATCAGCTTGGTGATCTTCTGCACGCCGGTCCGGGAAGCACCGTCGCCGGCGACGACGACCTTCATCTCCTCGTCGGCCAGGTTCTTGACCGTGTCGAGGGCGAGGATGATCTTCTGGCCGTTGCCGCGGGCCGCGAGCAGGGTCTGCTCGACGGAGACGGGGTGGACGGTGTCGCCGTTGGCGAGGATCACGCCCTGCTTCAGGACGTCACGCGCGCACCACAGGGAGTAGGCGTTGTTCCACTCCTCGGCCTTGTCGTTGTCGATCAGCGTGATCTTGACGCCGTACTTGGACTCCAGGGCCTCCCGGCGCTCGTAGACGGCTTCCTTGCGGTAGCCGACGACGATGGCGACCTCGGTGAGGCCGACCGCGGCGAAGTTGCCGAGGGTCAGGTCGAGAACCGTCAGGCTCTCCTCGTCGCCCTCGGGGCCGACGGGCACGAGGGCCTTGGGCAGGGTGTCGGTGTAGGGACGCAGGCGGCGCCCGGCACCGGCAGCGAGTACAAGGCCGATCATGCTGGTTCTCCTTCGTCATGTACGGCGGGTGCCCCGGAGGAGACCCAGAAGCGGATGCTCTCCGCGAGCACCACGATTGCCACGAACACGGCCAGGGCCGTGAGCGCGACGGGGAAGTCCGATACGCGCGCCGCGAGGACGGCGGCGAGGACCGTGGTCAGCAGGACCCGGCCCTCGTGGCCGCCGATCGTCCGCACCAGCCAGTGCGGGGGCGCTCCGGTGCCACCGCGAATGCGGTACACCGTGTCGTAGTGATGGTAGGCGACCGCCGCGATCAGGCCGAATGCCGCCGGCAGGGCCCCGGGGACGTCCGCCTTGGCGGCGAGCACGAGGACCGTCACGTACTCCCCGGCGCGGAACAGGGGCGGGATCAGCCAGTCCAGGGCGCCCTTGAGGGGGGCCGAGACGGCGAGGCCGGCGGTCATGGCGTAGATCACCGCCGCGGCGATCAGCCGCGGGTCGCCGAACGGCAGGTACAGGGCGGCCGCGATGATCAGCAGCGCGCCGAGGGCCGCGACGTACACCGACCCGAAGGTCCCGGCGCGGCCGCGCAGCAGCCGGGCCTGGAGCTCGGCGAGCGGACCGGAGTCGGTGAGGTCGACGAGGGCCTGGGCGGCCCGGTCCGTGCGCTTCGCCTTGCGGGTCAGGGAGCGCAGCACCCGGCCCGCGGTGGTGTAGAGCGCGCCGAAGGCGCAGCCGACGATCAGGGCGTAGAAGACGATCCGGGGGGTCGTGAAGGCGGTCAGCACCGCGATCATGGCCCAGCGCTCACCGATGGGGAGGATGATCATCCGGCGGACCCAGACCGTCCAGCCGACGCTGTCGAGCCGGTCGGAGAGGGCGGCCGTGGGGCTCGTGTTCGCGGTGGCGTCGTGGTTGGCCTCGTTGAACGAGAAGTCCACGACGTGCCGGCAGGTCATGAGGACCATGGCGCCGACGGCGAGGCCCCACACGTCGTCGCCGTTCCGGGCGGCGCCGAGGGCCAGGCCCGCGTAGAAGGAGTACTCCTTCGCGCGGTCGAAGGTGGCGTCGAGCCAGGCGCCCATCGTCGAGTACTGGAGCGAGTAGCGGGCGAGCTGCCCGTCGGTGCAGTCCAGCACGAAGGAGACGAGGAGCAGCACGCCGGCCGCCACGTATCCCCAGCGCTCGCCGGTGGCGGCGCAGCCCGCCGCGATCAGCGCGGTGATCAGGGAGGCGGTGGTGACCTGGTTCGGGGTCAGCCCGCGGCGCGCGCACCAGCGGGCGATGTAGCGCGAGTACGGGCTGATGAAGAAGGTGGTGAAGAACCCGTCGCGGGACTTCACGGCGGTCCGCAGGCGGACGGCCTCGTCGTCCACGGCGGCGACGGCGGCGCTCGCCGCCTCCCGCTCCGCCGCGGTGGCGGGGACGGACGCGACGAGGGTGCCGAGCTCGGGGCGCTGCACGGTGGTCCCGGCGGCCTCGACGGTGTCGGCGAGCCGGTCCGCGTAGGGGCCGGAGCCGTCGGGGCCGAGCGCGGCGGCCTTGGCGGCGGCCTCGTCGAGGGCCGCGCGGGCACCGGGCTGCACGGAGAGCGCGCCGGTGACGGCGCAGGCGTCGAAGCGCGGATCGGTCAGCGCGAGGCGCAGGGCGTGCACGTGCCCGACGAAGGCACTGTCGACGACGGCCACGCGCTGGTCGGCGGGGACGCCCGCGAGTGCGGCGGCGGATTCCTTGGGACCGGCGGCGGGGCGGACGTCGAAGCCGAGGGAGCGCAGCTCGCCGGCGAGCGGTGATCCGGGGACCGGCAGGCCGGTGAGGATGACGGTCGGCAGACGAACTCACTCCTTGTGACGGATTGCGGACGGGCGCCCCCGCGGGGGCGCGGCACGTCGGCTGAGGCTATCGGATGAATGGAAGCAGGGGTTCATCACCCGTTTACGCCCCGATAAGCGGAATATTCCCGGGCAACCGGCCCCGCCGAGCCCTGGCGGAGCCGGGCCCGGGCCATCATTGACGATCATGGCGCCCTACCACAAACGGCGTGGATGTTACGGTGGACACGCCCTGTAGGTGAACGAGCGAGGAAGAGGTGGGTTGATGACCGTCGCAGTGGTCGCGGCCATGCGCAGCGAACTCCGGTGCGTCCCCCACGTCTTCGACACATTCCGCTTCCGGGCACCCGGCCGCCGGGCCTGATCACACCACCGACAGGCCCCCTGGTCGGCCGGAGCCCCCGTTCCAAGGGTTCACGTTGACCGACAACACCACTGGCACGTCCGCCTTCACCGAGGCCTTCTTCGCCCTGCACCACGGCCTGCCCCGGCAGGCTCCCGGCTCCGACGCGAGCACCCGTCACCTGCTGTCCCTGTGCGGACCGCTGCCGAAGCGGCCGCGCGTCCTCGACCTGGGCTGCGGCCCCGGCCGCAGCGCCCTGCTGCTGGCCGCCGAGGCGGGCGCGGACGGCGCCGAGGTGACCGCCGTCGACCTGCACGCCCCCTTCCTCGAAGAGCTGCGCACCGCCGCCGACGCCCGCGGGCTCGGCGACCGGGTCCGTACCGTCCGGGCGGACATGGGCGCGCTGCCCGCCGAGGAGGTCCCCGACGGCTCCTTCGACCTCGTGTGGGCGGAGGGCTCCGCCCACACCATCGGCTTCGACACCGCGCTCGCGCGCTGGCGACAGCTGCTCGCCCCGGGCGGTGCGATCGTGCTGACCGAGTGCCAGTGGACCGTGGCCGAGCCGTCCGCCGGGGCGCGCGCCTTCTGGGACGCGCAGTGCCCGCTGCGCTCCACCGCCGGGAACCTCGCCGCCGCCCAGAGCGCCGGCTACCGGGTGCTCGGCGTGCACCACCTGCCCGACTCCGACTGGGACGAGTACTACGGCCCGCTCGCCGAGCGGGTGCGCACCCACCCGGGCGACGGCTCCGCCGCGACGGAGGCCGCGCTGGCCGCCACCCGCGAGGAGCTCGGCGTTCGGGCCCGCCACGGGGACGAGTACGGGTACACCGGCTACGTGCTGCGCCCGGTGTCCGCCGGCGACGGCGGGGCCTGGCCGGCCCGCCCGGAGACGGCGGCCGACGTGGCCGCCGTACGGGCCGTCAACCTGGCGGCCTTCGAGACCCCGCTGGAGGCGGACCTCGTGGACGCGCTGCGCACGGACCGGGCATGGCTGCCCGGGCTGTCGTACGTGGCCGAGGGCCCGGACGGGTCGGTGGTGGCGCACGCCCTGCTCACCGCCTGCGAGGTGGACGGGGCACGGGCGCTCGCGCTCGCCCCGGTCGCGGTCGATCCCGCGCTCCAGCGCTCGGGCGCGGGCAGCTCGGTCGTCCGGGCGCTGCTCACGGCCGCCAAGGAGCGCGGGGAGTCGCTGGTGCTCGTGCTCGGGCACGCGGAGTACTACCCGCGCTTCGGTTTCCTACCGGCGTCGCGCTTCGGGATCCGGGCGCCGTTCGAGGTTCCGGACGAGGCCATGATGGCGCTCGTACTGGACGATTCCGTCCCGGTTCCGGCGGGCACGATCGGCTATCCGGCCCCGTTCGGAGTCTGATGTTCCGCTCCCCGCCGCGTAGCACGCGGCGGGGAGCGGACGCGGACAGATCTTCGAAGTGGGGACAAGACCCTTTTGTACGGCAGACTGAAGGCCGAAGTCCGAAGCGAAGGATGGGTATGCCGACCACACCAGCCACCGCCGCCAACAGCGCGACCGACGGCACCGTGACCCAAGAACCGATCATGCTCGAACTGGTCGACGAGTCCGGCAACACGATCGGCACGGCGGAGAAGCTCTCCGCCCACCAGGCGCCGGGTCAGTTGCACCGGGCCTTCTCCGTGTTCCTCTTCGACGAGCAGGGCCGGCTGCTGCTCCAGCAGCGGGCGCTCGGGAAGTACCACTCCCCCGGCGTCTGGTCGAACACATGCTGCGGTCACCCCTATCCGGGGGAGTCGCCGTTCGCCGCGGCCGCCCGGCGGACCCACGAGGAGCTGGGGCTCTCGCCCTCGCTGCTCGCGGAGGCGGGCACGGTGCGCTACAACCACCCGGACCCCGCATCGGGTCTGGTGGAGCAGGAGTTCAACCACCTTTTCGTGGGACTCGCGCAGGCCTCCGTGCACCCCGATCCGGAGGAGATCGCGGACACCGCGTTCGTCACCGCCGAGGAGTTGACCAAGCGGCACGCCGAAGTGCCGTTCTCTGCCTGGTTCATGACCGTGCTGGACGCGGCACGGCCCGCGATCCGCGAGCTGACGGGTGACGCGGCGGGCTGGTAGCCCTCTCCACGCTCCCCTAGCCGGCCGGGGTCGGCGCGGCGGGTGCGGCGGGTGCGGTGAGCGGCAGGGCCGCCCAGATGACCTTGCCGCCGGTCGACGTGTGCTCGACGTCGCAGACCCCGCCGGCCTCCAGCGTGACCTCGCGCACCAGGAGCAGACCCCGGCCGCCGGTCTGGCCGAAATCGGCCTCCAGCGCCTTGGGGCGGTACGGGTGGTTGTCCTCGACGGCCACCCGTACCCACGAGCGGCCGATCGCCACCTCGACCGCGACCTCCGGCGAGAGCAGGGCGGCGTGCCGGACCGAGTTCGTCACCAGTTCGGAGACGATCAGCAGCAGGGAGTGGACGACGTCCTGATCGGCGGGCACCCCCTGACGCCCGAGCAGGTCACGGACCGCGCGGCGGGCCTGCGGAACGGATTCTTCTACCGCGGGCGCGGTGAACCTCCACACCCCCTCGTACGCGAGGGGGTCGGCTGGAGCAGTCGGCTCCGCTTCCCTGGCTGGCGGGACGCTCCCGCTGACATCCATCTTCCGTCCCCCGTCTTCGCGCTCGATCGTCTCCACGCGTCAAGAGTGGGGAACGGGCTGGTCCGGACCGAACCGCTGACCAGAAGTCGGCGCCAATCGGACACTTTCTGACCACTGGCGCATGGCGGAGTCGGATTTCGACTGTTCCTGATCTCCCGCCGGGCCGGACAGATGGGATCCGGCCGTGATCCGGCCGGACCTCCGGATCACGGACTCCCCTGATCACGGGGATCGTTGCCCCGGGATAGCATCCGGCGCATGAACGCAGCAGCCGGGGAGCCGGCACTCCTCCACACGCGTGCCGACGGGGTGGCAAGCGTGGTCATCTCGCATCCCGCCAAGCGCAACGCCATGACGGCGGCGATGTGGCGGACGCTCCCGGAGCTGCTGGCGGGCCTGGCGGACGATCCCGCCGTACGGGTGCTCGTGCTGACCGGGGCCGGACCGACCTTCTGCGCGGGCGCGGACATCTCCTCGCTGACCGGGGACGAGGATCCGCGCGCCCTCGCCGTGGCCGCGGAGGAGGCACTGGCCGCCTTCCCCAAGCCGACGCTGGCGGCGATCCGCGGGTTCTGCGTGGGTGGCGGCAGCCAGCTGGCGGCGGCCTGCGACCTGCGCTTCGCGGAGGAGGGCGCGTCGTTCGGGGTGACCCCGGCGAAGCTGGGCATCGTCTACCCGGCTTCCTCCACCCGGCGGCTGGCGGCTCTGGTCGGCCCGGCCTGGGCCAAGTACCTGCTCTTCTCCGCCGAGTTGATCGGCGCGGAGGCGGCCCTGCGCGCCGGTTTCCTGAACGAGCTGCTGCCGGCCGGCCAACTGAACAAGCGGGTCGCCGAGTTCGCCCGGATCCTGGCCTCGCGCTCGCAGCTGACGCAGGCGGCGGCGAAGGAGTTCGCGGACGGCCGGACGGACCGGGAGGACCACTGGGAGGAGCAGGCCGCCGGAAGCGACGACACCGCGGAGGGTGTCGCCGCCTTCCTGGAACGCCGGCCGCCGGTGTTCACGTGGGCGCCGTGAGCGGGAACCCCGGCCGGAGGCCTGGGCCGGGGGTTCGCCGTTCGGCGCGGTGCGCCGCGAGGCGCCGGTACGCGGCGGCCCGACCGGGCGCCGTGCCCTGCCGAACCCTCCCGGACCGGCCCGCCGGCCCACCCGCGCCGGCGGAGCACCCGAGTACGTCCGGTACGAGGGCTTCCACCCGGGACCCGGTGAACCTTTCCGGTCACAGCACTAGGCCGGCGGATTGGTCGCGCGCAGATGTGCGACGAGCTCGGCCGGGGCCTTGTCCGGCGAGCCGGCGTCGTAGGGCGGCTGTGGGTCGTACTCCGTCATCAGCTGGACGGCCTGGGCGTACTCGTCCCCGGCGATCCGGCCGAGCAGGGTGAGCCCCATGTCGATCCCGGAGGACACCCCGGCGGCGGTGACGTACTTCCCGTCGGTGACCACGCGCTCACCGGTGGCCTCGGCACCGAACTTCGACAGCCGGTCCAGGTACAGCCAGTGGCTGGTGGCCCGGCGCCCGTCGAGCAGTCCGGCGGCCGCCAGCAGCAGGGACCCGGTGCACACGGAGGTGGTCCAGGTGGTGGTGGCGTCGACCGCGCGCAGCCACTGCATCACGGCGGGGTTCTCCATCTCCAGCTCGGGGTGCGGCCCCCCGGGCACGATGACGACGTCGGGCCGGGTCACCTCGTCGAGCCCCTTGTCCGCGACGAGCGCGAGTGCCCCGTTGTCGGTCCGGACGGGTCCGGGCCGCTCGGACACGAACACGACCTCGGCGTCGGGAAGCCGCCCGAGGGTGTCGAAGGGCCCGATGGCGTCGAGAGCGGTGAAGCGGTCGTAGAGCAGTACGGCGATCTGCATTTCTCCTCCGGAGCGGTAGACGAATCACGACACTGCCCCAAGCCGGGGCAGCACCTCTGCATTCGGGGCCGGGCAGGTCACCCCGGTCGGGCCATCCCATCCCTCGTCCGGGCGCAGGCCCGGGGTGCGGGGCGCGGGCCCGGGTGGTCGGGGCGGGGCGTGGCGGGGCTCAGGGGCCGGCGGTGGGGCCGAAGCGGCGGCGGTATTCGGCCGGGGGTTGGCCCAGGGTTTTCACGAAGGCGCGCCGCAGCGCCTCCGGCGTGCCGTAGCCGCAGGCGCGGGAGATCCCGGCGATCCCCTCCGTCCCCTCCTCCAGCAGCCGGCGGGCGTGTTCCACGCGGACCCGTTCCACGAACCGGCCCGGAGTGACCCCCGTCTCCGCCTGGAAGGCGCGCGCGAAGTGCCGTGGCGAGAGGCGGGCCCGCGCGGCGAGCGCGTCGACGCTCAGGTCGCCGTCCGGGTGCTCCGTGATCCACTGCTGTACGTCCCGCAGGGGATCGCGCCGCGCGGTCTGGGCCGCCAGCTGCGCGCTGAACTGCGCCTGGTTGCCGGGCCTGCGCAGGAACACCACCAGGTGCCGGGCGATCTCCAGCGCGACGTCCCGCCCGTGGTCCTCCTCGACCAGCGCGAGCGCCAGGTCGATCCCCGCCGTGACTCCGGCCGAGGTGGCCACCGGTCCGTCCCGTACGTAGATGGGGTCCGGCTCCACCACGACGGCCGGGTAGTCCCGCGCCATCTGCTCGCACACGTACCAGTGCGTCGTCGCCCGCCGCCCGTCCAGCAGCCCCGCCTCCGCCAGCAGCAGCCCTCCGGTGCACACCGACACGAGCCGCTCCGCGGCACCCCCGTGGGCGCGGAGCCAGTCGGTGAGCCGCGGCTCGAAGTCGGCCCGGTAGCGGCCCCCGGGCACGAGCAGCGTGGTCCCGGTGCCCGGCCGGGCGCTCTCCAGGTCCCCGTCGGGCACCAGCGTCAGGCCGCTGCTCGTCCGCACGGGCGCGCCTCCCGGCGACACCGTCCGGATGGCGTACCCCGACCGCCCCGGGAAGCGGGCGACGGCGGCGAACACCTCCACCGGCCCGGTCACGTCCAGGCTCTGCACCCCGTCGTAGAGGACGACGAGCACGTCGTTTCGCGGCGACAACGTCATGCCGTCATGGTGGGCCGACGCCGGCGATGGCCGCAATGACGTGCTTCCCACCTATCCCGCCATGCCGGACCCCACTCCGGACCCGCCTCGGGGACCCGGACGCCCCGGTGTCATCCTGTCGGGGTCCCCGCGCCGCCCTTCCGGAGTACCCCCCTGAACACCGTCGCCGCCGAATCCCTGTCGGCCGTCCTCCTCCTCGGGGTGCTGGCCTTCGCCGTGTTCCGCCCGCGCGGTCTGCCCGAGGCAGCGGCCGCCGTCCCGGCTGCCGGGCTGCTCGTCGCCTGCGGGGTGGTGTCCCCCGCCGACGCCTGGGACCGGGTGCGCGACCTGCTGCCCGTGGTCGGGTTCCTGGCGGTCGTCCTGGCCCTGGCCCGGCTCTGCGCCGACGAGGGCCTGTTCCGCGCCGCGGGCGCCGCGGTCGCCCGGCGCGCCGCCGACCGCGGCCCGACGGCCCTGCTCGGCGGGGTGTTCGCGGTGGCCTCGGTGGTCACCGCCACGCTGAGCCTGGACGCGACGGTGGTGCTGCTGACCCCTGTGGTGCTGGCGACGACGGCCCGGCTCGGGGCCCGGCCCCGGCCGCACGTCCTCGCCACCGCGCACCTCGCGAACTCGGCCTCGCTGCTCCTGCCCGTCTCGAACCTCACCAATCTGCTCGCCTTCACCGCGAGCGGCCTGTCCTTCACCCGGTTCGCGGCGCTGATGGCCCTGCCGTGGCTGGTGGCGATCGGGGTGGAGTACGCGGTGTTCCGCCGCTGGTTCCGGTCCGATCTGGCGGCCCCGCCCGAGCACGTGCCGGTAGCCGGGGAGCACCCGCCGCTGCCCCGTTTCGCGCTCGCCGTCCTCCTCCTGACGCTGGCCGGCTTCGCCCTGGCCTCCTTCGCCGGGGCGAGTCCCGCGTGGGCGGCCCTGGCCGGCACGGCCGTGCTGGCCGTTCGGGCCCTGCGGCGCCGGGAGACCACCCCGCGCCGGATCGCCGCCTCGACGGCGCCCGCGTTCTGCCTGTTCGTCCTGGCCCTCGGGGTGGTCGTGGGCGCGGTGGTGGACCACGGGCTCGGTGACGGGCTGGCCCGGGTGCTGCCGGCCGGGGACTCGCTGCCCGCGCTGCTGGCGACGGCCGCGGTGGCCGCCGTACTGGCCAACCTGATCAACAACCTGCCCGCGGTGCTCGCCCTGCTCCCGCTGGCCGTGCCCGGCGGGCCGGGACAGGTGCTGGCCGTGCTGATCGGCGTGAACATCGGCCCGAACCTGACCTACGCCGGCTCCCTGGCCACCCTGCTGTGGCGGCGCGTGCTCCAGGCGCACGCCGTACGCGTCTCCGTGTCCGAATTCACCCGCCTCGGCCTGCTGACCACTCCGCTCGGCCTGGCCGCCGCGGTGACCGCGCTGTGGGCCGGTCTGCGGGTGATCGGTACGTGACCGCCGGCCGGCCCGCGGCTGATCGGCCGCCGGGGCCGCGGGGTCCGGCCCGATAGGATCGGCGCATCATGACTGCAACCCTCGTCGCCAAGAAGCTCACCGCCGCGCACGGTGAGCGCACCCTCTTCGCCGATCTCGACCTCGTCGTCGCGCCCGGCGACGTCATCGGTCTCGTCGGCGTCAACGGCGCCGGGAAGTCCACGCTGCTGCGCCTGCTGGCCCGGCTGGACACCCCCGAGACCGGTGAGCTGCGGCTCTCCCCGCCCACCGCCGCCGTCGGCCACCTCCCGCAGGAGCCGGAACGCCGGCCGGAGGAGTCCGTACGGGAGTTCCTGGCCCGCCGCACCGGCGTGGCCGCCGCGCAGGCGGAGCTGGACGCGGCGACGCAGGGCCTGGTGGACGGGGCCCCGGGCGCGGACGACGCGTACGCGACGGCGCTGGACCGGTGGCTGGACCTGGGCGGCGCGGACCTCGACGAGCGGGCCGAGGAGGTCGCTGACGACCTCGGCCTCACGGTGGGCCTGGACCTGCCGATGACGGCGCTCTCCGGTGGTCAGGCGGCCCGCGCGGGCCTCGCCTCGCTGCTGCTCTCGCGCTACGACGTCTTCCTGCTGGACGAGCCCACCAACGACCTGGACCTGGACGGTCTGGAGCGGCTGGAGCGGTTCGTCAAGGGGCTGCGCGCGGGCACGGTCGTGATCAGCCACGATCGCGAGTTCCTGACGCGGACGGTCACCAAGGTCCTCGAACTGGACCTGGCCCAGCAGCAGATCAACCTCTACGGCGGCGGGTACGACTCCTACCTGGAGGAGCGGGCCCGGGCCCGCAGCCACGCCCGCGAGGAGTACGAGGAGTACGCGGACAAGAAGGCCGCCCTCGAAGGTCGCGCGCAGATGCAGCGCAACTGGATGGACAAGGGCGTGCGCAACGCCCGCCGCAAGGCGGGCGACAACGACAAGATCGGCAAGAACCTGCGCGGCGAGTCCAGCGAGAAGCAGGCCGCGAAGGCCCGCCAGACGCAGCGGGCGATCGAGCGGCTGGAGGTCGTGGACGAGCCGCGCAAGGAGTGGGAGCTGCGCATGGAGATCGCGGCGGCCCCGCGCTCCGGCTCGGTGGTGGCCACCCTGCGCGAGGCGGCCGTCAAGCGCGGTGACTTCGCGTTCGGCCCGGCGAGCCTGCAGATCGACTGGGCGGACCGGGTGGCGATCACGGGCGCGAACGGCGCCGGCAAGTCCACCCTCCTGGCCCTGCTCCTGGGCAGGCTGACGCCGGACTCCGGCTCCGCCGTCCTGGGCTCCGGCGTCCTCGTCGGCGAAGTTGACCAGGCCCGCGGCCTGTTCCTCGGCGACGAGCCCCTGCTGGAGGCCTTCTGCGCGGCGGTCCCGGACACCGAGCCCGCCGAAGTCCGTACGCTGCTGGCCAAGTTCGGGCTCAAGGCGGCCCACGTCCTGCGCCCGGCGGCCACCCTCTCCCCCGGCGAGCGCACCCGCGCGGCGCTGGCCCTGCTGCAGGGCCGCGGGGTGAACCTGCTGGTCCTGGACGAGCCCACCAACCACCTCGACCTCCCTGCGATCGAGCAGTTGGAATCCGCCCTGGAGTCCTACGAAGGCACGCTCCTGCTGGTCACGCACGACCGCCGCATGCTGGACGCCGTACGGGTGACGCGCCGCCTGGAGGTCTCGGCCGGCAAGGTCGTCGAGCTCTAGGTGTATTGCCCAGTGAGGTTGGTGACGCGGCTGGCGGGTGGTTTGCCTGCGAGCGCGGTGTGTCCGCGGTGGTGATTGTAGGTGTGGAGCC
>NZ_JBIWFI010000036.1:76797-93759 GCF_044762985.1 Streptomyces sp. NPDC096339 | reverse complement strand
GTCTGGTGTGTGGTTGTGCGTTTTTTTGCTCCTCCCCCCCCCCCGGGGGGGGGGGCCCGCCCCCCCCCCGGCCCCCGGGGGGGGGGGGGGCGGGCGGCCCCCCCCCCCCCAGACCCTAGGCTGGGGAATCCCCACCGCTCCCAGGCGTTGTGACCTGTGTGATCCGAAAAGTCTCGATACTCGACCGGTCCCGCACCCGCGAGGGCCACCCGGCCCCCGGCGCCCTGCGGGACACCGTGGAGCTGGCCCGCGCCGCCGAGGAGCTCGGCTACCACCGCTTCTGGGTCTCCGAGCACCACAGCGTGCCCGGGGTGGCCGGCTCCGCGCCGACCGTGCTGGCCGCCGCGGTCGCCGCGGCCACGGCGCGGATCCGCGTCGGCACGGGCGGGGTGATGCTGCCCAACCACCAGCCGCTGGTGGTCGCGGAGCAGTTCGGGGTACTGGAATCGCTGTTCCCCGGCAGGATCGACATGGGCCTCGGCCGCTCCGTCGGCTTCACCAACGGCATCCGCCGGGCCCTGGGCCGCGACACGGGCGACGCGGACCGCTTCGAGGAGCAGCTGACCGAGCTGCTGGGCTGGCTGGACGGCACCCAGCGGACGCACCCCGAGGTCCACGCCCGCCCCGCGGAGGGCCTGCGCGTACCGGCCTACGTGCTGGCCACCGGCGAGGGGGCCGGGATCGCCGCCCGGGCGGGACTCCCCCTGGTGGTCGGCGACCTGCGCGCCCGCGGCCGGGTCGCGCAGATCATCGAGACGTACCGCGAGGAGTTCCGTCCCTCCGCCCGGCACACGGAGCCGTACGTGGTGGTCTCCGGGACGGTGGCGGTCGCGGCCACCGCCGAGGAGGCCCGCCGCATCCTGGTCCCGGAGGCCTGGTCCCTCGCGTACTCCCGCACCCGGGGCAGCTTCCCGCCGCTGCGGCCGGCCGAGGAGATCGAGGACGCGGAGATGACCCCGAAGGAGCGGGAGCTGTACGAGGGCGCCCTGGCCGGGCACATCCACGGGACGCAGGAGCAGGTCGCGGCGCAGCTGTCCGAGGTGGCCGAGCAGACCGGCGCGGACGAACTGCTGGTCACCACCTCGACCTACGACCGGACGGCCCTGCTGGACTCCTTCGAACGCCTGGCGCGGGTGGCGGGGCTCTAAACTGGGGCGAATGCACCAGTCGCACCAGTCCCCAGTGCCCCATGCCGACCGCGACCCGTTCGTACGGGTCCGGGGCGCCCGGGAGCACAATCTGCGCGGGGTCGACGTGGACGTCCCGCGTGACGCGCTGACCGTGTTCACCGGGGTGTCCGGGTCCGGGAAGAGCTCGCTCGCCTTCGGCACGCTGTACGCCGAGGCCCAGCGCCGGTACTTCGAGTCGGTGGCGCCGTACGCCCGGCGGCTCATCCACCAGATCGGCGCCCCGAAGGTGGATTCGGTCAGCGGGCTGCCGCCGGCCGTCTCGCTGGAGCAGCGGCGTTCCTCCCCCGGGTCGCGTTCCTCGGTCGGCACGGTGACCATGCTCTCCAACTCCCTGCGCATGCTGTACTCGCGCGCCGGGACCCACCCGCCGGGTGCGCAGCGACTCGACTCGGACGCCTTCTCCCCCAATACGGCTGCCGGGGCCTGTCCTTCGTGTCACGGACTCGGCCGGATCCACCGGACCAGCGAGGAACTGCTGGTTCCCGATCCGGGACTGTCGATCCGTCAGGGAGCCATCGCCGCCTGGCCGGGAGCCTGGCAGGGCAAGAACCTTCGGGACGTCCTGGAGGCGCTCGGGCACGACGTGGACCGGCCGTGGCGGGAGCTGCCGGCGCAGGAGCGCGAGTGGATCCTGTTCACCGAGGACCAGCCGGTGGTGACCGTGCACCCGGTGCGCGAGGCCGAGCGGATCCAACGGCCCTACCAGGGCACGTACATGAGCGCCCACCGCTATGTGATGCGGACCTTCGCGGACAGCAAGAGCGCCACCCTGCGGGCCCGCGCCGAGAAGTTCCTCGCCGATTCCCCGTGCCCGGTGTGCGAGGGGCGGCGGCTGCGACCGGAGGCCCTGGCGGTGACCTTCGCGGGGTACGGGATCGCCGCGCTCGCGGCCATGTCCCTGTCCGACCTGGACGGGGTACTCGCCTCCGCGCCCGCGGAGGGCGAGGCGGCGCGGGTGCTCGCCGAGGACCTGCGGTCGCGGATCGGGCCGGTCGTCGAGCTGGGGCTCGGCTACCTGAGCCTGGACCGCGCCGCGCCCACCCTGTCCGCGGGCGAGCTGCAGCGGCTGCGGCTGGCGACGCAACTGCGGTCGGGGCTGTTCGGGGTGGTGTACGTGCTGGACGAGCCGTCGGCGGGGCTGCACCCGGCCGACACCGAGGCGCTGCTCGGCGTACTGGACCGGCTGAAGGAGGCCGGGAACACGGTGTTCGTCGTGGAGCACCACCTGGACGTGGTGCGGCACGCGGACTGGCTGGTGGACGTGGGGCCGCTGGCCGGGGAGCACGGCGGGCGGGTGCTGTACAGCGGGCCGCCGCGGGAGCTGGCCGGGGTGGCGGAGTCGGCGACGGCCCGGCACCTGTTCGGCGAACGGGGGGACGCGCCCGTGCGGCCGGTGCGGACGGCGAGCGGGTCGGTGCGGCTGAGCGGGGTCGGGCTGCACAACCTGCGTGACGTCACGGCCGAGTTCCCGCTCGGGGTGTTCACGGCGGTGACCGGGGTGTCGGGGTCGGGGAAGTCCACTCTGGTGGGCAGCGCGCTGGCCCGGGAGGTCGGGGAGCGGCTCGCGGAGCCGGAGTTCCCCGTACGGCGGCTGGTGGAGGTGGACCAGAAGCCCATCGGCCGGACCCCGCGGTCCAATCTGGCCACGTACACGGGCCTGTTCGACGTGGTTCGGCGGCTGTTCACGGCCGCTCCCGAGTCGAAGGCGCGGGGCTGGAAGGCGGGCCGGTTCTCCTTCAACGTGGCGGGCGGCCGGTGCGAGACCTGCCAGGGCGAGGGCTTCGTCTCGGTGGAACTGATGTTCCTGCCGAGCACCTACGCCCCGTGCCCCGAGTGCGCCGGCGACCGGTACAACGCCGAGACGCTCCAGGTCCGTTACGCGGGGCTGAACATCGCGGAGGTGCTCGGCCTGACCGTGGAGGCGGCGGCCGGATTCTTCGCGGAGGTGCCGGCCGCGGCGCGCAGCCTGCGGGCACTGGAGGACATCGGGCTGGGGTACCTGCGGCTGGGACAGCCGGCGACGGAGCTGTCGGGCGGCGAGGCACAGCGGATCAAGCTGGCCACCGAGCTCCAGAGGCTGCGCCGGGACCACACCCTGTACCTGCTGGACGAGCCGACGACGGGACTGCACCCGGCCGATGTACGGGTACTGCTGCGGCAGTTGCACGGGCTGGTGGACGCGGGGCACTCGGTGGTGGTCGTGGAACACGACATGGAGGTGGTGGCGGGCGCGGACTGGGTGATCGACCTGGGCCCGGGCGGCGGCACGGACGGCGGCCGGATCCTCGCGGCGGGTACTCCGGCGGATGTGGCGGCCTCGGGTGTGGGCCGTACGGCTCCCTACCTCGCCCGGGCCCTTCGGGGGTAGGCCGTCACTTGCGGATCCTGCCGGTCAGGCGTCCCCTGCCAGCAGGCGCTGCGGCAGTTCGCGGAAGCTCCACTGGCCCTGGCGGCGGGTGAACATCCAGACGAGGTCGTAGCGGTCGGGCCAGGCCGCGGGGAGTCCGAGCACCCGGTCGGCGCCGAGGGCGCGGACCAGGCGGGGGACGCCGGTGTGCTCCCAGCAGACCAGTACGGGCATCGGGCCGGCCAGTGCGGCGCGCACGAGGGCCGGCTCTGCGCCGAGGGCGAACTCGGTGCGCACCGGGGTGTGCAGGGCGGTGGCCAGCGCGGCCACGGTCTGCTTGCACCGTGCGGGCGTGCCCGCCTTGCCACCGCCGGCTGCGAAGACGGCGCCGGGACGGGGCAGGGCCGCGCCGCGGGTGGGGGCGAAGAGCCGCGGGAGTTCCTCGGCCCGCCGCCAGCCGCGGCCGGCCAGCGAGCCGGGGTCGTCCTCGCCCTCCTCGTCGGTGCCGGAGTCGCCTGCGTACGGCTTCTCCGCGTGCCGGATCACCATGACCAGGGCGTCCTTGGCCCCGGCCTGCGCTCCGGGCGCCGGGCCCCGGGCGGGTTCCTCCGCGGAGCAGCCGGCCACCGCCAGCGGGGCGAGGGCGGCGGCCAGTACGGCTCGTCGGCGCGGTCCGGACCCGGCGGTGGGATGTGGCATGGCGCCCACTGTCGCCGATGCGCGGCGCCCGCCCGGGGCGCGGCGCGGCGTACGACCCGTACGAGCCCCCGGTCGGCGGATCGGGTCAGCCGGTCGGCCCAGACCGGGGGAACCGGGGCCGGCAGCGCCCCGGCCGGGGCCGGACGCGGGCACCGGGACGTGCCGGTCCCGGGCCGGCCGGGGCTCGTACGGGGGCGTGCGGGAGCGGGGCGGTCAGCCCTTGCGGACCGCGCGCAGCCATTCCTTGTTCATGGCGGCGATCGACGGGAGCGGTATGCCCTTGGGGCAGGCCGTGGCGCACTCGCCGGTGAGGGTGCAGCCGCCGAAACCCTCCTCGTCCATCCGGGCCACCATGTCCAGCACCCGGGTCTCGCGTTCCGGCGAGCCCTGCGGCAGCACGTTCAGGTGGTTGACCTTGGCGGAGGTGAACAGCATCGCGGAGCCGTTGGGGCAGGCCGCCACGCAGGCCCCGCAGCCGATGCACTCGGCGTGCTCGAAGGCGTAGTCGGCGTCGGCCTTGGGCACGGCGGTGGCGTGCGCCTCGGGGGCGGCGCCGGTGGGGGCGGTGATGTAGCCGCCGGCCTGGATGATGCGGTCGAAGGCGCCGCGGTCGACGACGAGGTCCTTGACCACCGGGAAGGCGGCGGCCCGCCAGGGCTCGACGTCGATGGTGTCGCCGTCGGCGAAGGACCTCATGTGCAGCTGGCACGTGGTGGTGCGCTCCGGGCCGTGCGCGTCGCCGTTGATGACGAGGCTGCACGCGCCGCAGATGCCCTCGCGGCAGTCGTGGTCGAAGGCGACCGGGTCCTCGCCGCGCAGGATGAGGTCCTCGTTGAGGGTGTCGAGCATCTCCAGGAAGGACATGTCCTCGGAGATCCCGTCGACCTCGTACGAGGCCATGTGGCCGGGGGCGTCGGCGCCGCGCTGGCGCCAGACGCGCAGGGTGAGCTTCATGCGTAGCTCCGCTGGGTGGGGTGGACGTACTCGAAGACGAGGTCTTCCTTGTGCAGGACGGGGGCGGCGCCGGTGTTCGTGAACTCCCAGGCCGCCGCGTACGAGAACTCCTCGTCGCGCCGCTCGGCCTCCCCTTCGGGGGTCTGGGACTCCTCGCGGAAGTGGCCGCCGCAGGACTCCTCGCGGTGCAGGGCGTCGAGGCACATCAGCTCGGCGAGTTCGAGGTAGTCGACGATCCGGTTGGCCTTCTCCAGCGACTGGTTGAACTCCTCGCCGCTGCCGGGGACCTTGATCCGCCGCCAGAACTCCTCGCGGATCTGCGGGATCCGGTCGAGGGCCTTGCGCAGGCCCTCGTCGGTGCGGGCCATCCCGCAGTACTCCCACATGAGTTCGCCGATCTCCCGGTGGAAGGAGTCGGGCGTGCGGTCCCCGTCGACGGCCAGGAGCCGGGCGAGGCGCTCGCGGGTCTCGCGTACGACGGCCACGGCCTCGGGGTGGGTGTCGTCCACGGCGTCTTGGGCGGCCTCGGTGTGGCGCCGCGCCAGGTAGTCGTTGATCGTGGACGGGAGCACGAAGTAGCCGTCGGCGAGGCCCTGCATCAGCGCGGAGGCGCCGAGGCGGTTGGCCCCGTGGTCGGAGAAGTTGGCCTCGCCGATCGCGAAGAGGCCGGGGACGGTGGTCTGGAGGTCGTAGTCGACCCACAGGCCGCCCATCGTGTAGTGCACGGCGGGGTAGATCCGCATGGGGACCTCGTACGGGTTCTCCGCGGTGATCCGCTCGTACATCTCGAAGAGGTTGCCGTACTTCTCGGCGACCTTGTCGCGGCCCATGCGCCGGATGGCGTCGGCGAAGTCGAGGTAGACGCCCTGGCCGCCGGGGCCGACGCCGCGTCCCTCGTCGCAGACGTTCTTCGCGGCGCGGGAGGCGATGTCGCGGGGCACGAGGTTGCCGAAGGAGGGGTAGATCCGCTCCAGGTAGTAGTCGCGTTCCGCTTCGGGGATCTCGGCGGCCGGGCGGGTGTCGCCCTTGGCCTTGGGGACCCAGATGCGGCCGTCGTTGCGCAGGGACTCGCTCATCAGGGTGAGCTTGGACTGGTGGTCGCCGGTGCGCGGGATGCAGGTGGGGTGGATCTGGGTGAAGCAGGGGTTGGCGAAGTAGGCGCCGCGCCGGTGCGCCCGCCAGACGGCGGTCGCGTTGGAGTTCATGGCGTTGGTGGAGAGGTAGAAGACGTTGCCGTAGCCGCCGCTGGCCAGGACCACCGCGTCGGCGTAATGGGTGGAGATCTCGCCGGTGATCAGGTCACGGGCGACGATCCCGCGGGCGACCCCGTCGACGACGACCAGGTCGAGCATCTCGGTGCGGGCGTGCATCTCCACGTTCCCGGCGGCTATCTGCCGGGACAGCGCCTGGTAGGCGCCGAGGAGCAACTGCTGCCCCGTCTGGCCGCGGGCGTAGAAGGTGCGGGAGACCTGGACGCCGCCGAAGGAGCGGGTGTCGAGGAGGCCGCCGTACTCGCGGGCGAAGGGGACGCCCTGGGCCACGCACTGGTCGATGATCTCGACGGAGATCTGGGCGAGGCGGTGGACGTTGGACTCGCGGGCGCGGAAGTCGCCGCCCTTGACGGTGTCGTAGAACAGGCGGTGTACGGAGTCACCGTCGTTGCGGTAGTTCTTGGCGGCGTTGATGCCGCCCTGGGCGGCGATGGAATGGGCTCGGCGCGGGGAGTCGCTGAAGCAGAACTGGACCACGTGGTAGCCCTGCTCGGCGAGAGTCGCGCCGGCGGCACCGCCCGCCAGGCCGGTGCCGACGACGATCACGGTGTGCTTGCGGCGGTTGGCCGGGTTGACCAGCTTGGCCTCGAAGCGGCGGCGGTCCCATCGCTCCGCGACGGGGCCCTCGGGGGCCTTGGTGTCGCGGAGGGGTTCGCCGGTGGTGTGGTTGGCGTACGCGCTCATGGTCAGTTCACCACTCCGGTCATGACGGCGACGGGGACGGAGACGAAGCCCGCGAAGAGGACGAGGGCGAGGGTGTTCGCGAGGGCCTTCAGCGTCCGGTCGCGGCGGGCGTTGCCGGCGCCGAGGGTCTGGGCGGCGCTCCAGAAGCCGTGCCGGATGTGCAGGCCGAGGGCGGCCATCGCGACGATGTAGATGGCGTTGCCGTACCAGGTGGAGAAGGTCGCGAGGACGTTCTGGTACGGGTGCCCGGCCCAGGCGCGCTCGTTGACGGTGAGCGTGGTGAGGTCGAGCAGGTGCCAGACGATGAAGAGGGCGAGGATGATGCCGCCCCAGCGCATGGTGCGCGTGGCGTAGCTCGCGCGGCGGCGCTTGTGGGCGTACTTCACCGGGCGCGCCTTGATGTCGCGGCGGCTGAGCTGGTACGCGGACACGGCGTGGGCGACGACCGCGGCGAGGAGGACCACGCGGACGATCCACAGGGCCCACTCGTGGTGCAGGAAGGGCTCGCCGAGGGTGCGCAGCCAGTGCGCGTAGCCGTTGAACTCGTCCGCCCCGAAGAAGATCTTGAGGTTGCCGAGCATGTGCACGACGAGGTATCCGAGCATGATCAGCCCGGAGACCGCCATGACGGTCTTCTTTCCGATGGTGGAGCCCCAGAAGGTCGGCGCCTTGGGGCCGCCTGTCCGGGTGCGCGTTGCCAGAGCCATGTCATCGAAGGTAGGGACGAAGGACCCGAAAGGTCCAAGACATGATGTCGGTCATCTTGATAGACATGGACTATGCAATTCCAGCAGCTCCTGTACTTCGTGGCCGTCGCCGAGACCCGCCACTTCACCCGGGCCGCGGAGCGGGTGCACGTGGCCCAGCCCTCGCTGTCCCAGCAGATCAAGGCCCTGGAGCGGGAGCTGGGGGCCGAGCTCTTCAGCCGGGCACGGGGCAACATCTCGCTCACCGACGCCGGTGAGGCCCTGCTGCCGCTGGCCCGCCGGATCCTCGCCGACGCGGACACGGCCCGGCAGGAGGTGCAGGAGCTGGCGCAGCTGCGGCGCGGGCGGATCCGGCTGGGGGCCACGCCGAGCGTGTGCACGGGCCTGCTGCCCAACGTGCTGCGCGCCTTCCACGCCGCCCATCCGGGGATCGAGCTGCTGATCGAGGAGAGCGGCTCGCTGGACCTCGTACGGGAACTGGCGCGCGGGGCCCTGGACCTGGCGCTGATCGCGCTGCCGCTGCCGCCGTCGGCCCCGGCGCTGACCACGGTGGAGCTGCTGACGGAGGACCTGGTGGTGGTCTCGTCGGCGGATCTCCCGCCCCCGGCGGGAGGCGGTGAGCTGACCATCGCCGACCTGCGCGACGAGCCGATGGTGATGTTCCGCCACGGCTACGACCTGCGGGACCTGACGGTGGGGGCGTGCCGGGCGGCGGGCTTCGAGCCGGTGTTCACGGTGGAGGGCGGGGAGATGGACGCGGTCCTCGGCTTCGTACGGGCCGGGCTGGGCATCGCGGTGGTCCCGAACATGGTGGTGGAGCACGCGGGTCCGGGCCTGCGCGCCACCGCCCTCGCGGGGTCCCCGTTGCGCCGCACCATCGCCCTGGCCCACCGCACGGACGTGGCACCGCCGCGTGCGGCACGGGAACTGAAACGCATCCTGGTCGGCTGAGACCCGCCCCGCTCCCGCCCGGCCTGCGGTCCCGACGCGGCCCTGACGGGCGGGACACGGACGGCGCGGCGGGACACGCCCGGCGCGGCCCGGACGCGGGGCCCGACCCGAACTCGCGATCGGGTCAGCGGCCGGGCCCCGGCGGGAGGCCCTGGGTGCCGAACGCGACGCGCGCTGCCTCAGCCGCTGTTTGTCGGGTTTACCCCGGCCGGTCAGGGAGATCTCCTGCGCCCAGAACACGGCGGCCGGCCGGTGCGCCGGGGCCAGTTCGCGCTCCACGAGTGCGGGGGCCTCGGCGGCCATGCCCGGCGACCACGCAACGCCCGCTTCCGCGCCCCGGCTTCGCGTCGGCCTCGTCGACCGCCCTCAGGAGGGTATGAGCGGCCCGAGGGTCCGGTCGAGGCCGTCGGCCAGCATGGCGAAGGCGTGGCCGGCCTCGGCGACGGCGGCCGGGTAGGCCTCGTCGGCGCTCTGACCGGCCGAGAGCCGGCGCCAGTTCTCCCGGCCCAGTTCGTGACGGACGGTCACCAGGTGGAGGGCTGCCAGCCGGGCCCTGAACGCGGGGACCGACTCCGCCTCCAGGACCGCCGCGAGCAGCTCCACCTCACGCGCCGTGTAGTGGGCGATCCGGCTCTCCAGGCCGGCGGTGGAGTACAGCAGCCCCTGGAAGGCGAGGACGTCCGGGTGGTCACAGAGCCCGGTGATCGGGTCCCGCTCGGCGAGGGCCGCCAGGAAGTGCTCGTGGACCGCCCCCACCGGGGTCCGGCCGGCCGGGCGGTCGCGGACGATGCGCGCCGCCTCGTCCTGATGGTCGGCGAAGCGGTCCAGGACCAGGTCCTCCTTGCTCTGGAAGTACCGGAACAGGGTGGGCTTGGAGACCTCGGCCGCGGCGGCGACATCGGCCACCGACACGGCGTCGAAGCCGCGCTCGAGGAAGAGTTCGAGCGCGGTGGCCGCCAGCTGGCGGCGCGTACGCAGCTTCTTGCTCTCGCGCAGACCCGTGCGCGGACCCGTCGTGTTCTCCATGCCTCCAGCGTACCACGAAATCATGACCGGGTTAATTTCGTTACTGGGTTGCATTTCTGCCTCGGTTGCGCTTTCCTTGACCCATCGACACATCGACGACGCCGAACCACCCGGGCGACCCGGACGACCCGGGACGACGAGAGGACACTCCGATGACCGACGTACTGATCGTGGGCTCCGGCCCGACCGGGCTCACCCTGGCGTGCGAACTGGCCCTGGGCGGCGCCGCCGTCCGCGTGCTCGACGCCCGCTCGGGACCCCATCGCGAGTCCCGGGGCAAGGGTCTGAACGCGGACAGCCTGGAGGTGCTCGCCCGGCTCGGTGCGGCCGAGGAGCCGGCCGCCGTCGGGATCCGGGGCGTGGTCCTGCGCAAGTACTTCGACGGCGACCACGTCAACGACACCCCGACGACCGGCGACGGCATCCTCATCGGCCAGTGGCAGGTGGAAGAAGCCCTCCGCCGGCGGCTCGCCGGCCTCGGCGTCCCGGTCGAGTACGAAGCCCGGGTCACGGAGATCGCCCAGGACGGGGCGGGGGTCACCGCCCGGCTCGAGGACGGCCGTTCGATCCGCGCCGGGTACGCCGCCGGGTGCGACGGCGGCCAGAGCTCGGTGCGCAAAATCCTCGGGATCCCCTTCGAGGGACGCACGGAGGAGACGGAGACGATGGTGCTCGGGGACGTACGGGTGCCCGGGCTGAGCCGCGCGTACTGGCACCAGTGGTTCACCTCGGCAGGCGGCGGGATCCTCCTGTGCCCGATGCCGGGCACGGACTCCTTCCAGCTCCAGGCCTCACCGGAGCTCGGCGAGAGCGGTGAGCCCCTGCCGCCCTCGCTGGAGAGCTTCCAGAGGCTCTTCGACCGGCACGCCCGGGTCCCGGGGATCCGCCTGGCGGATCCCACCTGGCTCTCGGTCTGGCGGGTCAACATCCGCATGGCCGCCCGGATGCGCGAGGGCCGGGTCTTCCTCGCCGGTGACGCCGCGCACGTGCACCCCATAGCCGGCGGCCTGGGCATGAACACCGGGATACAGGACGCGGCCGCCCTCGGCCGGACGTTGCTCAGCGCCCTGGCCGACCCGGGGACGCGGGGCGCGCTCGACGCCTACGAGGCCGAGCGGCTCCCGGCGGCCGCCCACGTACTGGCCGACACCAGCGAGCGGTACGAGCGGGTGCTGGCCGCGGTGCGCGAACCCGGCCGCGGCACCGAGGCGGGCATGGACTGACCCGACCGTCCCGGCAGACGTCAGGGAGACGAGGGCACCGCGTCCGAGAGGGAGAGGGTGTGGATCCGGTCGGGGGCGCCGGGGCGGGCGTAGTACCAGCCCTGGGCGGTGTCGCAGCCGAGGGCGCGCAGCTGGGCGGCTTGCGCTCCGGTCTCCACGCCCTCCACGGTCACGGCGAGTTCGAGGCTGTGGGCAAGGGCGACGATGCCCTCCACGATCTTGACGTCGACGGGGTTGGCGGGGCTCTGCTGCATCCCCTTGGTGAAGGAGCGGTCCAGCTTCAGGACGCTGACGGGGAGGCGGCGCAGGTTGGCCAGGTTCGAGTAGCCGGTGCCGAAGTCGTCGAGCGCGATGTCCACGCCCAGCGCGGCGAGCCGGCGCAGTGGTTCGAGGAGCTCGTCGTCGGCTCCTATGAGGGCCGATTCGGTCACCTCCAGGCACAGCGCGCCGGGGGCGAGTCCGGACTTCTCGAGCACGGCCACGGTGTCGGCGACCAGTCCGGGATGGTGCAGCTGCGTCGGCGAGAGGTTGACGTTGACCCGCAGGGACGCGCCGCCGTGCTTGGACCGCCAGTTGCGGGCCTGCCGGACGGACTCCTCGAGGACCCAGCGGCCGAGCGGCACGATCAGGCCGGTGCGTTCGGCGAGCGGGATGAAGCGGTCCGGGCCCAGCACCCCGTACTGCGGGTGCGACCAGCGCACCAGCGCCTCGGCCCCGTGCACGGTGCCGTCGTGCATGTGCACCAGCGGCTGGTACTCGATGAAGAACTCCCCGCGCTCCAGGGCGGCGGGCAGTGCGTTGGTCAGTCCGTGGCGGGTGATGGCGCGGGCGTCGGCCTCCGCGTCGGCGAACTCGAAGCGGTTGCCGCCGGCGGCCTTCGCCCGGTACATGGTGATGTCGGCGCTGCGCAGTACCTCCGCCGGGGTGCGTTCCTTGACGCTGCCCTCGACGATGCCGATGCTGCCCCGGACGGTCAGCTCGCGGCCCTCCAGCCGGATCGGCGTGGACAGGGCGGACAGGATCCGGACCGCGAGGTCGGTGACCTTCTGCTCGGTGTCACGGCCGGTGGTCAGGGCGACGAACTCGTCGCCGCCCAGCCTGGCGACGACCTCGCCGGGGCCGGTGGCGCAGCTCTGCAACCGGTCCGCGACCTCCACCAGCAGCCGGTCCCCCGCCGAGTGTCCGAGGCTGTCGTTGACCGCCTTGAAGCCGTCCAGGTCCAGGTAGCACAGCCCGAAGCGATCGCCGCCGGTGCCGTTCAGCGCCTTCTCCAGCCGTTCGAAGAACAACGTCCGGTTGGGGAGCCCCGTCAGGGCGTCGTGGGTGGCCTCGTAGCGCAGGCGCAGGTTCAGCAGCCGGCGTTCGGTGGTGTCCTCCATCAGCGCCAGCTGGTACTGCGGCTCCCCGGCGGCGTCGCGCAGCAGAGACACCGTGAGATTGGTCCACAGCACGGTCCCGTCGTGCCGGTAGTACGGCTTTTCGACGCGGAAGCTCTCGCGTTCGCCGCGCACCAGCTCCCCGTGCATCCGCCACACGTGCGGGGTGTCGTCGGGGTGGCCCCACTCGGTGACCTTCCGGCCCCGGACGTGGCCTTCCAGGCCGCCGAACATCTCCAGCAGCGCGTCGTTGACCTCCAGGATGTTCCCGTCCAGGTCGGCGATGCCGATGCCGACGGCCGCGCCCTCGAAGACCGCCCGGAAGCGCGCCTCACTGGCGTGCAGGGCCTGCTGGGCGTCGGTGCGTGCCGTCAGCGCGGAACGGGCGATGGACTCCTGTTCCCTGAGGGTGCGCTCGCGCAGGGCGCGGGCGTATCCCGCCGCCACCCCGTGCTGGAGCCTGGCGCAGCGGGCCCGGTACTCCTCCGTGGAACCAACGGCCCCGTCGGCTCCGCCGCAGTAGAGCACCAGGTAGGACTCGATGACGCCGAGGGTGCCGGCCAGGGCCTCCGGGTCGGTGCAGTGCACGGCCACGAGTTCGGCCCCCACCCGCTGGGCCGCCGAGGCGTCGAAGGCTCGGGCGTGCAGGGCCTCGGCGAGGGTGCGGGTGAGCGGTACGAGATGCCGTTCGAACTCGGGGCGGGTCAGGGAGGTCGCGGTGACCGGGAAGATCGCCCGGCCCCAGATGGTCGCGAAGCGCGCGATCCGGTCCTCCAGGCCGCCTTTCGGGGACGCCCCGGGGACGGCGGAGCCCGAACCCGCCGCCGACCCCGAGCCGGCCGATCCCGAACCGGCCCCTCCCGGGGTCGGGGCCGCGGGAGGCTCCGCCGGTTCGCAGGCGGGCATGCCGGCCGCGGACGCGGACGCGCCCGACTCGGGGACCGGCGCGCCCGGCTGCCGCGGGGCCGACATCTGTACGGGGAGTCTCACGCCTTGCGCCCCACACCACCGAAGCCCGAGAAGGCGTACGGGTCTTCGGGCACCTCGCCCTCCCTGTCGCCCTCGACGCGGTCCGGCCGCCAGTCGGGCATCGAGACCAGGCCCGGATCCACCATCTCGAACCCGTCGAAGAAGGCGCGGATCCGCTCGCCGCTGCGCATGACGAGCGGATTGCGGATGTCCCGGTACACGCCGACGGCGCCGCCGGCCACCTCCTCCGTGAGCGGAATCCCCTCGAAGGACGCGTGGGTGAGGATCAGCAGGCTGCCGGGGGCCAGTGCGTCCCTCAGTTCGGCCACGGCGTCGTACGGGTCGTCCGTGTCCTCGAGGAAGTGCAGGACGGCGACGAGGAGCAGCGCCACGGGCCGGTCGAAGTCGAGCAGCCGCGCGACCTCGGGCGCGGCCAGGATGTCCTTGGGCTTGCGCAGATCGGCGGCCACGACACCCGTCAGCTCGTCGTCCCCGAGGACGGCCCGGCTGTGCGCCACGGCCACCGGGTCGTGGTCCACGTAGACCACGCGCGCCTCCGGGCTGGCGGCCCGGGCGATCTCGTGGACGTTGCCGAAGGTGGGGATGCCGGAGCCGATGTCGAGGAACTGGGTGACGCCCTCGTCCACCGCGTGGCGGACGGTGCGACGCATGAATGCCCGGTTCGCCTGCATGATCTTGGGCAGGCCCGGGATGAATTCCATGGCGCGGCGGGCGGCCTCGCGGTCGACCTCGAAATTGTGCGAGCCGCCCAGGTAGTAATCGTAGATACGGGACACACTGGGCACCGATATGTCGATGCCCGGCGGGGCCCAGGCGGGGCGCTCCATCGGATCTCCAAGCCTTGTTCCTCGGCGGCCCCTCCGGGGACCGGACTCTGTCCGAGCCGAATGTACTGATCATTAGCCAACAGGGCGAGCAAAAGCGGAAATTGGCGATCCGTTCTTCGTCACACACCAAAGTCACGTGCCGGACGGAACGCCCCCGGTGATCGTTACCGACAAATCCCCCATGGGAAATGACCGCTCCGCGATCCGACCCGGTCGGCGATTGGCTCAAACCTCCTGGGTCGACGCTCCACCCGTTCAGGCGAACCGGGGGCGGGGCCGGGCGCAAGGGGGCGCCCACGGCCCCATGATCCCCGGGTGAACAAAGCCTTAGCCAGGCGCATGCTCGCGGTCCCGGTGCTGCTGTGGGCGGCGTTGTCCTGCGCGTCCATCACGCCCGCCGTGGCCGATAGCTGCGCCTACGCGACGACCGGGAACGGCTCTGCCGGGGGCGTCACCACGGCGGTCGCGGTGGCCGGCGGAAGCGGCCGCGGAGACGGCGCGGGTGGCGGACATCACGCTGACCAGCGCGGCAACGGCCACGACAAGGGACACGGCAACGGCCACGACAAGGGCCGCGGCAAGGGCCACCAGGGCGGCCACCACTGCCCGCCCCCGCCTCCCCCGCCCTGTCCGCCGA
Source organism: Streptomyces sp. NPDC096339 (assembly GCF_044762985.1). Taxonomy (NCBI): domain Bacteria; kingdom Bacillati; phylum Actinomycetota; class Actinomycetes; order Kitasatosporales; family Streptomycetaceae; genus Streptomyces; species Streptomyces sp. NPDC096339. The sequence goes on along the minus strand of NZ_JBIWFI010000036.1, from coordinate 78,877 downwards.
AGCCGACGCCGACCCCGCCGCCTCCCACCCCGCCCCCGAAGCCGACACCCAAGCCCACGCCGCCCAAACCCGCGCCACCGCCTCCCGAGCCGGCCCCGCCGCCCGAACCCGCTCCGCCGCCGCCACCTCCTCCTCCGGCCCCGAAGCCCGCGCCGAAGCCGGTGCCGAAGCCGGCCCCGCCCCCGCCGCCCCCGCCTCCGGCGGTCAAGACGCCCGCGCCCGTGCCCGTGGTGGCCAAACCGGTGGCCAAACCGGCGTACCACGCTCCGGCCCGCAAGCCGGAGGAGCACCACATCTCTCCGGTGACCTTCACCTTGATGACCGCGGCTCCCGCGGTGCTCGCGATCGTCGCGCTGCGCCCCCGTTAGCCCGTGGCCAATGACCCATCGGGAGTCATCTTGTCGGAATGGCTCGTCCTGTCCATCGCGATGGCAGCGGCCTGCGCCGTGGTGCTGTCCATCACCTTCTTCAACCACCGCAGGATCGGTGACGACGACGATCCGAACGAGACCCCGGACGTCATCGAGTACATGACGATGATGATCGGGGTGATCTACGCGATCGTCCTCGGCCTGGCGATCGCCGGCGTCTGGGAGGGCCGCGGGGCCGCCCAGGAGTACGTGCGCCAGGAGGCGCAGGCCCTGCACGAGATCAGCGTCCGCTCCGAGGTCTACCCGCCCGAGGTGCGCAAGCAGATCCGCTCCGACGTCGACGCGTACGTGACCTACGTGGTCGACACGGAGTGGAAGGCCATGGCCGACCGCGGCGAGATCACCGACCGGGGCGCGGAGTTGCTGGAACGTATCCGCCGGGACGTCACCGACTACGAGCCGAAGACCGACCACGAGGGGCAGGCGTACCAGCCGCTGGTCGACCAGGTCGCGGTGGCCGACGACGCCCGCAGCGCCCGGGGGGAGAGCGCCGGGGCGACCATGCCCGGGGTGGTGTGGTTCGGGCTGATCTCCGGGGCGCTGGTGACGGTGGGGCTGATCTTCACGCTGCAGATCCGGCGGTCGTTCCGCGAACTCCTGCTCGCGGGCCTGTTCAGCGCGCTCATCGCCTTCCTGCTGTTCCTCATCTGGGACTTCGACGCGCCCTTCGGGCGGGGCGTCGCGGCCACCGCCGAACCGTTCCTGTCGCAGTTCGCCCATCTGGAGCTGGGAGGCTGAGGGCCCGGCCGGATCCCGCACGCCCACGCTCAAACCGGGGACGGTCCCTCCGTCCCCGGTTCGGCGTACGGCCATGCCCCATTCGCCCGTTCCTGATCGCGGGGCACCGTGCCCGGACCTAGCGTGGCGGACATCGAGGCGCACGACCCCCCACGTGCGGAAACCGTTCCGCGGCTGCTCCTCGGGGATCCGGAGAATCAACCATGGGTGCGATACGTACCTCCGCCACCGCCCTGCTCAGCGCCGGCGCCACGGGCGCCGTACTCGCGCTCGGCGCCCTCTGCGCGCCCGCCGCCGCGGCGGCCGAGGGCCGGCAGATCACTTCGTTCGGTTTCGCCATCACCCCGTCGACGGTCGCCCCCGGCGGCCAGACGGTGCTCTCCGTCACCGGCTGCAACTCCGCCTACGCCACCGCCTCGTCGGGGGTCTTCGACACCGTGAGCATCGCGCGCGGCCAGACCGTGCGGGTCACAGTGGACCGGGACGCCCGGCCCGGGGCCCTTTACTCGGTCTCCTTCACCTGCAACGGGGAGACGGGCTCGGCCGATCTGACGATCGCCGGCGGTTCGACCAGACCGACCACGAGTTCCACGCGGACCGCGACGAGTCCCGCCCGCAGCGTCGTCGGCGCCGTCCGCGGCGGCCTCGGCGGCAGTGTGGCCGGCATGGATCCCCTGGAACTCGGCGCGGGAGCGGGCCTGCTGCTCGCCGCCGTGGGCGGGACGGCCTTCGCCGTGCGCCGCCGCCGGTCCGGCCGAGGCCATTGAGGACCGTGGTCGGGTGAAGACCACGGTCGGGTGAAGACCCCTCCCCACCGCCGGGGGGGGGGGGGGCGGGGCCCCCGGCGGGGCGGCCGCGCGGGGGGGGCGCCCCGGGGGGGGGCGGGGCGGACCCCCCCCGGCGGGCCCGCA
>NZ_JBIWFI010000036.1:0-76787 GCF_044762985.1 Streptomyces sp. NPDC096339 | reverse complement strand
CCCCGGGTCCTGGCCCGGACCCGGGGCGACCGGCGGTGGGGACGACCGGGGAGGTGGCCGGTCAGACCCGGCCGCGGAGCGAGGGACGGCGACGGCGCACCACGTGGGCGCCCGCGCCGAGCGCCGCGGCGCCGACGAGGCCCGCACCGATGGCGGTCTCGGCGGTGGACGGCCCGATGGAGCCGCCGAGGCCGCCCTGCGAGGGCCGCCCCTCCAGGATGTTGAAGCGGTGCGTGGCGACCAGGCTGTTGTCGTTGCACCGGACCGACAGCGTGTGGGGGCCCGGTGAGGCGTGGTTGAAGATCCGGACGGTGGCGAACCCGATCGAACCGTCGGACAGCCGGGCCTCGGGGAAGTTCCCGGGCGAGGTGACGACGCCGCCGCGGTGGCAACCCGAGGCACTCACCTGCATCGTCGCGCCCTGGTGCACGGAGTACGGGTTGACCGAGATGTTGCTGGGGCCCCCGCCCCCACCCGCCGGAGAGTTGGCAAAGGCGAACGGAGTACTGAGGCCGATGGCGGCGAAGGCCGCCGCCGTCACGGTGAGAGCGCGGAAAGCACGCATGGTGGAACCTCCAGCGGGAAGCGCCCCGGAGCGTCGGCCCCGGATGATCGACGAGAACGCCTCCCTGATCGAACCCTCGGGGCGGCCCGCAATCTCCGCATTTCCGCCTTTGGGCCGCCCGGTTGAGCGACACGCCGAAGCGCGGCCGCCTTGGCTGACGGATCCGCAGGTCACGACCCGTCAGGCATTTATGTGACGATTACCTGGATGGGCGCACCCCTTCCGGCCCCTTCCGGGCCGCGCCACCCGTTCGCCCTTCCCCCCTCGCCGTCCCGTCGACGCAGCCTTAGCGTGCGTGAAGTAGGGCGTACGAAGCAGGGCGTACAGGGGTGGGACAGGAACGCGGGTCGGGACCCCCGCGTCGGGAAGGGAGAACGATGGGCGAGGACGAGACAGGGCAGTCGCGCAAACGCTCACCGTGGGGCGTACTCGCCCTCGTCATGCTCACCGGCCTCGCCATGGTGCGCAACGGTGTCGACATGGGCGACGGGCCGCCCCAGCCCACCGCGGCCTCGGCCGTCGCGGTGACGGCCGATCAGTTGCCGGCGAACCCGCCGACGCCGCCCGCGGACATGGAGGTGCTGGAGCACTCGTCGGTGCAGCGCATCCGCATTCCCACGATCAACGTGGACGCGCCGGTGATGACGGTCGGGCTGGACGCGGAGGGCTGGATCGACGCCCCGCCGCCCCAGGACCGCAATCTGGCCGGCTGGTACCTCAACGGCATCTCGCCGGGGCAGCGCGGCTCGGCGGTGATCGTGGGCCACGTGGACAACGCGCAGGGCCCGGCCGTCTTCTACGGGCTGGGCTCGGTCAAGCCGGGCAACCACATCGAGGTGGAGCGCTACGACGGGCGCACCGCGGTGTTCGAGGTGTACGGCGTGGAGGTGTTCTCGAAGGACCAGTTCCCCGGAGCCCGGGTGTACGGGGACACCGGGCACCCGGAACTCCGGGTGATCACGTGCGGCGGCTCCTACTCCAAGGCGGCGGGCTACGACGGCAACGTCGTGGTCTTCGCCCGGATGGTGGAGGCCCGCTGAACCGGAACGCGCCGGCCCGGATCCCACTGGGCCGGATTCCACCGGCTGCCCGGATTCCACCGGCCCGGATCCCGCCGGGCCGGGCCCGATCGGGCCCGGCTCAGCGGGGCGGCAGCACCGGCAGCGTCATCCGGTAGCCCCTGGCGAGCAACTGGGGCAGGTACGAGTTGATGGCCTGGACGCTCTGCGACCGGTTGCCGCCCGCGTCGTGGGACAGCACGATCACGCCGGGCGCGGCGCCGCCCAGGACCCGGGAGACGATGGTCGTGGTCCCGGGTTCCTTCCAGTCCAGGGTGTCCACGGTCCAGGCGAGCGGCTCCATGCCCAGTTCCGCCCCGATCTCGAAGGCGGCCCGGTTCCAAGCCCCGTACGGCGCCCGGAACCACAGCGGAGCCTCGCCGACCGCCTTCTGCACGACCTCGCTGGTGCGGGCGATCTCCGAGGCGAGGGCGGGCCGGCTGAGCTTGGGGATGAGCGGGTGCGTCCACGTGTGGTTGCCGATGACGTGGCCCTCGTCGGCCATCCTGCGCAGCAGGTCCCGGTTCTCGGTGGCCATCTCCCCGCAGACGAAGAACATGGCGCGGACGCCGTACCGGGCCAGGGTATCGAGGATGGCCGGGGTGTAGCGGGGGTCGGGGCCGTCGTCGAAGGTGAGCACCATGCCGTTCGACGTGGCGACTCCCGCCGGGAGTTCCAGGATGGGCCGGGTGCGCACGGCGGGTTTGGCGGCCGGCGGCCGGACGGGGGCCTCGGCGGTCATGGGGCGCAGCCGGTAGGACTTCTCGGCGAGTTCCTGGGCCCGCATGCCGGGCGGCCCACCCGCTGCGGGGTGCGGGCCCGGTCCGGCGAGCGGGGCGGAGCCTCCGGGCCCGGACCCGGACCCGGCGCCCGGCGCACCGGTTTCGCCGTTCCCGGTGAGCAGTCCGGAGGCGGCGGCGACTCCGAGGAAGACGGCGGTGCGCAGGAGCGCACGACGCCCTACTGTCGGCTCGTCATTTTTCATTACTACTACGTATCAACGACACCGCCGCAGATGTCGAGAGGCGCGGACGCGCCCCCTTCCCGCCACCCGATCAGCCGTGCCGCACCAGGGGGAACGGGAGCGTCTCGCGGATCGTCAGGCCCGTCAGGAACATGACGAGGCGGTCCACACCGATGCCCAGACCGCCGGTCGGCGGCATCGCGTACTCGAGGGCGTCCAGGAAGTCGTTGTCGAGTTCCATGGCCTCCGGGTCGCCGCCCGCCGCGAGCAGGGACTGGGCCGTGAGCCGGCGCCGCTGCTCGACGGGGTCGGTCAGCTCCGAGTAGGCGGTGCCCAGTTCGGTGCCGAAGGCGACGAGGTCCCAGCGTTCGGCGAGCCTGGGGTCCTTGCGGTGCTGCCGAGTGAGCGGCGAGACGTCGGTCGGGAAGTCCTTGTAGAAGGTGGGCAGCTTCGTCCGCTCCTCGACGAGCCGCTCGTACATCTCCAGCACCACGTCCCCGCGGGTGTCCTCCGGGGCGTGCGGTACGCCGGCCCGGTCGCAGAGCCTGCGCAGGACGTGCTCCTCGGTGTCGGCGTCGACCTCCTCGCCGAGGGCGTCGCCGATGGCCCCGTACATGGTCTTGACCGGCCAGGGGCCCGAGATGTCGTGGACGACGAGCTTTCCGTCGGGGCCCGCCTTGTGGGCGATGGGCGAGCCGAAGGCGGCGGTGGCGGCGCCCTGGATCAGCTCGCGGGTGAGGTCGAGCATCACGTCGTAGTCGGCGAAGGCCTGGTAGGCCTCCAGCATCGTGAACTCGGGGTTGTGCTTGTAGGAGACGCCCTCGTTGCGGAAGGTGCGGCCCATCTCGAAGACCTTCTCCATGCCGCCGACGCAGAGCCGCTTCAGGTACAGCTCGGGGGCGATGCGCAGGTAGAGGTCGAGGTCGTAGGCGTTGATGTGGGTGCGGAAGGGACGGGCGTTGGCGCCGCCGTGGATCTGCTGGAGCATCGGGGTCTCGACCTCCAGGTAGCCGCGGTCGAGCAGCCCCTGCCGCAGCGCCTGGACGGCGGTGGAGCGGGCCCGTACGACGTCGCGCGCGGCGGGGCTCGCGACGAGGTCGAGGTAGCGGCGCCGGACGCGGGCCTCCGGGTCGGCGAGGCCCTTGCGCTTGTCGGGCAGGGGGCGCAGGCATTTGCCCGTGAGCTGCCAGGAGTCGACGAGGAGGGAGAGCTCGCCGCTCTTGCTGGCGGCCGCCTCGCCGCTGACGACGACGTGGTCCCCGAAGTCGACCTGGGAGGTGAAGGAGTCCAGTACGCCGGCGCCCGTCTCGTCGCGGGTGAACATCAGCTGGACGTCCCCGGACCAGTCGCGCAGGAGGGCGAAGACCACGCCGCCCAAGTCCCGTACGACCATCACGCGCCCTGCAAGGGTGGCCTGTTCCCCGGAGCGGGTGCCCGCCGGGTATCCGGGGTGCGCGGCCTTCAGCTGGGCCACGGTGTGCGTACGGGGCCGGATCCCGACGGGGTAGGGGTCGGTGCCGGACTCCCGGATGCGGTCCAGCTTGGCGTGCCGGACGCGGACCTGCTCGGGCAGCCGCTCTGCGGCCGCGGCGCGGTCGGCCTCCTCCCCCACCGCGTCCAGACCGAGGGAGTCGATGGGGGGCAGCCCCTCGGTGGTGGCGGGGGCGGTGAGGCCCCGGTGATGGGCGTTGCCCCACAGGGTGCGCATGCTGGGTACGGAGACGAAGCCCTCGGCAATGCCGGAGGCGAGGCTGACGCGGGCGAGCGAGCCGGCGTCCTGGTAGCAGAGGAAGCGCGGGTACCACTCGGGGCCGTACTTGACGTTCGAGCGGTACAGGGCTTCCAGCTGCCACCAGCGGGAGAAGAAGAGCAGCAGCCTGCGCCACAGCTTGAGCACGGGGCCGGCGCCGATCCGGCCGCCCTCCTCGAAGGCGGAGCGGAAGACCGCGAAGTTGAGGGAGATCCGGCGTACGCCGAGGCCGGGGGCGGCGGCGCACAGCTCGGCGACCATGAACTCCATGACCCCGTTGGGGGCGGAGCGGTCGCGGCGCATCAGGTCGAGGGAGATGCCGTCCTTGCCCCAGGGAACGAAGGAGAGCAGGGCGATCAGCTCGCCCTTGGCGTCGAAGGCCTCCACGAGCAGGCAGTCCCCGTCGGCGGGGTCGCCGAGCCGGTCCAGGGCCATCGAGAAGCCGCGCTCGGTCTCGGTGTCCCGCCAGCGGTCGGCCCGGTCGACGATGGTGTGCATCTCGTCCTCGGAGAGGGCGGAGTGGCGGCGGATGATGGTGGTGGCGCCGGCGCGCTTGACGCGGTTGACGGCCTGGCGGGTGACGCGCATGTCGCGGCCGTCGAGGTCGAAGTGGGCGACGTGCAGGATGGCCTCGTCGCCGAGCTGGAGGGCGCTGAGGCCGGAGCGGGCGTAGGCGTTGGCGCCGTCCTCGGAGGCGCCCATGACGGCGGGCTGCCAGCCGTAGCGGCGGGCGACGGCCAGCCAGGCGTCGATGGCGGGACTCCAGGCGGCCGGGTCGCCGACGGGGTCGCCGCTGGCCAGGGCGACCCCGGCCTCGACGCGGTAGGTGACCCCGGCCCTGCCGTTGGGGGCGAAGACGACGGCTTTGTCGCGCCGCGTGGCGAAGTAGCCGAGGGAGTCGCCCCGCCCGTAGGCGCCCAGCAGTGCGCGGATGCGCGGCTCCTCGTCGCCGTGCAGGGCGGCGGTCAGGCGCTGGGAGCGGAAGAGGGTGGCGGCGGCGTTCAGCAGGGCCAGGGCGCCGAAGAGGCCGAGCAGGAAGTACAGGGGCCGGGGCGGGCGGCCGTCGAACTGCCGGTCGGAGAAGAGCCCGCCGAAGACCTGCCGGGCGGCCCAGTCCAGCCGCTCCCCCTTGGGCAGCGTGCCGGGGAAGAGGGCCACCAGCCCCCAGCCCACCAGTACGGCGGCGAGCAGACCGAGCCCGAGCACGAGCAGGGCCCGCCACAGGGCGCCGGGTCTGGAGGCGGCGTAGAACTCCCGGCGGGCGGTGATCAGCACGGCCATCGCGGCGACGCCGATGGCCATCGACGGGACGCCGATCCAGTAGTAGCCGTCGGCGATGATCAGCACGTCGACGAGGACCAGCAGGGCCAAATAGGTGATGACGATCCACCAGGCGACCTTCTTGCGCATGCCGAGGGCGGCCGCGAGGAGGAAGAGGAAGACGGCGTAGGCGAGGTTCGCGCTGACCGGGACGACGATGAGGTCGAGGAAGCGCACGACGTGCCGCAGGAACCGCCGCAGCGTCGGGGAGAGGGCGAGCAGCGCGCAGAGCAGGCCGAGCGTTCCGAAGAACGCGCCGCATGCGTCGGGCACCCGGTTCAGGAAGCGGTTCCGGGTCCCGCGCGTCTCCTCCACGGTGGCACTCATGGTTCGCACTGTAGGGAGGGCCGCGGTCGTGCGCGCGCCGAGCGGGATAGCGTGGGGAGGGTGACGGAGCACGTGAACACGGGATTCGAACGCGGTACCGACGGCCCGAAGGTGATCCTGGCCGGGGTCGACGGCTCGGAGTCCTCACTGCGGGCCGCGGCCTACGCGGCGGGGCTGGCCCGGCGCCAGAACGCGCTGCTGGCGCTGGTGTACGTACAGCCCGTACTGGCGGCCGGGGTCTCGCTGGGCGCGCCGGTGGCGGACACGACCGAGGAGATCGCGCAGGGCCTGGTCGCCGAGATCCGGGAGTCCGCGGAGCGGCTCAAGGGCATCTACGAGGTGCGCTGGGAGTTCCACACCTTCCGGGGCGACCCCTACGCGGGCCTGGTGAGCGCGGCGGAGGAGCTGACGGCGGACGCGGTGGTGGTCGGCGCTTCCGAGCAGGCGGGCCACCGCATCGTCGGCTCGGTGGCGGTCCGCCTGGTCAAGGCGGGGCGCTGGCCGGTGACGGTGGTTCCCTAGGGTCTGTCGTCACCGGAACGGTGCCTCATTTCGCCATGGTGAGGCCGTCCTTCGCGGCGCCCCGGCCGAGGACGGCCTCGGTGACGGCCTCCTTGGCGCTCTCGTACTCGTCCCCTTCGGAGTGGAGGGCGAGGTTGACGACGCGGCCGGTGGACAGGTCCATCATCTGCGGGACGAACTCGGCCTTGGTGACCTGCCAGCGCTGCCCGGCCGCGGCCGGCGGCGCGAAGGTGAAACGGCCGATCGATCCGTAGTTGCCGCGCATGTCCCGTGCGCCGCTGTAGTTGAACATCTCGCCCGCGACCTGGTCGCCCATGCCGTAGATGATCCAGGTGCCGTTGACCTTCTCGTAGGCCTGCGGGATGTGCGCGTGGGTGCCGAGGATCAGGTCGATGTCGGGGCGGCCCCCGGTCTGCGAGGCGGTCAGGGCCTTGCCGAGGGAGAGCTGGGTCTCGTCCGGCTCGGTCTGCCATTCCGTGCCCCAGTGCACGCTCACCAGCACCACGTCCGCGCCGGCCTTCCGGGCGGCCCGGGCATCGGCGATGATCTTGTCCTGCTTCATCAGGTTGACCGCCCACGGCTGTCCGTCCGGCATCGGGTAGCCGTTGGTGTCGTAGGTGTAGGCGAGGTGGGCGACCTTGGCGGAGCCCGCCTTGTAGGTGGTCACGGTGGCCGCCTCGGCTGCCGTGCGGGCCGAACCGGCGTGCTTCAGGCCGACCTTGTCGAAGCGGTCCAGGGTGCGGCGCAGTCCGTCGGCGCCGTCGTCGAGGGTGTGGTTCGAGGCCGTGGAGCAGCCGTCGTAGCCGGTCGCCTTGAGCGCGTCGGCTACCTCGGGCGGGGATTTGAAGGCGGGGTAGCCGGAGAAGGGGCCGCCCTCCTCGCCGTAGATGGTCTCCATGTGGCAGAGGGCGAGGTCGGCGGCCGAGACCACTGACTTGACGCCGGAGAACATCGGCTTGAAGTCGTGGCCTTCGCCGTCCGCGTCGTTCGCCGCGCGCTGGATGACCGAGGTGTGCGGCAGTACGTCGCCGCTCGCGACGAGGGTGAAGCCCTGGGCCGAGGGGGATCCGGCGGCGCTGGAGGGTGTGGGCCGGCCGGTGTCCGCGAGGCGGGCCGGCCCGGATCCACCGGCGCCCGAGCAGCCGGCCGCGGCAGCCGACAGCAGGAGTACGGACAGGAGGGCGGCCGTTCGCCGGGTGGGCTTGGTCATCTGTCCCAGCTCTCACTAGTACGACTATCTGACTTCTTATCACCTGCAATCCATATAACGGGACGCTCCAAGTCAAGGAACGGATCCGTCCGCCTGCCGCGCACCCACCCCGATGGCCGATACGGATCCCCCGCGGCGCCGCCGCGGCACCCCCGCGGCCGCCTTCGCCCCCTGCCGTTCGCCGCGCCGTTCGACCGTTCGCCGCCCGGCACTGCCGCCCACCGGAGGAGCGGGGCTCTTGGGCGCACGGACTGGACGGGACGGTTCCGAGGCGGCCCGCCGCAGGTCAGGGTGAACGGGTCGCCTCCCCTTCACCTCCCCGTCGGCCCCCCACACCCCCGGAAGGAGCCCCTCGTGCAGCTCTCCCCCACCCGCCGGCACACGGCCCCCGAGGCCCTGGCCGAACTCCAGCGCGAGCACGGGCGGGCGCTGTTCGGATTCCTGCTCGGCCTCACGGCCGGCGACGCGCAGCGCGCGGAGGACCTCGTACAGGAGACCCTCGTACGGGTCTGGCAGCATCCGGAGGTCCTGTCCACCGAGCACGAATCGATGCGGCCCTGGCTGTTCACGGTCGCCCGGCGGCTCGCGATCGACGCGCGGCGGGCCCGGCTGTCCCGGCCGCAGGAGGTGGACCCCGAAGGGCTGGAGCAGGCGCCCGCCACCGAGGACGCGGTGGCCGGCTCGGTCACGGCGATCGACGTCCGCCGCGCGGTCGGCTCGCTGGGCCCGGAGCACCGCGAGGTACTGATGCAGGTGTACTTCCGGGACCGTTCCGTGGCCGAGGCCGCCGCCGAACTCGGCATCCCCGCCGGCACCGTGAAATCCCGTACGTACTACGCTCTGCGCGCCCTCAAGAAGGGCCTGCAAGGGTACGGGTACGGACTCGGCGCCTGACGACCCCGGTCGGGGAACGTCTGGAACGTGCGCGGACCGGACAGAAAATGCATCGAATTCGGCACCAGAGCGTGCAAGTTGAGTAAACATACCCCGCTCCACGAGCCGCCGGGTGAAGGCTCGGGATCGACGGCGGGACGCTGGACGCGTGGGAGAAGGTGGAACGGTGCAGCCCGAGGGTATGAACGGCACCAGTGACGGCGGGCTCGCGGTGCCCATGGCATGGCTCTATGCCGAGTACATCGCGGACGAGCTGCTGCGCACGGGCCGGCTGATCCCGGTCAGCACGCTGGAATTCCGGGCCGGTCGCGACACGCTCGCGCTGACGATCTACCTCTCGGACGCCGCCGGCGAGCTGTCCGGGATCCGGGTCGTCTCCCAGCTCGACGAGTGGCTGTCGCTGACGGCGTACGGGCATCCGTGGCGCGACTGGGTCCACACCCGGTTCCTCGCGCTGGGCGAGGAGGCCAGGGAACGCGACCGCGGCGAGGACCCGGATCTGGAGCTGGCCCGGGCGGCCTGGCGCTGGCTCGACAGCACCGAACTCTTCGCCACCAACCTCGACCCCGGCCGGCACGGCCACGCCGACACCCCGGCGGGTCTGGACGAGAACGCCCGCGTGTGGACCCCGGCCTGGCAACTCGGCCTGCCGCTCGGTCACTTGGCGATGCACTTGTTCTGAGGCGCGGAGCCCACGACCTCGGGGAGCGGGGCGCGCCGGGCGGTGACGACCACGCGTACCGTCGCCGCGGCGACTGCCGACAGCACCGCGGCGAGGGCCGCGAGGGTCGGGGCGTCCGGGTGCACGAGGGACTGGCCCCGGCCGGCCTGCCAGGTCACGATCGCGACCAGGCCGCCGTAGCCGAGCGCGGCGGTGCCCACGAGGCGGGCGCGGACCCGCTCGTCGCGCAGCCAGGTGTGGCGGGCCGAGAGGGCGATCAGCAGGGCGGTGAGCACGAGCAGGACCTGGATGCCGTGCAGGGCGAAGAAGTGCGGGACCCGGAAGTCCCCTCCGGTGACGCTCCAGTTGGTGACGGGCATGCCGTGTCCGTCGGGGTCTCCGATGCCGTGGCCCTGGTACATCGGGATCCCGTGGCCGTTGGCGTCGGTGACGGTGCGCTCGTGGATCCCCGTCACCATCCAGTACACCGGGATGAGCATGCCCGCGGTGGCGAGGCCGATGCCGGCGCGGATCGCCCGGTTCAGATCCCTGCCGCCGGTGCGCTGGACGAGCACGACGATGCCGACGACCAGCTGCGCGATGACGATGACCATCACGCCGAGGGTGAGGACCGGCACGAGGGCCAGGGTGATCGGGTCGCTCCGGTCGGCGTTGAAGTGGCTGATCGTGCCGCGCGCCGCCTGCACGGTGATGGCTCCGACCTCGGCGGTCGTGGCCATCGCGAAGACGGTGCCCGCCCACCACGCGAGGCGCTTCCCCCTCCTGAGCTCGCTCAGCAGCCAGGCCAGCGTGCCGCTGTAGAGGGCGAAGGCGAAGCCGAACTTCATCGGCTTGGCCCACACCGACTCGCCCAGCAGGGTCCGCCCGTCCACGGCCATGGCGATGCCACAGAGGAGCACGAGGCCTGACATCAGGGCCGCGCAGGCCATGAGCGGGCGGTGCCAGGTCCGCCGCGCTTCGGTCGACGTATCCACGAGAGCTCCTTTTACAGTGTTCAACTCGATGACTTGCACACCGTAAAAGAACCTTCATCCATGGCGCAACCCCCTTGTTGAACACTGTGCAAGCCGTTGGGCTACGCTGTGGCCATGCCGCGTGAGACCTTGAGCCGTGACCAGATCGTCCGGGCCGCCGTCGGCCTCCTCGACAGCGAGGGCATCGACGGCCTGAGCATGCGCCGCCTCGGACAGCGGATGGGCTCGGCGGCGACCGCGATGTACTGGCACGTCGGCAGCAAGGAGAGCCTCGTGGTCCTCGCGGCCGACGAGGTGTGGGGCGAACTGGACTTCCCCGACCCGGCCGTCGTCGGCTGGCGCGCCGCGGCCCGCGCGCTGGTGCACGACACGTACGCGCTCGGCAGGCGCCACCCGTGGCTGGTACCCGCCATCAGCACGCACTTCGTCTACGGCCCCGGGATGGCCGGCTTCCAGGAGCACTCGTACGCGATCTACGAGGCGGCCGGGTTCACCGGCCGGGAACTCGACTGCGCCGTGAACACCTCCTTCACCTTCGTGGCCGGCACCCTGCTCGCCGACGCCTCCCAGGCGACGATCGCCGAGGCCCAGGTCCCCCGAGGCAAGGGCGACGAGGGACCGCCTCCGAGCGTCGCCGAGTGGGCGCGGGACATCGCGTCGCAGTACCCGCGGCTCCGCGCCCGCATGGAGGAGCGGCAGGCCGCGGACCCCGCCGTACTGGCCGCCGAGAAGTTCGAGTTCGGCGTGGAGGCCATCCTCGACGGCCTGGAGGCCCGACTCGGCTCCCGCGGCTGACGACAGACCCTGGGGCCTGTCGTCACATTCCCGTCTGCCCCGCGACGCCTGGCACGCGCTCTCGCCGCACCGGGCGAAAGCCAAGTACGTCCAGTACGAGGGCTTCCACCCGGCACGCCGAGAGCACGCACCAGACGACGCGGGGCCGCCCTCCGGGCGACGACGGGAATGTGACGACAGACCCTAGCGGTCCGGGGAGCGTTCGGCGGGATCCATCACCAGGCCGGTGAAATCGGCCTCGTTGCGCTCGGCCCGGGTGACGTACCAGCGGGCGACGAACCACATCACCGGGTACACCAGAACGCCGAGCGCCGGCCAGACCAGGGTCCGCGGGCCCCCGCTCGGCAGTACGAACACCAGCGGCAGCGAACCGACCAGCAGACCGAGCGCGGCCAGCGCGCCCAGTCCGGCCCGTAGCTGGCTGCGCATCAGAGCCCGTACGTAGGTGGCCCCGAGGGTGGTCTGCTCGGAGATCTCCGAGCGTGCCGGGGCGTGCGCGGGCGGCCGGCGCCGATCGCCGCGGGGCACCCCGGTGACGACCTCACGCCGGGGCGGCGACTGCTGCTCCTCGGGCATGGTGCCGGAGTCTACGCAGCGCGGGGCTATTTGAGGAGGCGCGAGAGCCGCCGGTCGGCCAGCGGCTTGCCCCCGGTCTGGCAGGTGGGGCAGTACTCCAGCGAGGAATCGGCGAAGGACACCGAGCGGACGGCGTCCCCGCACACCGGACACGCCTCCCCGGCCCGTCCGTGCACCCGCAGGCCGCTCTTCTTCTCCGCCTTCAGCTCGCCCGCCGCCACCCCGTGCGCCCGCGCGACCGCCTCGCGCAGGGTGTCCCGCACGGCCGCGTGGAGCAGGGTGATCTGCTCCTCCCCGAAGGACGCGGCCAGTTTGAACGGAGAGACCTTCGCCCGGTGCAGGATCTCGTCGCTGTAGGCGTTCCCGATGCCCGCGATCACGCTCTGGTCCCTCAACACTCCCTTGATCTGCCGCCGCTCCCCCTCCAGCAGGGCGGCGAATGCGTCCCGGTCGAAGTCCTCGGCCAGCGGATCGGGTCCGAGGCGGGCGATACCGGGCACCTCCTGGGGATCGCGCACCACGTACACGGCGAGACGCTTCTGCGTCCCCGCCTCGGTGAGGTCGAACCCGCCGCCTCCCTCCAGTACGACGCGCAGCGCGAGCGGCCCCTTGCCCGGGCGCGGCGGTGCGGCGGGCAGGGTCTCGTGCCAGCGCAGCCAGCCGGCGCGGGCCAGGTGGGTGACGAGGTGGAGTTCCCCGATCCGTACGGCCAGGAACTTGCCGAAGCGGGCGGTGCCGGCGGCCGGCTGCCCTTCGAGCGCGCTCAGGGGCGGGTCGTACGTCTTGAGCACGCTGACGGCGAGCGGATGGACGCGCTCGACCGTCCGGCCGGGCAGGTGCGCGTCGAGGTACTCCCGCAGGGCCTCGACCTCGGGCAGCTCGGGCATGCCACCAGCCTGCCGTCGCTCCGCCCGGAGCGCGAGCCGGGTGCCGGGTGCCTGCCGGGTGCCGGGTGCCGCTGCGCGGGGCCGCTCCCCCACCCCGCCCCTTCCCGAACCCGGGGCTCCGCCCCGGACCCCGGCCCTCGAACGCCGGGCGGGCTGGAATTGCCCTGTGCGTCATCCGGTCGCACGCGACCGAGGGCAGGGGAAGAATCCAGCCTCCCCGGCGTTTGAGGCGCGGGGTCCGGGGCCGAGCCCCGCGCACACGGCCCGCGGCCGACGTCCACCTGCAGTCCGGCACGGGACCCGCAGGGGACCGGTCAGCCCATCACGAACTCGCACCACACGCACTTGCCGCTGCCCCTCGGCTCCACCCCCCACACGTCCGCCAGCCGGTCCACCAGCATCAGGCCCCTCCCCGACACCCCCGCCTCCCCCGCCTCCCGGCGCCTCGGCAGGGCGCTGGAGCGGTCTTCCACTTCCACGCGGAGCCGGCGTTGCGGGCCCTCGAGGACCCTGAGCGTCACGATGGCCGGGCCGTCCGTGTGCATCAGCGCGTTCACGATGAGCTCGTCCGCGACGAGCTCGATCTCGTCGGCCCGTTCCCGCGCGCCCCAGGCGCGCACCGCCGCACCGATCATGTGCCGCGCGGCGACCAGCGCCTCGGGGTCGCCCGGCGCCACGTGCTGCTGCAGGCGGCCCCCGCCCCCGGGGGTCGTCGGCGCGTGGCGGCGCAGCAGGAGCAGCGCCATGTCGTCGTCGCCGCCGCGTTCGTCGATGACACCGCACAGCAGGTCCGCCAGCCGCTGGAGGTCTCCGGGGCCGCGCCGGACCAGCGAGGTCAGCAGCCGGATCCCGTCGTCGAGGTCTGCGCCGGGCTGTTCCACCAGGCCGTCCGTGCACAGCAGGAGCGTTTCTCCCGGGTCCAGTTCCACCGTGGTCACCGGGTATTCGAGCCGGCCGAACTCCACGGAGAGCCCGAGCGGCATCCCGCCGCTCACCGGGAGGCGCCGGCACTCCCCGTCCGAGGTGCGCAGCAGCGGGTCGATGTGGCCGGCCCGTACGAGCTGGAGCACGCCCGTCGAGAGGTCGGCCTCCACGTACGTGCAGGTCGCGAAGCGGTCGGTGTCCAGTTCGTGCAGGAAGACGGAGGCGCGCGCCATCACCGTCCCCGGCGAGTGCCCCTCCGCCGCGTACGCGCGCAGCACGATCCGGAGCTGGCCCATCACCGCCGCCGCGTGCGTGTCGTGGCCCTGGACGTCGCCGATGACCGCGCCGACCCGGCCGCCCGGCAGCGGGATGACGTCGTACCAGTCGCCGCCGATGTCCTGGCCCATTCGGGCGGAGCGGTAGCGGACCGCGATCTCGCCGCCCGGCACCGACGGGATCCGGCGCGGCAGCATCGCCTGCTGCAGGCCCTCCGCCAGGTCGTGCTCCTGCTCCAGCAGCATGGCCCGCTGGAGGCTCTGCGCGATGCTGCTCCCCAGCGCCACGAGCAGGTTGCGCTCGTCCTGGGTGAAGCCGTCCTTGTCCTGGTAGAGGAGGCCGATCGCGCCGATGGGCCTGGCCTGGGCGATCAGCGGCAGGTACGCGGCCGCCGAGATGTCCATGTACGAGATCTTCGCCCAGAGCCCGGGGTAGTCCTCGGCGAACTCCTGCGCCGAGTCGAGGAACCGCGGCTGGAGCGAGCGGACGACCTCGCTCATCGGATACTGCTCGTCCACGCGGGTGTACCGGGTTCCGGGGACGAAGCTGCCTTCGGGGCCCTCGGCGACGAGGTGGATCCGGCCCGCCTCGACGAGGCCCATCACCATGCCCATCGAGCCGAGCCGTTCCAGGCCGTGGGCGTCGCCGAGGGCGTCGATGACGTCCTGGACGGTACGGGCGTGGGCGAGGGCCGCGGTGGTGGACTCCACCACGGAGGTCTGCCGGCGCCGTTCCTCGTCGAGGCCGAGCCGCTCCGCGGAGTGGCTGAGCTCCTCGGTGGCGTCCCGCACGATGCCGATGATCCGGTACGGGCGCCCGTCCTGGCCGCGCATGACGCGGCCCTGGGTGTGTGTCCAGCGCAGCCGTCCGTCGTGGCAGCGGATGCGGAAGTAGGCGCCGTAGCTGTCCACGCCGCTTTTGAGGGCGGAGGAGACCAGGGCGTCGAGCCGGGCCCCCTCGTCGGGCGGTACGCGCGGGGAGAGGGACTCGGGCCGGCCGTCGTATGCGTCCGGGGTCGTGTCGAAGACGTCGAGGGCGGCTTCGTCCATGTGCATGAGACCCGTGATCAGGTCCCAGTCGAAACTGCCCATGCGGTTGAGTGACAGCGACCGGTCCGGGTGTGCGGGCCAGTCGTCCGGCAGCGATACGGTGGTCGGCACCGATCCACCATGACACACCCGCCGGTCAGGCGCTCTCCAGCGAGTACCCCGGGTCCGAGGGCGGCGGGCTGAGGTTCGGGTCCCCGTTCGGGTCGCCGTTCGGGGTGGAGTACGGGTCCGCGTACGGGTCCGCGTACGGGTCCCCGGGCGGAGTGGCGAAGGGGTCGTTCGGGTCGGTCGGCGCCGGTGTCGAACCGTCGGGCTCCAGGGGGACGCCGGGTTCGGACGGGAACTGCGGCGGCAGGTCGGACGGCGTGTCCAGGGGCGCGTCGGAGGGCGGCAGCGGTTGCTGCTGCTGCGGGGAGACCGGTTTCGACGGCGCGGCCGGGTCCTGCGAGAGCGGCGACCTCGGCGGGCAGTCCGTCACCGCGGGGTCCGGGGTGGCGGGCGGGGAGGTCCGGGCCCGGCCGTCGGTGCCGGGACCCGCGCACGGGTCGCCCGGGGCGGTGCCCGGCGGTGTGCCCCCGGAGTCGGTGGACGGACCGGACGGGATGCCGTCGGCGGGGTCGAACCGGGGCACCACCTGCGGAGGGCGGTCCTGGGCGCCGTCGTCGCCGTGCTTGCGTTCGAGCCACGTGTTGTCGGCGATGTTGACGATCACCAGGCTGTTGATCACGTGGACGGTGGGTTCGATGACGACGACCTGGTTCGGCTGGTAGCCGTTCCACGCGTCGCCCTTGTGCACCGGGGCGCCCTTCGCGGCCCGCGGCGAGCCCAGCGGGTTGCCGCATCCGCAGCGGACCCGGGGCATTCCGTGCTCGTCGACGAGGACGGCCGTACCGGCCTGGAGGACGGACTGGTAGCCGTCGGCGCGGCCGTCGCGGAATCCGTGGTTGGTGACCCGGGTGTCGGCGCGGAGCACGACGGGGGTGAGGCCCCGCAGGAATTCGGGGATCTTCGCCTGTTCGATGCTGGCGGCCTCGGCGAAGGCGCGGGCCTTGGCGTTGTCCTCGGTGAGGTGGCGGACCTGCTGTTCCACGTCGCAGCTGCCCAGTCGCTGGGTCCCTCCGTACAGGCCGGGGGTGTCGGCGCTGACGGTGCGGATGCCGCGTCCGGTCGGATTGGGCAGCGGGGGCTGCACGGGCGCGGACTCGGCGGTGGCCGAGGAGGTCGTGAAGGGGTCGGGGCCGGCCGAGGCCACCGGCTGGAGGTAGACCTCCTGGCTCTCGGGTCCGGCGTTCGCCGTGGCCTTGTCGTGTCCGCCACAGCCTGCCGCGAACAGGCCCAGCGCGGCGAACAGGGCTGCGCCGGCCGGTGCATGACGACGCGGCGCCTGACGAGGTGTCGGAGGTGTCGGTCCGTACACGTGGATCTCCCTTGTCGCCCCAGTTGCTCACTCTTGTCTGCCGCATGCCCGGGAGTGTCGCAACCGGAGCACCACTTGAACATGTTCAAGCAACCTCGTAAGGTCATCACCGTGAGTTGAACGCGTTCAACTCGTCGGCCGCGCATATCGGGGGAGCCCAGGGTGACGGTATTGGTGAACATGATCGTCACCCTGGGCATGTTCTACGTGGTCCCGGCCGGCCTGCGCCTGATCGACCCTGCCGGACTGGGCCGGGCCGCCCGGCTCTGGCGCCTGCCGGCCACGGCCGGGGCCCTGTCCCTCTGGCTGCCGCGCGGGATGGCCGCCACGGCGCTCGCGGCACTCTATGCCTGCGCCTGCCTGGGCCTCGCGGCGCGGGCCCTGGCCCGGCTGCTGCGCGGTCGCTCGCTCCCCCGCCCGTCCGAGATCGCCGTGGCCACCGCGCTGGTCTCGCCCTCGATCGCCGGGACCGCGCTGGTCGCCGAGCGCGCCGGGGTCCGGCTCTTCGGCTTCGACCTCGACATCCTGGCGCTGACCGTTCCGCACTTCCACTTCGCCGGGTTCACGGCCGCCCTGGTCGCCGGACTGGTCTGCCGGGCTGCGGCCCGCACCGGGCCTCCGGACGGGCTGTCTCGCGGGGCCGCGTACAGCGTCCCCGTCGGCACCCTGCTGGTGCTGCTCGGCTATTTCGTCGACGACTGGGCCGAGCTGGTGGGCGCCGTGGTCCTCACCGCCGGAATGTGGGCCGTGGCCCTGCTGACCTGGCGGGAGATCCGGCCCGGGGCGCGCGACCGGACCACACGGGCGCTGCTCTCCACGTCGGCGGTGGTCTTGCCTGCGACCATGCTGCTCGCCCTGTGGTGGGCGGCCGGCGAGGCCACCGGCATCGTGCACCCCACCCTGACCTGGATGGCCGCCACCCATGGCCTCGGGAACGCCCTCGGATTCGCCCTGTGCTCGCTGCTGGCCTGGCGCCGGCTTCGCTCCGACGCCGCGCCGGGAACGGGCCCGGGCGACGGCCCCGCCGGCAGTCCCGACACGGGCCCGGCCGTCCGCCCCGACATCCGCCCGACCGCACACCTCGAGGAGACCCCGTCATGACCCGCCTCATCAGCGCCGGCCGGGAGACCGTCAGCTACCCCGACCGGGGCGCCACGGCCCGCCTGCCGCTGCCCGCCGGATACAACCACCTGCGCCACCGCACCAGGGTCGGGCACGGCCGGGCCGCCTTCGAGGCCGCCGGTACCGCGGTGACCACCTTCCACGCCCACCGCACCTCGGGCATGCGGGTGCGGGCCGCGGACGGCGCCGTCAGCCCCGGCGACCGGGTGGTCGTGGGGATCGGCCTCGGGCCGCTGCGGATCGACGCCCCGTGCGAGGTGATCTGGACGGCCTACGAGCCGGCCCGCGTGGGGTTCGCGTACGGGACCCTGACCGGCCACCCGGAATCCGGTGAGGAGTCCTTCATCGTGGAGATCGACCCCGACGGCACGGTGTGGTTCACGGTGACCGCCTTCAGCCGCCCGGAGAGCTGGTACACCCGGCTCGCGGGGCCGGTGATCCCCTTCCTCCAGCTCCGTTACGCCCGCTGGCTGGGCCGGCACGTGCGCAGGCTGGCCGAGGCCGCCTGACCCGTCCGATACTGGAGGCGATGGACTGGTTCACGGCGCCCGGCTACTGGCTGGCCCGGCTGGTCTTCCAGCGGGCCCTGGCCGGCGTCTACGTCTTCGCCTTCGTCGGAGCCGCCCTTCAGTTCCGGGCCCTGATCGGGGCGCACGGCATGCTGCCCGTGCCGCGGTACGTGCGGTACGTGCCCTTCCGGCGCGCCCCCAGCCTGTTCCAACTGCGCTACTCCGACCGGCTCTTCGCCGGCTGCGCCTGGGCCGGGGCCGCTCTGGCCGCGGCCCTCGCCGCCGGGGCCGGGGACGAGGTGCCCCTGGCTGCGGCCATGGGGATGTGGGCCGTGCTGTGGCTGCTCTACCTCTCCATCGTGAACGTGGGGCAGACCTGGTACTCCTTCGGCTGGGAGTCGCTGCTGCTGGAGGTGGGCTTCCTCGCCGTCTTCCTCGGCAACGGGCGCGCCGGGCCTCCGGTGCTGGTGCTGTGGCTGCTGCGGTGGGTGCTGTTCCGTGTCGAGTTCGGGGCAGGGCTGATCAAGATGCGCGGCGACTCCTGCTGGCGCAAACTCACCTGCCTCTACTTCCACCACGAGACGCAGCCGATGCCGGGGCCGCTGAGCTGGTTCTTCCACCATCTGCCGAAGCCCCTCCACCGGGTGGAGTGCGCCGCCAACCACGTGACCCAACTGGTCGTCCCGGTGCTGCTCTTCACCCCGCAGCCGGTGGCCTCGTACGCTGCCGGGATCATCATCGCGACGCAGTTGTGGCTGGTGCTGTCGGGGAACTTCGCCTGGCTGAACTGGATCACGATCACGGTGGCGCTGGCCGCCGTGGACTTCACCGGGATCGCGGGCGCTCCCCCGGCCGCCGCCTCGCACCGGGCGCCGCTCTGGTACGTGGTGGTGGTGTGCGCGGTGAGCGCCCTGGTGCTGTTCCTCAGCCGTCACCCGGTGCTCAACATGATCTCGCGGCGGCAGGTGATGAACCGCTCCTTCGACTCCCTGCACCTGGTCAACACCTACGGGGCCTTCGGCTCGGTCGGCCGGGTCCGGATGGAGGTGGCGGTCGAGGGCACGGCCTCGGGCAGCGCCCACCGGGCACCACTGGACGAGGACGCCTGGCTGGAGTACGGCTTCAAGGGCAAGCCGGGGGAACCGCACAGGCTGCCGCGCCAGTTCGCCCCCTACCACCTGCGCCTGGACTGGCTGATGTGGTTCGCGGCGATCTCCCCCGGTTACGCGGAGGACTGGTTCGGCCCGTTCGTGGAACGACTGCTGGCGGGCGACCGCGACACGCTGAGGCTGCTGCGCCACAACCCGTTCCCGGACGCCCCGCCCCTGTACGTCCGGGCACGGCTCTACCGCTACCGCTACACGACCTGGCGGGAGCTGCGCGAGACGGGCGACTGGTGGCACCGCACGCTGGTGCGCGAGTACCTGCCGCCGACCCGTCTCGCGGCGGCTTCCTGGTCGCAGCCGCGGTAGATCGGAGTCCCGGCGGTTCAGAGTCCGAGGACGGCGGCCTCCTGCTCCTCGGATATGCCCTTGGCGGAGCGGTCCGGCCGCAGTGGCGGGACCCCGCCGATCGAACCCAGCCAGGCCCAGGTGTCGGTGACCGTCTCCTCGACCGGGCGGCAGGTGAGGCCCGCCGCGAGGGCCTTGGAGACGTCACCGCCGAACATGTAGGTGTGCAGTTCGCCCGGGGGCAGCCAGACCGGCAGCTCGGTCCAGGGCGCGATGCCGGCCTCCTCGATGACGGCCGGGTCGGTCCAGCGCTGTTCCGCCCGGCCACCGGTGGCGGCGGTGCAGGCGTCCAGGAAGCTGCCCATGGTTGCGTGTCCGGGCGGGGAGACCAGGTCGTAGGCGCCGCCGAGCCCGGCCTCGGCCGCGTCCAGGGTCCAGTGCGCGAGGTCGCGTACGTCGATGTACTGGAGGGGGTTGTCGCGCGGGCCGGGGGCGAGCATGGGGCCGCCGCGGGCCGCGCGGTTCAGCCACCAGGGCAGCCGGCCGGTATTCTCGTACGGACCGATGATCAGTCCGGCGCGTACCAGGAGGGCGCGCTCGCCGAAGGCGTCCTGGGCGGCGATCTCACCGCCCCGCTTGTCCTCGGCGTAGGCGGTGGCCTCGGCGTCGGGCGAGCTCTCGACCACCGGAGCACTCTCCGCGAGCGCTGCCGGGGCGGGGTAGGCGTACACCGAGCGGCTGGAGATGTAGACGTACCGCCCGACGCGGGAGCTCAGCAGGCGGGCGCTGTCGCGGACCGCGGTGGGGGCGCCGCTCCAGGTGTCGACGACGAGGTCCCACTCCCCCTCGGCGAGGGCGTCCAGGCCCCCGGGAGCGGTGCGGTCCCCGTGCAGGGCCGTGGTGCCCGGCGGGGGCGCGTGGTGTCCGCGGTGGAAGACGGTCACCTCCCAGCCCCGGGCGAGGGCGTCCTCTGTGATCGCGCGTCCGACGAATTCCGTACCACCCAGCATCAGGAGTTTCATGCAGGCAGCCTGCCCGGGCGGAGGGGGCGGCGGAACCCTTGATCGCCCTCAGCGATGACGCTCACGGCGTACGGGTTCGGGGAACTCCACGGCACGCTCGGACGATCGCGCCGTCGCGCTGACCAGGCCGGATTCCGGGCGGGCAGGCACCCGGGCCGGCCGGGGCGCGGGCAGGCACCCGGGCCGGCCGGGGTGCGGTCAGGGCAGCGCCCCCGGCGCGGGAGGGCACGGGGGCGCTTGGTGCTGCTTCGCGTCAGTCGATGCCGGGCAGGATGTGCGATTCCGCCAGGTCGTCCTCGTACCCCGCCAGTCGGATCGGGGCGGATCGTGCCCACACTTCGAGGCTTCCGAGCTCGTCGGACCGCGTCTTGCGGCGCGAGGCCGGTCGCTCCAGCAACTCCGGTTCGGGCTTCGTCTTTTCAGTCACCGCGCACTCCTTTGTGTCGCGTAACCCGGCGGGCTGACCGCGTCGGGCAGGGAGGGAAAGGGTTCCGGACGCGGTGGCGCCTTTTATGGAGCGCGGCCCGGATAGGGGCCGTCTTGATGCCCCAGAGTACACATATGAGCGGACCCCCGCTCGATGGAAAGGCAAAATCCGCTCCGTCCACCCAGTTTCGCCGCGAGTTCAGCAAGTCGTAGGACGGCGGGTCCCGGGCGGGTGGTCTGCTCGATGTCGGGTGTACGCGGTGCTACGGAGAGGAACGGCAGTGGCCAGGTCCGGGGTGTCGAGGTCCGAAGTCCCTTGCGTCACAAGCGTGGAGGAGCTCATGGATCTTCTGCACGCGTGCCGCGGCGGCCGGGGGCTCGGTACCGCCGCCCTGCTGCGCCGCTCGCATCCCTTCGACAAGGAACTCCAGGTCGCGGGCCTGGTGTACGAGATCGGA
The DNA here is from genome assembly GCF_044762985.1 of Streptomyces sp. NPDC096339. Taxonomy (NCBI): domain Bacteria; kingdom Bacillati; phylum Actinomycetota; class Actinomycetes; order Kitasatosporales; family Streptomycetaceae; genus Streptomyces; species Streptomyces sp. NPDC096339. The sequence goes on along the minus strand of NZ_JBIWFI010000036.1, from coordinate 55,609 downwards.
ACGCTGCTCTGTCCGGGTGACCGCGCGTTTCGCGCCGACCTCGCGGCGGCGGCGGTCCGGCCCCTCCTCGGCGAACGGGTGGCCCTGCTCGTCGCTCTCGCCGGGGGCTCCGGGTGTGACGTGGCGGGCGGGACCCGGCAGCCGGGAGTGGCGGAGGAGACCCGGGAGGCGGCCGCGACCCTGCGCCAGGCCCGGGACGCCTCCGTGGCGGCCGGCCTCGACGCGGGCGTACTGGAGGACTGGCAGCCGGTACTGGAGCTGGTCGCGGCCGGGGCCTACCGGCCCGTACGGCCCGCCCACCCGGCACGACCCCTGAACGGCGACGACCCCCTCGGTTCACCGAGGGGGTCGATCGCGGGGATCCAGTAGGCCGGGGCCGGGCACCCAAGCCGGATACCGGGGCCGGGCAGCCAGGCGGCCGGGCGGCCGGGCGGCCGGGCGGCCGGGGCGGGCTACCAGTTCGCGGGGGCGTAGTCCTTCAGGAAGACGCCGAACAGGTCCTCGCCGGCCTCGCCGCGGACGACGGGGTCGTAGACGCGGGCGGCGCCGTCGACCAGGTCGAGGGGGGCGTGGAAGCCCTCCTCGGCGAGGCGCAGCTTGTCGAAGTGCGGGCGCTCGTCGGTGATCCAGCCGGTGTCGACCGAGGTCATGAGGATGCGGTCGGTCTGGAACATCTCCTGGCCGCTGGTCCGCGTCACCATGTTCATGGCGGCCTTGGCGGCATTGGTGTTCGGGTGCCCCGCACCCTTGTAGCCGCGGCTGAAGACGCCCTCCATCGCCGAGACGTTCACGACGTAGGCGCGCCCGCTGGCCGCCTTGCGGGCGGCCTCGGCCATCGACGGCCGCAGCGCGCTGATCAGGATGAACGGCGAGGTGTAGTTGCACAGCTGGGTCTCGAGCAGCTCCACCGGGGAGATCTGGTCGATGGTCTGCACCCAGGTGTTGGTCTCGACCACGTCCGGCAGCAGGCCGCCCGCGTCGATGGCGGTGCCGGCGATGTGCCGCTCCAGGCTGGCGTTGCCCGCGACCAGGGCGAGGTCGGCGACCTTCTGCGCCTCGAGCCCGCTGACCCCGATGGGCAGCGCCGCCAAGCCGTCGACCGCACCGGAGTTGAAGGCGCCGATGACGTGGTGGGCGGGGAGCTCGCCGGCGGGGAGCGGGGCGCTCTCCCCCTCGACCAGTGCCGCGTACGCGGTGGGCAGGCGGCGCACGGTCTGCGTCGCGTTGTTGATCAGGATGTCCAGCGGACCGGCCTCGGTCACCTGCTCGGCGAGCGCCACGGCCTGGGCCGGGTCGCGCAGGTCGATGCCGACGACCTCCAGGCGGTGCATCCAGTCCGCGGAGTCCTCCATCGCCTTGAAGCGGCGGATGGCGTCCTTGGGGAAGCGGGTGGTGATCGTGGTGTGGGCGCCGTCGCGCAGCAGCCGCAGCGCGATGTACATGCCGATCTTGGCCCGGCCGCCGGTGAGGAGCGCGCGCTTGCCGCTGAGGTCGGCGCGGGCCTCCCGCTTGGCGCGGTTCTCCAGGGCGCAGTCCGGGCACAGCTGGTGGTAGAAGTAGTCGACCTCGACGTACCGCGTCTTGCAGATGTAGCAGGAGCGCGGGCGCTGGAGTATTCCGGCGATCCGTCCCGCCTCGGTGACCGACGTGGGCAGGATGCCCTCGGTCTCGTCGTCGATGCGCTCGGCGGAACCGGTCGCGGTGGCCTCGGTGACGGCCTTGTCGTTGGCGGTCTTGGCGGCGCGGCGCTCCTGGCGGCGGCGCTGCTTGACCGTCCGGTAGATGCCGGCGGTGGCGCGGCGTACGGTGATGGCGTCCGGGTGGTCGACGTCGATCTTGTCGAGCTCGTCGAGGACGCTGAGGCAGACGGCGAGGCGCTCGGGGTCGATGCCCGGCCCGTACGCCTGCGCGTGCTCGTTGGTTTCGTCGGTCACCGTCATGGCCGCTGCCCGTTCCTTGATCACTCGTCCGCATCCGCCTGCTGCGGAAGTCCCAAAAGGGAAACTGTACGGATCCGATGCGGCCGGAACCAAACCCGTTCCGCGAACCCTCACGCACCGCGATCGGGCAGTCACCGCACGCACCGCGTCCGGTGTCCCGCACCTCGCCGGGAGGGCTTGATCGAGTACTCCCGTACTACGTCCGGAGTACGACTCGTGACCCCCTGTGGGCGGAGGAATAGCGCAGTTGGGTCGGGCATTGTGGACTTCATGAGTGCACTGGCGCTGTCGGTCCTGCTCTGCCTCGTGTCCGCCGTCGCGTACGCGGGTGGCGCGATCGTCCAGGAACGGGTCGCGGTGAGCACGCCGGACCGGCCCTACGCACCTCTGCGCCGCGGTGGCTGGTGGGTGGCGGTGGGGCTCAACGGCCTCGGCGCGCTGCTGCACGTGGTGGCCCTCGCGTACGGTCCGCTCAGCCTCGTCCAGCCGCTCGGCGCCCTCACCATCGTCTTCGCCCTGCCCATGGCCGCCGTCTTCGTGGGGCGCCGCGCGGGTGCGGCGGCCTGGCGCGGGGCGGTGCTGGCCACGGTGGGTCTGGCCGGACTGCTGGCCCTGACCGGCGGGAACGCGGGCACGGCGGGGGCGCCGGCGAACTCCGAGTCGAGCCTGCTGCTCATGGTGACCGCGTCGGCCGTGGCCGTGCTGTTCCTGGCTGCGCACCGGGTGCACCGGGCGGTGCTGCGCGCCGTGCTGCTGGCCGCGGCGGCGGGCACCGCCTTCGGCATGGCCTCGGTGTTCACCAAGTCCGTGGCCGATTCCGCCGGCCTTGGTGCGCCGGGTGCGCTCGGCGGGCTGTGGCCGGACCTCGCGGCGATCGCGGTACTGGCCGCCGGCGGCCTGCTGCTCTCGCAGGCCGCCTACCGGGGAGCCGGGCTGACCGCGCCGCTGGCGACGGTGACCGTGGTCAATCCGGTGGTCGCGGCGACGGTCGGCATAACGCTGTTCGGCGAGGGCTTCCGCTACGGGGCCCTCGGTGCGACGGCGGCGCTGGTCAGCGCGGTGACGGCGGCCGCGGGCCTGATCCTGCTGACGACCGTGCCCCCGCACGTGCGGGGGTCAGATGTCGACCCCGTGCGAGCGGAGGTACTTGAGGGGGTCGATGTCGGAGCCGTAGCCGGGTCCCGTGCGCATCTCGAAGTGGAGGTGGGGGCCGGTGGTGTTGCCCGTCGAGCCGGAGCGGCCGATGCGCTGGCCACCGGAGACCTGCTGGCCGGCCTTGACGCCGAGCGCGGAGAGGTGGGCGTACTGGGAGTACCGGCCGTCGGTGTGCCGGATGACGACCTGGTAGCCGTACGCCCCGGCCCAGCCGGCGGAGACGACCTCTCCGGGGCCGACGGACTTGACGGACGTACCGGTCGCCACCGGGAAGTCGACGCCCGTGTGGTAGCCGCTGGACCACGAGGATCCCGCCACGTGGTAGCGCGTGCCGATGGCGGCGTCGACGGGGGCGGTGAATCCGCCGGCGGCAGGCTGCTGCTGCGCTGACTCCGACTTCTCGGCGGGCTTCTCGGCCGGCTTTTCCGCGGGTTTCTCGGCCGGCTTTTCGGCGGGTTTCGCGGCCGGCTTTTCGGCGGGTTTCGCGGCCGCCGGCTCCACCGGCTTCACGGGTTCCGCGGTGCGCGGCGGCTTCTCGGGATTCTGCGACGGCGGCGCGGCCGGCGCCGGTGCCGGTGCGGCGGTGATGCGCAGGGTGAGGCGCTGCCCCGGGTAGATCAGGTCCGGGTTGCCTCCGACGGTGGCCCGGTTGGTCTCGTACAGGGCCTGCCAGCCGCCCTCGACGTGCTGTTCGGTGGCGATCGCGGAGAGCGAGTCGCCGGGCGCGACGACGTACGGGTTCGGCAGGACGGAGGTCCCGGTGGGACGCGGCGCCGTGCCCTGCGCCGGGATCGCCTTGGTCTGTCCGGTCTGCGGCTGTGGGGACCGCCCGCCCTGCTGCGGCTGCTCCGCCGTGCCCCGGGAGGTCTTGGGGGTGACCGTCGGCGCCTGTCCCCCGCGCGACAGTCCTGCCGCCTTCCCGCAGTTCGGCCAGGCTCCCGGCCCCTGGCCCTTCAGCACCTTCTCGGCCACCGCGATCTGCTGGTCCTTGGTGGCCAGGTCTGCGCGGGCCGCGTACGCCGTGCCGCCGAAGGCGCGCCAGGTGCTCTGGCTGAACTGGAGGCCGCCGTAGTAGCCGTTGCCGGTGTTGATGTGCCAGTTGTTCGTCGACTCGCAGGCGGCGACCTTGTTCCAGGTGTCCACGGAGGCGGCGTGCGCGGATCCGGCGCCGATGAAGGGGAGCGCGATCCCGGCCCCGCCCGCGGTGACGACGAGCGAAGCGCGGTTGATGCTGCTCGGCTGATACCGGCGGTGCCGGCCCCGTACACCCATGGGAGCCCCCATCGAAGACATCAGGAACCCCACAACCTAACCATCCGACCAGGGCATGACAAGGGGCGCAACAGGGCGCACTCCAGCGGGATTTGACCCCACCACGACGAGTTGGAGATCGATATGCCCCGGCACCGGGGTAGCGTCGGTCTTCCCCGCACACCGACGCACGCAGGAGCGCAACGATGAGCACGAGCACAGCCCAGATCGGCGTCACCGGGCTCGCGGTCATGGGCAGCAACCTCGCCCGCAACTTCGCCCGCAACGGCTTCACCGTGGCCGTCCACAACCGCACCGCCTCGAAAACCCGGGCCCTGGTCGAGGAGTTCGGACACGAGGGCGCCTTCGTGGCGGCCGAGTCGGCGAAGGAGTTCGTCGACGCGCTGGAGCGCCCCCGACGGCTCGTCATCATGGTGAAGGCCGGTGACCCGACCGATGCCGTGATCCGCGAGTTCGCCCCGCTGCTGGAGGAGGGCGACGTCATCATCGACGGCGGCAACGCCCACTTCGAGGACACCCGCCGCCGCGAGAAGGAGCTGCGCGAGCAGGGCATCCACTTCGTGGGCGCCGGCATCTCGGGCGGCGAGGAGGGCGCGCTGCTCGGCCCCAGCATCATGCCGGGCGGTTCGGCCGAGTCGTACACCTCCCTGGGCCCGATGCTGGAGAAGATCTCGGCGAAGGCCGCCGACGGTACGCCGTGCGTCTCGCACGTCGGGCCCGACGGCGCCGGACACTTCGTCAAGATGGTGCACAACGGCATCGAGTACGCCGACATGCAGCTCATCGCCGAGGCGTACCACCTGCTGCGCGAGGTGGCCGGCTACTCCCCCGCGAAGATCGCGGAGACCTTCCGCACCTGGAACCGGGGGCGCCTGGACTCGTACCTGATCGAGATCACGGCGGAGGTGCTGGCCCACACGGACGCCGCGACGGGCCGCCCGTTCGTCGACGTCGTGGCCGATGCGGCCGAGCAGAAGGGCACCGGCCGCTGGACCGTGCAGATCGCCCTGGACCTGGGCGTTCCCGTGTCGGGCATCGCCGAGGCGGTCTTCGCCCGCTCGGTTTCGGGCCACGCGGACCTGCGCGCGGCCTCGCGCGGGCTCCCGGGGCCGGCCGCCGCCCCGCTGTCCCCGGAGGCCGCGGACGCGTTCGCCGCCCAGGTGGAGCAGGCCCTGTACGCCTCGAAGATCGTCTCGTACACCCAGGGCTTCCACCAGATCCGGGCCGGCAGCGAGGAGTACGGCTGGGGCGTGGACCTGGGTGCGGTGGCCTCGCTGTGGCGTGGCGGCTGCATCATCCGGGCCGCGTTCCTGGACCGGATCCGGGCGGCGTACGACGCGCGGCCCGATCTGCCGAGCCTGCTGGCGGACGCGGAGTTCGCGGGCGAGATCGGCGCGGCGCAGCAGGACTGGCGGGCCGTTCTGGTGGCGGCCGTGCAGCACGGCATCCCGGTGCCGGCCTTCTCCGCCTCACTGGCGTACTACGACGCGCTGCGCGCGGAACGGCTCCCGGCCGCCCTCACCCAGGGGCAGCGCGACTTCTTCGGGGCGCACACCTACCGGCGCACGGACCGCGCGGGCTCGTTCCACACGCTCTGGAGCGGCGACCGCTCCGAGGTCCAGGCCGGCTGAGTCCCCTCAGCTCCAGGGCCCGGGCTGCGGTACCGGCGCGGGCCCTGGCGGCGGAGGCACCGGGTCCGGCTCGGGGAAGGGGCCGGGCACGGGTGGCACCGGGCGCGGGATCGGCTCGGGGTCCGGGAAGGGGCTGGGGTCCGGAGTCGGCTCGGGGACCGGAGGCTGCGTTTCTTCGGGTTTTCGCACCATATGGACCACCTTCCCGCGATGGCGCGAGGAATGCCCCCTACGGCACCGCCACCTGGCGGAGCCCCTCGGCCAGGCCCTCGCCCGGGCTCGACAGCACCGGGATCCGGGTCGTGACCAGGTCCGCGGCCCCGGTCATGGAGACCTGGGCCAGCACGATGACGTCCGCTCCGGTGACGGCGTCGGCGGCCGCCGCGACGAGTTCGAGGGAGCCGGGCCCGTCGCCCGCCGCGAAGCGCTCCCAGGCCCCGTCGACCAGGTGCGTACGGATCGACACGGGCCGTCCGCCGGCCTCCTCGGCCAGGAGCTCCGCGGTCGGGGCGAGGGTCGACTCCACGGTGGCCAGTACGGCGATCCGAGCACCCGCACGCACCGCCGCGGCCGCCATGGGCCGGTCCACCCGCAGCACCGGGGCGCCCAGCAGCGGGGCCAGGGCCTCCGCGGTGGCCCCGATCGTCGAGCAGGTCACCAGCACGGGCCCGGACCCGGCACCGGAACCGGCCTCGTCCCCGGCCCGGGCCGCGGCGAGCACGTCCAGTACGGCCGGAGCCACCGCCCGGGGCCCCTCGGCTCGGGCCCGGTCCAGCAGCTCCGGAACCACCAGGTGGCGCAGGACGGCCCCCGGGTGGTTCCGGTCGCGCAGCGCGTCGAAGACCGGGACGTGCGCGGCCGAGGTGTGCAGCAGGACGAGGGCGGGGGCCGTCGGGGCCGTCACCAGAGGTCGGAGTCCGCGTCGAGCTGCGCCTTGGCCGCCGCCACGACCGCGGCCGGCGCCAGGGGCGCCTGGTCGGGGTGTTTGGCGGCCCAGCTGGCCGCGTACGGGCAGAGCGGGACCACGGGCACCCCTTCGGCGGCGGCGATTCCGTAGAAGGTCTTCACCAGCCCGCCGGCGATGCCCCGGCCCTCGTGGTCCGGCTCGACGATGGTGTGCACCGCCACCAGGGCGTGGGGCGCCTCGGCGAGCACGAAGTAGGCGATGAACCCGACCACCGTGCCGTCCTCGACCGCGAAGAGCCGCCCGGCCTTGCGCTCGTCCTGGAACTCGATCGCCACGATTCCCGCTCCCCTCAGACAGCCACCGCGTGGGGGCTGCGCTCCTGATCCGTACCCGGCACCGGGGCGGAGGGATCCGCACCCAGCTCGACGATCCGGTTGTCGCCGTCGACGTGCACGACACGGGGCTTGAGCGCCCGGGCCTCCGCGTCCTCGACCTGCGCGTAGCTGATGAGGATGACCAGGTCCCCGGGGTGCACGAGATGCGCGGCGGCCCCGTTGATCCCGACGACCCCGGACCCGCGCTCGCCCTCGATGATGTAGGTCTCCAGCCGCGCACCGTTGGTGATGTCCACGATGTGCACGAGCTCGCCGGGCAGCAGGTCCGCAGCGTCGAGCAGATCGGCGTCGACGGTCACGGAGCCGACGTAGTGCAGGTCGGCCTGGGTGACGGTGGCCCGGTGGATCTTGGATTTGAACATGGTGCGAAGCATGAGGAAACTCCCGACTCGTCCGCTCCCTGCCCGCTCATTGCAGGTCAAGGGCGCTGTGCACTTTACACCGGGAGGCGTCGGATCGGACGGCCGCCGAAGACCTCGGACTTGCCCACCGTGATCAAGCGGCCGGAGGGTGCGGGCGGCCTGCCGCACCCCGGCGACCGGGGCCGAGCCGTCCGGGCGGGTTGCCCGTGCCTCCGCGGTCGGGGCCCCGAACGGAGCAACCCGGCCGGCGCCGCGCCGGCCCGGTGCGAAGAGTGGCGTCGACGGCTGGAGAGATGGCTACGCCACGGCCCGGGCCTGGCGGGGAGAAGGGGAGCACCATGGAGCAGGCAAGTCGGTCGAAGGCGGCCCAGGCGCAGATCGCCGCCGCCAACAAGGCGGTGCTCATGCGCTACCCCTTCGACGACACCCGCGACTTCGACGACGCCTCACGCGGCTGGCTCGGATCGCTGGAGGACAGCCGCGTCCTCGGTGCGCAGGGCGAGAGCGTGTGGGACCTCGACGCCTACGCGTTCCTGGGCGGGGACTGCCCGGAGACGGTCAACCCGAGCCTGTGGAGGCAGGGACGGCTGACCACGCGCCACGGCTTGTTCGAGGTGACCGAGGGCATCTACCAGGTGCGCGGCTTCGACCTGTCGAACATGACCCTGGTGGAGGGCGACCGGGGGATCGTGGTGATCGACCCGCTGGTCTCCGCGGAGACCGCGGCCGCCGGGCTGGCGCTCTACCGCGCGCACCGCGGCGTCCGCCCTGTCACCGGCGTGCTCTACACCCACAGCCACGTCGACCACTTCGGCGGCGTCAGGGGCGTGGTCACCGAGGCGGACGTCGCGGGCGGCGTGCCGGTGATCGCCCCCGAGGGCTTCCTCGAACACGCCGTGAGCGAGAACGTCTACGCCGGGACCGCCATGGCCCGGCGCGCCGCCTACATGTTCGGGGCGGCACTGCCCAAGGGCCCGCAGGGCCAGATCAGCGCCGGGCTCGGCCAGACCGCCTCGACGGGGTCGGTGGGGCTCATCCCGCCGACGCTGACCGTCACCCGCACCGGGCAGACCGAGACCGTCGACGGCATTCGCATGGTGTTCCAGATGACCCCGGGCACCGAGGCCCCCGCCGAGCTGAACATCCACTTTCCCGACCGGGCCGCCCTGTGCATGGCGGAGAACGCCACGCACAACCTCCACAACCTGCTGACCCTGCGCGGTGCCGAGGTCCGTGACGCGCGCGTCTGGGCGCGCTACCTCACCGAGGCCATGGAGCTGTACCTGGCGGGCACCGACGTCGCGTTCGCCTCGCACCACTGGCCGGTGTGGGGTCGCGAGCGGGTGCGGGGGTTCCTGTCCGAGCAGCGCGACGCCTACGCCTACCTGCACGACCAGACCCTGCGCATGCTCAACCAGGGGCTGACCGCACCGGAGATCGCCGAGCGGATGGAGATGCCGCCCGCGCTGGAGCGCGCGTGGCACACCCACGGGTACTACGGCTCGGTCAACCACGACACCAAGGCCGTCTACCAGCGCTACCTGGGCTGGTACGACGGCAACCCCGCCCGCCTGTGGGCGTACCCGCCGGTCGAGTCCGCGCAGCGGTACGTCGAGTTCATGGGCGGCGCCGACGAGGTCCTGCGCCGGGCCCGCGCCTCCTTCGAGGAAGGCGACTATCGATGGGTCGTCGAGGTCGTCAACCACGTCGTGTTCGCCGACCCCGACAACCGGCAGGCCCGCGCCCTGCAGGCGGATGCCCTGGAGCAGCTCGGCTACGGCAGCGAGAACGGCACCTGGCGCAACTCGTTCCTCATGGCCGCCCTCGAACTGCGCCAGGGCCCGGTCGGAACTCCCACCGTCGCGGTCGTCCCGGACCTGCTGGCCGCCCTGACCCTCGACCAGCTCTTCGACGCCCTCGCCATCCGAGTCGACGGCCCCGGCAGCTGGGACAAGGACGTCACCGTCCGCTGGAACCTGGACGACGGCCGGCGCGTCACCCAGTGGCTGCGCAACGGCGTCCTCGTCCACAGCTTCGGTGACGGCGGACAAGACCGGGATCCGGACATCGAGATCGCCCTGACCGAAGAGGATCTGCGCGCGGTCCTGCTCGGGACGGTGCCCCCGTCGGAGCTCGCCGGGCGCGCCCGTATCACCGGCGACCCGTCAAGGCTCACCGAGCTGCTCGGCTGCCTGACCGAACCCGACCCGGACTTCGCGATCGTCACGCCCTGACACGGCCTTCGCTCCCGTTGTCCCACGGGTCGCGCCAGTCCCCGGGCCGAGTCCGGTCACGCAACGGTGCCTCCGCGGCGAAGCGTTCGAACATCCGTGACAGGACCTCGCAGGAGGAGCGCCGGGCGGTGCCGTCCCGCGGCCCCTCGGGCAGGCGGTTCCACGGAACGGCCGGCGCGGATTCCGCGTCGTCGATCCACTCCGTGAGTGCGGCGTGATCGGGCGCTTCGTCCGGGGCGATCACGTCGTACATGAGCGTGCCTCCGGCCGTGTTGACCGCCGTGCACAACGCGTTGACCCTGTCTCCCAGACGGGTGACCCCGGCGTCGGCCATCCCCTTGAGGACGCCGACCAGAGCCAGTGCCGTGGGTTTGTGGTCGATGGCGTCCAACCGGAGGGCCGTATTGATCATGTCCTGGTTGAGGCAGGCGATCTCGGCGGAGGCGTAGTCGGACCCGTTGCGGAACATTTCCGCGGCCCACCACAACCGGGCGAAGGCCTGGCTGTGGTGAGGGCCGACGAACCGGGGACCGCTGACCTTTCCCGGCGTGCCGTCGGTGGACACCCCCGGCGCCGCATGCCGCCACAGGACGTAGTCCGGCGCCACGCACAGGGCGAGGAAGTTCCACAGAGCGGCGTTGGCCGCCTCCGCGCGGGTCATCCGGAGGGTCGCGTGCAGCCGGGGAGCCAGCCAGGCGTCCGCATCGGTCCGCCTCGCGTCGAACCGGCTCATCGCCTCGTCCACGAGCTCGCGTACCGGGGCGGCGGACCAACGGACGGAGTCGTCCTCGATCGTCGTGCTCGCGCGAAGGACCGTGACCTGCGGCAGGGCGTCCAGTCCCGCCAGTACCCCGTGGGTGAGGAATGCCGAAGCGCGGGGGGTGGGGAGCAAAGCGAGTCGTTCGGGGGGCTCGATGCGGTGTCGGGTCATCTGCTCGCCCCTTCCTGGGCACGGGATACGGCTCGCAGCGACGCCGTCAGGTTCTTGGGCACCTGGCCGCGTCGTGCCGCCGCGAACCGGATGCGGGACTGCACCTCCGCCCAGCCCCGACCATCGCTTCGTCGACCGTGGGCCTCGCTCAGCGCCTCGGGGAGGGACAGCCCGGGGAACACCTCGGGGAGCATGGAGCGCAGCGCCGACTCCTGCCATCCGCCGGGAAGGCGGGGGGTGCCGTCCTCGTCGAATTCGAGGTCGCTCAGCGCGGCGTGGAACATGGTCGCCCAGGCATCCGTCGCGATCTGCCCGGCCACCAGCCCTGCGGTCGCCTTCTCCAGTGGGCCTCGTGCTCCGGACAGCAGCTCGACCAGACCCTCGAACGAGCTGTTGAGCAGGACGGTCGGCGACTCCCCGGTGGTGTCGATCAGCCAGGGTGCCTCCATGAACGGGCGCAGCCATTCGTCCGGCCCGTCGCGGAAGTCCACCTCACGGATCTCCAGGTCGCACTGTCCGGTGGGGGTGCGGGCGAGCAGGTCCACGACCCATGGCGAGTCGCTCGTGCCGAGCACTCGTCCGTCGACACCGCCGTGGGTGCCGACGACGCTCACCTGGAGGAGTGCGCGTGCCAGATGGGTGGAGCGCCGCACCCGGACCTCGCCCCGCCAGTGCCTGTCCTCTCGGCGGCGCTCCAGACGGCTGACCACGCGGGTGTTGGTGGCTCCCTCGGTCAGGACGGCCACGCAGGTGACTCCGGACCACGGACCGTCGGCCAATTCGTCCATGGGGAGGGAGACTTCGAGGTCGATGACACCCTCGGTCCAGTCGTCCCGCTCGGCCTGGTGGAGGGCGACGACCCGGTCTTGCCGGGAGATCAGGGAAAGTGGGAGCGGCTTCCCGTCGATGTGCGCTCCCCGCACGGTGACCTCGATCTTCCCGACCAGGGTCGGATACGCGTACAAAGTGCTCACGCCGAGGCCTCCCGCGCCTGCTGGACGTCCACGATCACACCGGCCATGGCCGCGGCCACGGGATGGCTGCCGATGGCCGTGATCCCCTCGAACCGCGCCGACCGCACGTCGGGGTCGACGAGGACCCGACCGTCCACGATCTCGCAGTTCTCCTTCGCGGACAGCTCCGCCCATTGCAATGACGGGCGTCCCCCGGACCGTACGTCGAACTTGACCACCGGCAGCAACTGCCAGACGTCGTCGCGCTGCGGAACGGTCACCGTCACGTCCAAGGTCCAGGCCCCGTTCGCGTCGACCTTGCCGACGACCCGGTCCACGGCCGGACGAACCCTTCCGCGGCGGCCGCTCGACGCGGTGGGCGCGTCGAAGCGCAGCAGGTTCCGCAGGAGTTCGGGACCGGTCGAATCCCGACCGGTGCCGCGCCGACCGACCACCCCCCGCAGCGCCGCGTCCATGGCCGTGTTGAAGTCGGTCAGCCGGCGCGGCGCGTTGGCGTAGGCCGCCGTGAGCTCCTCCGTCACCCCCCACCTGTCGTGCTCGGGCGGCTCGGCCGCTCGGAGGAACGCCTCGGCGGCGTGGGTCGCCTCGCCGTCGTCGCCGGTGGCGAATCCGGCGAGGAGGACGGCGTGGAAGGGGTCCGCTCCCATTCCCAGGCCGCGCGGGCGTCGGGCCGTGACCGTCATCCGGGTTCCGCGCATGCAGACGATGCGGCTGTGCGCCTCGTCGGTGTCGGCGGCCGACGTGACCAGGAGCACCGCACGATGGCCGTGCGCCTCGACATTCGGCCCGCTGGTGCGCAGCGGCGGTACGACGAGGGGCACTTCTGCCGCCGCGACCTGTCCCGCGGCCGTGAGCTCGTCGACCGTCTCGCCGTCGATGTGGGCGCGGAGCGCGTGAACCAGCGCGGGGTGTCGTTCGGTCGGGTCGACCCGCCGCTCCGGAACCACCGGTTCTCCGTTGAGAAGGGCGCGGACCGACGTTTCGAGCATGGCCGACGTCGAGCGGCCGGACGTCATGGCCGCCCAGAAGTTGTCCGCCAGTGCCCGCTGGAGCGCCTCGCACATCTCGTTCAGGTCGTCGCTGTCACCGGCCTCGTCGTGGACTCCGACGACGAGGAAGGAGGTTCCGGGGTCGTCGCCGTCCCGATCGAGCCGTAGATCGACGACGGTCCGCTCGTCCGCCCACCAGGACCGGGCCACGCCTTCGTGTTCCTTCTCCGTGTCGGGCTCGCCGAGCCACGCGGGTCCGGCGTACGCGACACCCTCGACCTCGCGCCAGGGAAGGTCGAGACGACCGACCACACGGCGCGCCGTTTGACCCTCGTGCGGTTGGGAGAGGGTGCTGTTGATCAGAACCAGGCCGAGCAGGCCGGCCGCCCACAGAGTGGCCTTCCCGAGCCCGTACGATCCACCGGCCCGGTCGTTGCTCTTGTGACTGTCGAGCTGCCGGCGGACCACGGCGGCGTAGCGGCCGTCCCCGTATTCGGGTCCGGTCAGACCCGAGGCGTTGTAGTCGTCCACCCGCAGGAGCAGGAGGGGCGAGTCATCGCGCAGCGCTCGCAGCCCTTCGGCGAGGACTCGCCCCACCTTCTGTCGGGATTGCGCCGCGGCCGTGTAGTGGGGCTCCAGCTCATCCCACTTCAAGGCCGAGAGAAAAGCGTGCTTGTGTTCACCCGTCAGCTTGTGCAGGGTGAAGCGCACCCGCACCGGACGTCGCGGGTCGAGCCGCTCGTCGAGCGAGTTCTGGGTGACCTCTCGGACCAGCACGGCCAGGTTCGGCTCGAAGGCGAAGGCGGCGGCGTTGCCGTACTCCCGACCGCCGTCCTGGTGGGCGCCGCGGTGGTACCAGCCGATCGGACGGGCAGAGCCCGCGTCGGCGTCCCTGGTCACGAGCGTGGCGAGGTCCGTGTCGAGGAGCCGGGCGATCTCGACCATGACCTCGGCACGAGGCCGCGCCCTGCCGGTGACCCACGCCGACACCGCCGCGCGCGACAAGCCCAGGTTCTTGGCGAACTCCGCCTGCGACATCCCGTTGCGCCGCAGTTGGCGGCCGAGCCAGACACCGAACTCCTCGATGTCCTCCATTGGCCTCCACCCCACTTCCCTCGGTTCCGGACCGGGCAACACTAACACCGCATTTGACACAGTCGTCGGCGTCAAACAGTCGTTGACATCACCGATCCTCCGGTGCGCCAGCACAGTGCCGCAATCGAAAAGTCCGCCCCTTGATCGACTTGTCGATCGCCAGGTATGCTCCTTTCGGCAACTCCCTTACCAACAGCGGATGTTGAGGGTGTGTCATCCAGGGGGGCGGAGAGCTCTGCCTTCAGGTCAACCGCACTGCTCGCATGCGCAAATCCAGTCAGGGTGCGTATCGGCGTACCCGCGGGAGGGGAAGCGACCCGTCACGACGATCACCACGGTCACCACGGTCACCACGGTCACCACGGCCGAAAGCCGACCTCCCTCCCCACCCGTTCCCCACCCGTCAGCCCCTCCAGCCCTCTTCCTCTTGTGCACCGCCGGAGGTGCCGGCACCTCCGTATCCCCCCGCGCGTCCCAGGTCCGTTTTCTCTCATGTACGAGACAGGTGCCTCATGACCGACCGGCAGCTCGCCGACCGTCCTCTCTCTCCCGTGATCCAGACCGTGATCCGCCAGTCCTCCGTCGTGCTGCAGACGTATCGGGTGGACCCGGGGCTCGTGCAGGAACACGCGAACGGCGAGCGTCGCATCACGCAGGGCGGTTACGGCGAGCGGCAGTTGTTCGAGCTGGTGCAGAACGCCGCGGACGAGATCGCGGCCAAGCCCGGCGGCAGACTGCACGTCGTCCTGACCGAAGACCACCTCTACTGCGCGAACGAGGGCACCCCGGTCACGGAGGAGGGCGCCGAGACGATCCTGCGGATGAGCGTCTCGCGCAAACGGGGCGGTCAGATCGGGCGGTTCGGCGTCGGCGTCAAGTCCGTCCTCTCCGTGAGCGACTCCCCCCAGTTCTTCAGTGGCAACGGTTCGTTCGGGTTCGGCTTCGACCGGGACTGGTCCGCCGCGGAGATCGCCCAGGCGCTCGGCCGGGAGGGCGACATCGGCATGGACACCCCGGTGCTCCGCATGGCCCGCCCCCTCGACGTCGAGCAGGAGCGCGCCGACGACGACGTGCTGGACAAACTGCTGCGTTGGGCCACCACCGTCGTCCGACTCCCCTTGATGCGCGGTGCCGCCGAGCGTCTCGCACATGACATCAGCGGGCACAGGAGCCGCGACGGGCGGGTGACCGATCCCTTCCCGGCCCACTTCCAGCTGTTCTCCTCGCACGTCGGGCAGGTGATGCTGCACGACGAGCGCACCATGCCCCCCACCCGCCGGGAAATCTCGATCGAGCCCAACGGAGTCCACCGCACCCTCAAGGAGGTCGCGCGGGGCGCCAAGCAGACCACCGAAGAGTGGAAGGTGTTCTCCGTCTCCCACTCCCCCACCGACAAGGTCGCGGACAGCGCCGGCGAACTCCACAACCGCCCGGTGCTCGAGATCTCCTGGGCCGTGCCCGAGTACACCGTGCGCAGCAACGGCCTTCACACGACGCCTGTCGGCAAGGGCGCCTTCTGGGCCTTCTTCCCCACCAAGTACGACGTGTCGCTCACGGGCATCCTCAACGCCCCGTGGAAGACGAACGAGGACCGCCAGCACCTCCTCGACGGCAGCCCGTTCAATCGCGAACTGCTCCAGGTCGCGGCCCGGTTGGTCATCGACACCCTCCCGCAGCTGGTGCCCGACGAGGACCCGGCGGCCTACCTGCCGCTCCTTCCGGGTCGCACCAAGGAGAAGCTCAACTGGGCGGACGAGCACTTCCTCCGCCAGTTCTGGGACATGGCCGCCCAGCGCCCCTCGCTGCCGGACCAGAAGGGCGTGCTCCAGGTCCCCCGCGATCTGTTCGTGCCGCCCGCCGGCCTGGACAAGGAGTGGGTCCGGATCTGGTCGGAGTACGAGGGCCGCCCCGTCAACTGGGTGCACGGTTCCGTCGACGCGGCCGACACCACCCTGCGCCGCGGCAAGATGAACCACATCCTCGAGGCGGCCGGCAAGACCCCCGAGAGCGTCAAGGACTGGCTGGAGGCACTCGTCGCCGACGGGTCCCCGGAGGCCTCGTGCCACGCCATCGAGATCCTGTCCCTGATGGTCCTCAAGGATCAGGCCGCGCGCCTGCTCGGAGACTCACCGCTCACCGCGGAGGCCCGCCGGGCCAAGATCGTGGTGACCGAGGAGCACGGGGTGGTCGCCCCCATCGCGGGCGAGATCTTCCACCGCACGTCCGCCGATTCGCTCCGCGACGACATGGTCTACGTCCACCCGTCGATTTCCGATCGCCCGGAAATGGCCCGTCACCTGCACAACATCGGCATCCGGGTCGCGGACGCCCAGGGACGGTTCGAGGGCGTCCTCGATCAGGGCTTCGACAACTACGACGCCAACGCCTGGGCGAACTTCTGGGTCCTGCTGCGCAGCGCCGGCGGCAGCGCACAGGTCAACCGCATCCGGAGCAAGGTCCCCAAGCCGCTGGAGACCCTGCGCGTGCGCACCTTGGACGGGCGGTACCGGGCGATGCGCGACTGCCTGCTGCCGGGACCCGTGGTGCCCGGCGACGGCAGCCGGGACGAGGCCATCGCCGTGGACATGGACTTCCACGAGAGCGACAAGGCCGTCTTCCGCGAACTCGGCCTCTTCGACCGTCCCACCGGCGGACACCGACCGAACGAGGAGCCCTGGTTCGAGGAGTACCGACAGGCCGTCCACGACCGGCACCTGCGCGGCCTGGCCAGCTCGGCCCCGCGGCCCAGCATCACCCGCCTCACGGTCGAGGGCGCCCCGACCCTGGGGCCGCTGCACCTGCTGCCCGTACTGTCCGAGGAAGGGCGCGCGTCCTTCGTGGCGGCTCTGCCCGCCACCGACATCTCCCAGTACTGGCAGATGCAGTACGGGACCAGCGCGAACTCCCGCAAGCCGGTCGTCTCCCCGCTGCGCTGGATGATTTCCAAGCACGGGCGTGTGAAGACCTCCATGGGACTGACCCGGGTGTCCGAGGCCGTCGGTCCCCAGCTGGGGAACTACCGCGCGGTGCTCCCCGTCGCCGAGGTCTCGGAGGAGACGGCACGGAAGCTCGGCATGCCCACCACGGCCGACGAGGTGCCCAGCCGGCGCTGGGCCAAGCTGCTGGACCTGCTGCTCGAGAGCAAGGACGACGAGTTCATCGGCCGGGCCTACGCCCTGCTGCACCGGGTCGGCTTCGAGTTCCCGGAGGGCGTACCCACCCGCTGCCGGGTGGGTGGCGACTGGGAAGGACGCCCCGACAACGAGATCGCCGTCGCGATGAACTCCCTGGAGTTCAAGGAACTGGTCCGCCATCGGCTCCCCGCCCTCCTGGTCGGCGACAAGTCGGACGTGGCCACGGCGAAGGAGATGATCGAGGAATGGGGGATGCTCAAGGTCTCCGACGTGATCAGCAAGGAGATCGAGCCCGTCAAGATCGGGCGGACGATCTCCCTGTTCGACGAGTTCACCACGGTCAAGGCACGCCTCGGTCACGCCGGCAGCAGCTACCGGATCCAGCGCTGCTCGGAGCTCGAACAGGTCGTGCGCACCCCCATGGGCAGCAAGCGGAAGCCGCTCAGGTTCGCGAAGAAGGGCCAGACCCTGTTCGTGCTGGACTCCCTCGAACGGCTGGAGGTGCTGCAGGCCGCGGACGAGGAGTTCAAGTGGGGTTTCGGTGTGGCCGGCTGCAGTCAGGTCCTCGCGTTCCAGGACCGTCAGGAGCATGACCAGGCGCTCCTGGCGCGACTGCGCGAGGTGCGGGAGAGCGAGAGCATCATCGACAAGATCGCTCTGCTCATCGGCGAGGAGGCCCTGCGCGGAGAACTTCCTCCGGGTCTCATGGAGAGCGAGATCCAGGAGCAGGGCGAGCCGAGCCCTCGACGCATCGCCGAGATGGCCTTCAACGCCCACGGCGAGGCGATCCTGCGGGTCCACTCCCGCGATCTCTCCCTGGACTTCCCCACCCGCGCCCCCAGCTCCTTCACCGGCAACACCAAAGCCCTGCGCTTCGTCACCGACCTCGGGTTCCCGGACTCCTTCGCCGGCGCGTCGGTGCCCTCTCTCGAACCCCGACTCGAAGTCGACGGCCCCTCGGAGTTCCCCGCCCTCCACTCCTACCAGGAAGAACTCGCGCAGGCGCTGCTCGGACTGCTGGAAAGGCCCATGCCCCAGCGCGGCATGCTGAGTCTGCCGACCGGCTCGGGCAAGACCCGCGTCACGGCGGAAGGCGTCATCCGCTGGATCCGTGACCGGGAGGACCTGCCGGGTCCGGTCCTGTGGATCGCGCAGACCGAGGAACTGTGCGAGCAGGCCGTGCAGAGCTGGAAGTTCGTCTGGTCGAAGGTCGGTCCCGAACTCCCGCTGGTCATCAGCCGCCTCTGGGCCTCCAACGAGGCGACCCCCGTCGACGGTCGCCCGCACCTGGTCGTCGCCACCGACGCGAAGCTGGACAGCTGCCTGGACAAGGAGGAGTACGCCTGGCTGAGGGAGACCGCCGCCCTCGTCATCATCGACGAGGCGCACACCGCGATGTCCTCGCGCTACACGCGGCTGCTGGAACACCTGGACCTGACGCACCGGCGGACCAGTCGCCATCTGG
Organism: Streptomyces sp. NPDC096339; assembly: GCF_044762985.1. Taxonomy (NCBI): domain Bacteria; kingdom Bacillati; phylum Actinomycetota; class Actinomycetes; order Kitasatosporales; family Streptomycetaceae; genus Streptomyces; species Streptomyces sp. NPDC096339. The sequence goes on along the minus strand of NZ_JBIWFI010000036.1, from coordinate 37,125 downwards.
TCGGCCTCACCGCGACCCCGTACCGGAACAACGAGGAGCTCACCCGCCTGCTGGTGCAGCGGTTCGGCAGCCGCCTCGACACGGGCGTGTTCGACGGAGACCTGTCCGTCGCCATCAAGGGGTTGCAGCAGATCGGAGTCCTGGCCCAGGTCGAACACCGTGAACTGGTCGGCGCGTCGATCTCTCTGACCGCCGACGAACTCGCCCAGTCCGAGAAGTTCGCCACGCTGCCCAAGGGAGCCGAACAGCGCCTGGCCGAGGACCACGAGCGCAGCCAGCGCATCGTCGACGAGATCGCCGCCATGCCCGCGGACTGGCCCGTACTGGTCTTCGCCACCTCCGTGGCCCACGCCAAGCTCCTCGCGGCCAAGCTCGGGGACCGGGACATCAAGGCGGCGGCGATCGACTCGAACACTCCGACCAACGAACGCCGCAAGCAGATCGACGACTTCCGCAAGGGCAGGATCCAGGTCCTGACCAACTACGGCGTCCTCTCACAGGGGTTCGACGCACCGGCCACCCGTGCCGTGGTCGTCGCCCGCCCGACGTACAGCCCGAACGTCTACCAGCAGATGATCGGTCGTGGCCTGCGCGGCCCGAAGAACGGCGGCAAGGACAGCTGCCTCATCCTCAACGTGCGGGACAACATCACCAACTTCGGCGAGGACTTGGCCTTCACGGAGTTCGAGTACCTGTGGAGCGAAGGCCAGTGACGACCGTCCACCCCACCGAACACCGGCTCACCGCCGCGCAGCAGGCCGTGGTCGATCAGCCCTGGGACGCCCGGGTGCTGGTCACCGCGGGCGCCGGCGCCGGCAAGACCCACACGCTGGTGCGGCGGCTCGACGTACTGGTGGAACGGGAGGAGCTGGAGGCCGGGGAGATCCTGGTGCTCAGCTTCTCCCGGGCCGCGGTCCGGGAACTCACCGACCGGATCGAGCGGCATGCCGCCGCCGCACAGCGGATCCGCGTGCACACGTTCGACGCATGGGCCGCGGCCCTGCTCAATCGCGCCTACCCGGACACGGACTGGGCGGCGTACACCTTCGACGGCCGTATCGAGGCCGCCACCGAGGCGATCGACAAGGGGGCGGTCGAGGGCGGGGAGTACGTGCCGGCCCACGTGGTGATCGACGAAGTCCAGGACCTCGTGGGAGTCCGTCGGGAGATGGTCGAGGCGTTGCTCGACCGGTTCCAGGAGAACAGCGGATTCACCCTGGTGGGCGATTCGACTCAGGCGGTGTACGGGTTCCAGGTCTCCGATCCGGATGAGCGCGCCGACGAGACGGACCGGTTCCTGGACTGGGTGCGTGTCACGTTCGGCGAGGAGTTGGTGGAGCTCCACCTCGGCGAGAACTTCCGCGCCCGCACCGAGGCGGCCCGTATGGCGCTTCCGTACGGCACGCGGTTGCAGGGGCTGCCGCGGGATCGGGCCGAGGCCGCCGTCGTGGCCGAGCGCCTCCACGGCGACCTGCGGGCGTTGCTCCTCACCGCGCCGAACTTCGGTGGGCTGGAGGAGGAGTTCGTCCGTTCGGCCCTGCGCGACTTCCCCGACACCACGGCCATCCTGTGCCGCGACAACGGCCAGGCTCTGACGCTGTCCGGCATGTTGGCCGCCGCCGACGTCCCGCACACGCTCCAGCGTTCGGCCCGAGAGCGCTCGGCCCCGGTGTGGATCGCCGAACTCCTGGCCTCGGCCGGCGTGTCCGATGTGAGCCGTGCCCGCTTCGAGGAGCTGATGGTCGACCTGCGGGTTCCGGTCGGCAGTTCACCCGAGGCGCTGTGGCGGTCGCTGCGCAAGGTCGCCAGGGGCAGCGGTCGCGGGACCCTCGATGTCGTCGCACTGCACCGCGCGGTCGCCGAGGGTCGGTTGCCGGACGACCTCACCGCGGCGCGGTCGTCCTCGCTGGTGATCTCCACCGTGCACCGTGCCAAGGGTCTCGAGTTCGACCGGGTCCTGATCACCGAGCCCCGTGCGCTGAGGGAACCGACCCAGGTGCGCAAGAAGAAGCGCGACTACGACCCGGCGGCGGAAGCCCGGCTCCTGTACGTGGCCATGACCCGGGCCCGGGACGATCTGTACGTCCTGGACGCCCCCAACTCGTGGCTCGTCCGCAAGGACAAGCGGATCGACCGCTGGTACCTGGGCGGTCGCAGCACGTGGGCACGCAACGGCATCGAGCTGACCGGCTCCGACGTGTCCCACGAGCAGCCCGCGGGCACGGAGGACATCCGTCAGGACGCGGCGGAACTGTGGCGCCACCTCTTGACCGAGGTCACCCCCGGAGCCGAGGCGGAGCTCGTCCTGCTGCACGGCGTCCCCGTGGCCGCCGACCAGTCGCCGCCTTACGCGGTGGTGGTGGGGGGTCGGCCGATCGCCGTGGTGTCGGAGCGGTTCCGCACCGACCTGCACCGGATGCTGCGTCGTACCGCGCACTCCGAGGTCGTTCGCTGGCCACCGCTGATCACCGGTCTGCGCGTCGACGACGTGGAAAGCGTCGCGGGCAGCCCCTCGGCGACCGAGGCCGCCGGGCTGGGCACTCACGGCGCATGGCTCGCGCCCCGTTTGTGCGGGCTGGGCCGCTTTCACTGGTACGAGGACGAACCGGAAGGAGACAACGCATGAGCAGCTCGACCCACCAGGCACATTACGAGGTGTGCGACTCGCTGCTCGATGCTCTTCGCAAGGACCTCCTCGGTCCGGTGGGCGGCGAGGACGAGGTCCTCGAACTCGACCCGCCGATCACCACGTACCCGGTCGGCGTCCTCTTCCCGCGCCCGCGACCGGCCGGTCCGGCGACCTCGGATCACGGTGGTGCGGTCGAGCGGGGCGAACTCGAGTCCGAGCGGGACGGGCTGGACACGGTTGCGCTCCATGCCCATCGGGACGCCGAGGAAGGCCCCGGCGACCTCGGCGTCTCCCTGGCCAACGTCCGCATGCCGTCGTCCATCGGCCTGACGTTCGCGGTGGACCCGACGGTGTCCTCTCGGATTCGCCTGACCGTACGGGCAGCCGGCTACAACCCGGAGGACGCGGCGGGCAATCCGGTGTCCGCGAAGCGGACCGAGGCCCGCAGCACCAAGGCCCAACGGGAACACTGGAGACGTGTGGCCCTGCGGATCGAGCCCGCGTACGTGGACGTCACGCGGCCCGGCCTGCTCCCGGCCATCCCTCTTCACCCCGGGTTGGAGCTGCGGGTGCTGGTCCGCGCCCGGTCCGGTTCGGACGGCACCGTGACCGTGACCGCCACGGTCGTCAACAGCCTGGAGGTCGGCCAGTTCGATCTCCGGGACGCGCATTGCTTCTACCAACCCGAGTTGACGGTCACCGCCGAGGACGGCACGAGTCCGGCGTTCGTCGCGCGGACGACGACTCTGGGTGCGGTGGACGACGAGCATGCGCTGAGCCGGCTGCTGTACCGCCATGCCCCCGGCTTCGCCACGGGTCATGGTTGCGCGGCCCAGTGGGACTGGACGCCGCCTCCCGTGGACTCCGTTCGGACGGACCGGCATTCGGTCGCGATGCTGCGTACGGACTTCGTCCCCGCCCACGAGGTGCTGTTGACGGACTCCAACCCCGGGATCGACGACAAGGCACTGACCATGTACAAGCTGGGCACCGACCCGGCGCACGAGGTCGTGTCGGCCCTTCGGGACCTGTTGTCCGGTTACGAGCGATGGATCGAGACGCAGGAGGATCAGGCGCGTCTGCTCGCCGGCACGGAACACGGCAAGGCCGCGGCGGAACAGGTCATCAGGTGCCGACAGGCACTCGGACGGATGCGCGAGGGCGTGGACCTGCTCGCGGACGCCGAACGACCCGAGGTTCTGCGTGCCTTCAGGTTGGCGAATCTCGCGATGGCCGAACAGCGTGCCCGCACCTCGTGGATCAAGGGTGGAAAGTCGGGCGAGCCGGACGAGCAAGCGGGCCGGTGGCGTCCTTTCCAGATCTCCTTCATGCTGCTCTGCCTGGCCGGGATCGTCAGGCCCGACCACGACGACCGGGCCGTCTCGGACCTCCTGTGGTTCCCCACCGGTGGTGGCAAGACCGAGGCGTACCTCGGTCTGATCGCCTTCACCACCTTCCTGCGGCGCCTGCGCGACGGGGAGGCCGGGGGCGGCGTGACCGTGCTCATGCGGTACACGCTGCGACTGCTCACCCTCCAGCAGTTCGAGCGTGCCGCGGCGCTGATCTGTGCCATGGAACTGCTGCGGGCCGGCGACCCTGCCACGCTGGGCGACGACGAGATCTCCATCGGCATGTGGGTGGGCCGTTCCGCGACCCCCAACACGCTGTCGGTCGCCGCGAGCAAGCTGGCCGATCTCTCGCGCAACGAGAGCTTCCAGTTGCAGACGGAGAACCCGGTCCAACTGCGCGGCTGCCCCTGGTGTGGCGAGCCGTTGCGGTCCAAGGACTACGCGGTCGACGAGGATGCCGTGCGGATGACCGTCACCTGCCCGTCCCTCACCTGCGATTTCCGCCGGGGCCTGCCGGTTCACCTCGTGGACGAGGCCGTCTACGCCCACCGTCCCACCCTGGTCATCGCCACCGTGGACAAGTTCGCCTCGATGCCGTGGCGACCCGCTTCCGCATCCCTGTTCAACCGGGACGTGGAAGGGGTCCGACCGCCCGAACTCATCGTCCAGGACGAGCTCCACCTGATCTCGGGCCCGCTCGGTACGCTGACGGGCCTTTACGAGACGGCCGTGGACGCCTTGGCCGATCGGCCCAAGGTCATCGCCTCCACCGCGACCATCCGGCGCGCGGACGAGCAGGGGCAGAAGCTCTTCGCCCGTTCGGTGGCGCAGTTCCCGCCCGCCGGCCTCGACGCCCGGGATTCCTGGTTCGCGGTGGAGACCCCGCGGGAACGCAAGGCGGCCCGCCGGTACGTCGGTCTGTTGACCGCCGCCACCAGCCAGGCCACCTTGTTGATCCGGGTCTACGCGACGCTGCTCCAGCGGGCGCACACGCACGAGGCTCCGGCCGAGGTGAAGGACGCGTACTGGACCCTGATCGGCTACTTCAACAGTCTGCGACTGCTGTCGGCGGCCGAGCTCCAGGTCCGCGACGACGTCCAGGACCGTCTGGCGCACCTCGCCCTGCGGGACGGCGGCAAGGCACGCCGCGCCGACATCCTCACGGAGTTGAGCAGCCGGGTGAACTCCGGCGACATCTCCAGGCGCCTCAAGGAGATGGAGCTACGACTCCCGATGCCGGGCGCATTGGACACGTTGCTCGCCACCAACATGATCTCCGTGGGAGTCGACGTCGATCGGCTGGGGCTGATGGCGGTGATGGGCCAGCCGCAGACCACCGCCGAGTACATCCAGGCGACGAGCCGGGTCGGCCGTCAACACCCCGGTTTCGTCGCGGTCATGCTGAACTCCACTCGCTCGCGCGACCGTTCCCACTACGAGGACTTCCAGAGCTTCCATTCCGCCCTGTACCGGGAGGTCGAGTCCACGAGTGTGACTCCCTTCTCCTCCCGGGCCCGCGAGCGCGGGCTGCACGCCGTGGTGGTCGCGTTGGCCCGCCTGATGCTGCCCGCCGCGCGCGACAACAACGCGGCGGCACGCGTCGAGGACTTCGTGAGCGACCTCCGCGACACGGTCGGAACCGCTCTCCTCGACCGGGTCTCCGCCGTCGAACCGTCGGAGCTCAAGGCCACTGCCGAGGCCTTCGACGAGTTCGTCGAGTGGTGGCGGGACGAGGCGCTGGCCCGACCGGACCTGGTCTACGAGTCGCCGCGCGGCTCCGGTGTTCCCTCCCTTCTGGCCAACTACGACGACGAGTCGGCCGACGCATCGCCGTGGAAGACGCTGTGGAGTCTGCGCGATGTCGACGCCTCGTCCACCTTCTTCGAGGAGCGCTGAGCCATGAGCCCTGCCCCGCCCCGCACCCGTCGCCGCGGGCTCCCGTCGACCCCGGCGAGCACCGTCCGCAGGCTCGGGGAGATCCGCCGGAGCCAGCTCGTCACGACCTACGGCGTCGGCGCCATGATCGCGGTGGAGAACGAGTCCTTCCTGATCCGAGGCATCGACTCCTGGGACGTGTCCGAGGCGCCTCCCATCTCGGAGCCCCGCCTGGCGGGCCAGTTGGGCGTCTCCGGCTTCCGGCTGCCCCCCGCACCGGATTCCGAGCGGGCCAGGGACGGTGTACGGGCGGTGCGCTTCCCGGAGATGTACTCGTGCCCCGGCTGTCACCAGCTGCTCCCGTTCCGCAAGTTCAACTCACGGGCCGGCCGGGCCGAGTGCTCGACCTGCCAGGAGAACCTGGTCCCGTCCCGCTTCGTGATCGCCTGCACGCACGGGCATCTCGAGGACTTCCCCTACTGGAAGTGGGTCCACCGGGGCAACCGAACGGAACCCGGGACCTGTGGCGGCCGACTGACGTTCCGCGCCGACGGCTCGACCGCATCGCTGCGCTCCGTGCTGATCGGTTGCACGTGCGGGGTGGAGGAGGTCTCCATGGAGGGGTCCTTCCGCCGGCAAGCCCTCCGGGACCTCGGAATCCGGTGCGCGGGCCGCAGCCCATGGCTCAGGGACGCTCCGGCCGCCGGTTGTCAGGAGCCGCCCCGCACGCTCCAGCGAGGTTCCTCCTCGGTCTGGTTCCCGGTCATGCACTCGGCTCTGTCCATCCCCCCGTGGAGCCAGGGCATCGCCAAGGTCGTCGCACCGTTCTACGAGATCTTCAAAGACGAGGACGACGCTTCCATCAAGGCGTACGTGCGCATGCAGAAGCTGCTCGTTCATCACCCGGAGTACACCGGGGACGACGTGGTGGCCGAGGTCGAACGGCGACGCACCGCCGAATCGGTCGCCGCCCGGACGGCCGATGACACCGAGACCGGCAACCGGGCCCGCGACCATCGGCGGGAGATCTACGAGGGCGAGTACCAAAGCCTGATCAAGGAACACCCGGAAGTGGCCGACGAGCAGCAGGAGTTCGTCTGCGAGCCCCCGGTCGCCCCCATCGGATCGCTGCGGTCTTCCCACGGTCTGGCCCAGGTGATGCTGGTCAAACGACTGCGCGAGGTGCGGGCGCTGAAGTCGTTCCGTCGTGTGGAGGAACCGAGCGATGCGGACTCGGCCCTGCGCGAGGCCCCGATCTCCCTGGCCAAGCCGAATTGGCTGCCGGCCTTCGAGGTCAGTGGCGAAGGGGTGTTCGTACGACTCGACCCGGACCGTCTGCGGAGCTGGGAGCAGGAACCCGGCCAGGTGGCTCGTGCCGCGCGGGTCAGGGAGAACCACGACCGGCTGCTGTCGGCACGTGCCGGAGACTCCGGCAAACCGGTTCCGTCCTCGCCCGCCACGCCCCGCTTCCTCCTGCTGCACGCCCTGGCACACGTCCTGATCAACGAATGGAGCCTCGACGGCGGCTACCCGGCCGCTTCCCTTCGTGAACGGATCTATGGCGAAGGTGACATGGCCGGGGTGCTCGTCTACACGGCCACCAGCGACTCGGCGGGCAGCCTCGGTGGTGTCGTCGGACAGGGTGAACCGGACCGTCTCGAAAGATCGCTCCGGTCCGCCCTGCACAGGGCGAGCTGGTGCTCGAACGACCCCTTGTGCATGGAAGCCGAGGCGAGCGGCGTCGACGGCCTCAACGTGGCAGCCTGCCACGCCTGTTTGCTGCTCCCCGAGACGAGCTGCGAGAACAACAACATCCTGCTCGACCGGGCAGCCCTCGTCGGAACACCGGACGGCCGGGTACCGGGCTTCTTCGCTCTCTGACCCCCCGGAAGTACGGGGGGTGACGCGCGCCCGGATGCCGGGCCGCCCGGTGGGCGGGGTGGCTCCGGGTCAGGGCCAGCCCGGGAGTTCGGCGCGCAGGACGCGTTCCGTTTCGGTGAGGGGGGTGCTCGGGATGAGGCGTTCGGGGTGGTCGGGGGGCGGGCCGTACGGGTGGCGGGGTTCGGGGGCGGGCTGGGGCGGGAGCCACAGGGCGCCGGCGGCCACGAGCCAGCGCCCCAGGCCTTTCAGACAACGCAGCATGAACGACGGCATCCGCGCATGATCGGGCCCCTCGCCAAAGCCGTTCCAAAACCGCTGGTGACACGTGTGTCGAGGGCGTCTCCCGGCGGCCTTCGGACACGCGCGGCACCGTGTGCTTTTCGGCCAATCGGCGTACGTACGTACTTTCCCCGATGCGTGGACAACACCGCCCCTCGGAGAGTGGTCACAGAGGGACGCGAAAGTGTGTTCCCACTACTCACGGGGTGTCGATGCGTTACGAACTGCTGGGTCCGCTACTCGTGTCGAACGGCACGGAACACCGCTCCCTGAGCGCCCCCAAGATGGAGATGACCCTGGCGACCCTGCTCATCGCCGCGGGCCGGGTCACCACCAAGGAACAGCTGGTCGCCGAGCTGTGGAGTGCGGCGCCGCCGCGCAGGGCCTCGGCCGCCGTGCACGTCTACCTCTCGCAGCTGCGCAAGTTCCTGGCCTCCGCCGGGGACCACGAGGGCACCGCCATCGTCACCAAGCCCTCCGGGTACGTGCTGCGGCTGGACGGGGCGAGCTACGACGTCGCCGACTTCCAGGAGTTGATGCGGACGGGACGCGCGCGCCAGCACGCCGGGCAGCACGAGGCGGCCCTGGAGTCCTTCGAGCGGGCGCTGCTGCTCGTCCGCGGGCCGGTCCTCGACGGCACGGCCGAGGGGCCGGCCCTCTCGGCCTTCGCCACCTGGGTGGAGGAGGAGCGGCTCGACTGCCTGGAGCTCTCGGTGGAGGCGCGCACCGCGCTGGGCCGGCACCGCGAGGTGATCAGCCTGCTGCACGGGCTGATCGCCGAGTATCCACTGCGCGAGTCCTTCTACCGCCAGTTGATGCTGGTGCTCTACCGCTCCGAGCGGCAGGCCGAGGCGCTGCGCGTGTTCCGCTCGGCCCAGCAGGTGCTGCGCTCGGAGCTGGGGCTGGAGCCGTGCCGGTCGCTGCGCCGGCTGCACCAGGCCATCCTGACCTCCGACCGGCTCCTCGACCTTCCGCTGGCGGGCTGACCATGGCGCCGCACACGGCTCCCGCGGAGGACCCCTCGGCGTGGGTACGCCGCTTCCACCCGTCCCCCGAGGCCTCGGCGGAGCTGGTCTGCTTCCCGCACGCCGGAGGTTCGGCCGCCTACTGGTTCCCCGTGTCCCGGGCGCTGGCCCCGGCCGTCGAGGTGCTCGCCGTGCAGTACCCGGGGCGGCAGGAGCGCCACCAGGAGGCTCCGGTCACCGATCTGCACCGGCTCGCCGACCGGATCGCGGCGGCCCTTCCCCCGGCCGCCGGCGCCCGGCCCCGGCTGTTCCTCGGGCACAGCATGGGTGCCTCGCTCGCGTACGAGGTGGCCGTCCGGCTCGCGGACACCCCCGCCGGCGGACCGGACGGGCTGCTCCTGTCCGGGCGCCGGGCCCCCTCGCGGCGCCACCCCGAGGCGGACCGGCCGGCCGACGACCGGGCGCTGGTGGCCAAGGTGCGCTCCCTGGGCGGCACGGCCTCCGGGCTGCTCGACGACCAGGACATGCTGGGGCTGGTACTGCCCGTACTGCGCGCCGACTACCGGGCCCTGGCCCACTACGTGCCCACGCCCGGCACCCCGCTGTCCTGTCCGGTCCTGGGGCTGGCCGGCGACCGCGACACCGAGGCACCGCCCGACGACGTGCGCGCCTGGGGCGCCCAGACGAGCGGCCCCTTCGAGCTGCGCATCCTGCCGGGCGGCCACTTCTTCCTGACCGATCACGTGGCGGCGCTCGCGGAGCTGGTGTGCGGCATGCTGCCCCTGCCCGCGTGAGCGCCCGGCGCACCGGCGGGAGCCTGCTCGCCGTGAGCGACCTGCACGTCTCGTACGAGGAGAACGTCATCGCGCTGGAGGCCTTGCGCCCCCGTCACGAGGACGACTGGCTGCTGGTGGCGGGCGACGTGGGTGAGATCGCCTCCGAGGTAGAGGCGACCCTGGCCCTGCTGAGCCGGCGCTTCGCCACGGTGGTGTGGGCGCCGGGGAACCACGAGCTGTGGTCCCACCCGAGCGATCCGCTGGAGCTGCGCGGAGTGGCCCGGTACGAGCATCTGGTCGCGGTGTGCAGGAAGTTGGGGGTGCACACTCCCGAGGATCCGTACCCCGTGTGGCAGGGGCCCGCCGGGCCGGTGACGGTGGCGCCGCTGTTCCTCCTGTACGACTACTCCTTCCGTCGGCCGGGCGTGCGCGACAAGCGGGAGGCGCTGGCCCTGGCCGCCGAGAACGGGGTGGTGTGCACGGACGAGGTGCTGCTGCGTCCCGATCCGTATCCGTCCGCGGACGCCTGGTGCCGGGACCGCGTGGCGTCGACCGAGCGGCGGCTCGCGGCGCTCGGGCCGGACGTCCGCACGGTACTCGTCAACCACTTCCCCCTGGTCCGTGAGCCCACGCGGGTGTTGCGGCACCCCGACTTCGCGCTGTGGTGCGGGACCGGGGCGACCGCCGACTGGCACGTGCGGTTCCACGCCGAGGCCGTGGTGTACGGCCATCTGCACATTCCGCGGACGACCTGGTACGACGGCGTCCGCTTCGAGGAGGTTTCGATGGGCTATCCCCGTGAATGGCGGCGCCGCGCCGCACGTCCCCCCGGCCCCCGGCTGGTCCTCGCCGGCGGCCACGGCTCCGTGGGGGAGGCTCCGTGATCCGGTCGCTGCTGCCGTCCTGGGCCGTCGCGGCCGAGGTGTACGGCGACCCGCCCCAGGCCCGCCTGCACCCGGCGGAGGAGGCCGTGGTGGCCCGGGCCGTCGCGTCGAGGCGGCGCGAGTTCACCACCGTGCGCCACTGCGCCTCGCTGGCCCTGGACGAGCTGGGCGTGGCCTACGAGCCGCTGCTGCCCGGGGCGCGCGGGGCGCCCGGGTGGCCCGACGGTGTCGTCGGGAGCATGACGCACTGTCGCGGCTACCGGGCGGCCGTCGCGGCCCGGACGCGGGACGGCCTGGCCGTCGGGATCGACGCCGAGCCGGACGAACCGCTGCCGCGCGGGATGCTGGAGTCGGTGTCGCTGCCGCGGGAGCGCGACCGGATCCGGGCCCTGCTCGCCCTGCGCCCCGAAACGCGGTGGGACCGGCTGCTGTTCAGCGCCAAGGAGGCCGTGTACAAGGCCTGGTTCCCGCTGACCGGCAGGCTGCTGGACTTCCACGAGGCGGAGCTGTCCTTCGATCCGGTGGACCGGACCTTCCGGGCCGAGCTCCTGGTGCCCGGCCACCGGGACGACGGGCGGGAGCTGCGCCGGTTCGAGGGACGCTGGAGCGCCCGCGGCGGCCTGCTGGCCACCGCGGTGGCGGTCCCTCAGTCCGCCAGCGCGACCAGACGAACCAGTTCGGCCCGCGAGTTCACCCCCAACTTGCTGTAGATGCGGGTGAGATGGGCGTCGACCGTGCGGGGGCTGACTGTGAGGCGCAGGGCGATCTCCTTGGTCTTGCGGCCCTCCCCCGCCAGCTCCGCCACCTGCTTCTCGCGCAGGGTGAGTTCGGCGAGCGGGCCCTCCGACGTGGTTCCCGGTGCGGTGCCGGGCGCGGGAGCCGTGCCGCTGCCGACGGCTCGGACCAGTTCCCGGGCCCGGGCGCCCGCGGGGCTGTCGGCGCCCAGCAGCTCGTACGCCTCCGCGTAGCGGCCGGCCGCCTCGGCCGTCTGGCGCCTGCTCAGCAGGGCGTGGCCGCGGGCCAGCAGGGCGTGGCCGCGCTGTTCGGCGATTCCGACGGCCACCGCGGCTTCGGCGGAGTGGTCCGCCCACTCCTCGATGGTGGCGGGGTCCAGTCCCGTCCGCTCCGGACCCGCCGCGAGCGCGGCCGCGGCCAGCAGTTCGTAGCCCCGGGCGGCGAACACCGCGACGGGTTCGCAGACGCGCCATGCCTCGCGGCGGGGCAGGAGCAGGCCGAGGGCGGCTTCCCCCTCGCCGCGGGCGAGGTGGGCCTCCGCCAGCAGCAGCGCGTTGAGGGGGGTGCGGGCATCGGCGAGCGGATCGCCCGTCGGCCTGTGGCCCTCGTGCCGGCCGACCGACCGGGTGAGTCCCAACTGTGCCCAGGCGGCGGCGGTGATGGCGTCCGAGAGCTTGACGTGGTCCCTCCGGCCGGCCGCGGTGGCCAGGTCGCGGCACTCCTGGGCCGCGGCCAGCGCCTCGGGCATCCGGCCCGACTGGTAGTGGATGTAGCCGAGGGTGTCCAGCAGCGGCACCAGCAGGTGGACGTCGCCGGCTTCCCGGACGGCCGCCACGGCCCGCTCGGCGTGGCCCGTCGCGGGCCCGTACCAGCCCATCAGCGCCTCGGCCCAGCTCAGCAGGAGAAGCAGCGGACTCATCCGGCCGTCGGCCGCCGTGCCGTCACCGCTGCCGTCGGGACCGTCGAGGCCGTCGAGCGTCTGGGCGGCGGCGTCCAACGCCCACTCCGCGGAGGAGGTGTCACCGGCCACCACCGCGCACAGTCCCCGCAGGGCGAGGGCGCCGGCCGCGGTGAGCGGCAGACGGTGCGCGGTGCGCCTGACGAGCGACTCGATGTCGGCGCGCGCGGGCACCTGGCCGGCGAGGACCCGGGAGACCTGCTGCTGGAGCTGGAGGAGCGCCACGGATTCGGGATCCGCGCCGGTGTCGGCGGAGAGTTCGGCGGCCAGCAGCGCCTGGGCCTCCTCGTCACGGCCCAGGGCCGCCTGAACGCCGGAGAGGAAGGCGACCGCGCCGGCGCCGGCGTGCGCCGACGGTGCGGCGAGGATCTCGCGGGCCAGCAGGCTCACCCGGTCGGCGTCGCCCTCGGCGGCGAGGGCCTGGACCACGGACCGCCACAGTTCGGCGGGCACCTGCTCCTCCCGGGGCGTTCCGGTGGCCCGGTCCAGGCGCATGGCGACCGTCAGCCAGTGGGCGGCGGTGGCGGGTCTGCCGAGATGCAGGGCCGTTCGTGCGGCGGTGGCGAGGATCCGCCGGTCGGCGGGGACCGTACCGATGCCGGCGCGTTCGACGTGGGGGGCGAGTTCGGTGGCCGGCGCTCCCCCGGTGCGCAGCGCCGCGAGGGCCCGGCCGTGGGCGCCGGCCCGCCAGCACGCGTCCGTCTCCTCGTATACGCAGCGGCGCAGCAGGGGGTGGCGGAAGGTCAGCCGTCCGGGGCCTTCGGTCCGGACGAGGTCGAGCCTGCGGAGCTCGGCCAGGCAGGCGCACGCGCGGCCCCGCTCGATGCCGGCCACCGCGGCGACGGTGTCGACGGTGAAGGCGTCGCCGACCACCGCGGCCGCGTGGATGACGGTTCGGGTCTCCCCGTCGAGCGGCTGGGTCTCCGCGTGCAGTCGTACGCCGAGACCGCGAGCGGCCCGGACGTCGGCGGACCCGGCGTACGAGGCGTCCTCGCCCCGCGGCCGGACGGCGGCGAGGGCCAGGACGTAGAGGGGGTTGGCGGCGCCCTCGACGTGCAGGTCGAGCGTCGTGGGGTCGTCGGGGCCGGTCCCCAGGAGCGTGGCGGTCTGGGCCGGGGCGAGTCCGGTCAGTTCGACGAGGTCCACGGAGCCTTCCTCGACCCCCTCGTGCAGCGGGGCGCGGACGGCGGCGGGTATCTGGCGGGGCCGGTGGGCCACGACCACGCCGAGCCCGCCGTCCACCGGCCACTGGACCAGTGTCTCCAGGAATCCGGCGGTGTGGGGGTCGGCCCAGTGGTAGTCGTCGAGGACCAGCAGCAGCCCGCCGGGGGATTCGGCGAGGCAGGCGCCGATCAGGCGGCGCAGTTCGCCCCGCCGCCGGGGGTGTCCGCCGAAACCTGTTCCGGCCCCGTGCGAGGTGTCGGACAGCGCCCGGATGAGGCCGGCGGCGGCAGCGGGCGGGGCCCCGTCGCCGCAGTCCGAGCGCCAGGAGGAGAGGGCGTTCAGGATCGGCTGGTAGGGGACCGCCGCATCGGCCGGCGCACAGCGGCCGCGCAGGGTCCGGACTCCGCGGTCGTCCGCGCGGCGGGCCAGTGCCGTCAGCAGACGGCTCTTGCCGGTACCCGGGTCGCCGGTGAGTTCGGCGAGGGCGGGGCGGCCCTGGGCCGCGGCGGTGACGACCTGTTCCAGGCGCTCCAGTTCGACGGTACGGACGGTGGCGGACGCGGGCTCGCGGGCGGGGCCGGGTGCGCGGGCAGGGGCGGATGCGGATGCGGGGGCGGGTGCGGGTGCGGGTGCGGAAGCCGGGGCGCTTCCCCGCACTGTGACGACGTCGTGGGGATGCACGGCACGTCTCCTTCCTGGCGGTGTCCGGGAAGTGCTGGGCTTGCGACAGCCTAAGAGAAGTTCTCTGGCCACAACTGGCCTGTTACAGAAGGTTCATCGCCCTTGCACCCTTGGCTCCGGCACGGGAACGCGCCACACCCGGGGAGGGCCTTAGACGAGCTTTAGACGGCGGGGCGAGCCTGGCGTTCCGCCCGGCGGCCCCCGCCGCCGGGCGCCCACCCACTCTGCCACGAGGAGCCGCCGTGCCCACGTTCGGGGACGTACCGACCCGCCGCGCCGTCCGGCGCCTGCCCCTCGGCGACCGTACGGAACTGGTCGTCGACCTCTTCTCCGGGGAGCCGCGGGTCCGCACGCTCGAACTCGTCGTCGGCGGCGCCGGCCGCGACCGGCGCCTGGTGCGCGAGTACCGCGGCCACGTGGACCGGGACGAGGGCTTCGGGCCCGGCTGGTCGCTGGAGGCCGGCGCGGGGCTCGTCGTCGACCAGGGCCGCGGACCGGACCTCGAACCGGTGGCGGTCACCGGTGCCGACGCCGGGGTGGCGACGCTCCACCGGGACCCGGACGGCCGGATCACCAAGATCACAGATCCCGCGGGGGCACAGGCCGCCTCGTTCGGCTACGACGCCTCCGGGCGGCTGGTGCGGCACGGCGACGCCACCGGAGCGGAGACCACGTTCGCGTGGGACGGCGAGGGCCGGCTCGTCCGGGTGACCCCGCCGCACGACGGGCCGGTGCTCCTCGGCTACGAGGGTGCCTCGGTGTCCTCGCTCGGCTGGGAGGGCCCGGACGGCCCCGTCGCCATCGGGTTCGCGTACGGGAGCGGCCGGACCACCGTCACCGGACCGGCGGGCCACGCCACCGTGTACGCCTTCGACGGGGCCGGGCGTCCGGTGGCCGTGACCGACCCGCTGGGCAACACCTCCGAGCAGGAGTGGGACGCCCGCGGCCTGCCCACCCGCTCCTCGGACGCCACCGGCGCCGCGCTGCTGCGTTCCTACGACGACGCCGGCCGGCTGGTGTCGGTCCGCCTGCCCACCTCGGCCGTCGCCTCGTTCAGGTACGGCGATCCCGCTCATCCGGCGCTGCCGAGCGCCGTGCGGGACCCGGCCGGGAACGAACTGCTGCTGGAGCGCGACGGCGCCGGGCGGGTCACCGTCGCACGGGTCCCCAGCCGGGAGAACCCGGTGGACACCCGCGCCTACGACCCCGGGCACGGGCGGATCAGCACGCTGACCGACGGCAACGGGGCCACCACCGCGTTCCGCCACGACGCCGCGGGCCGACTGGTCGAGGTCGCCCCGCCCGCTCCGCTCGGCGCCACCGCCTACCGGTACGACGTCCTCGGCCGCCTCTCGCACGTCACCGACGGCAACGGGCGTACGCTCGGCCGCGGTTACGACGCCGCGGGCCGGCTGAACGAAGTGACCGACGAGGAGTCGGGGACCGCGCTGCTGTCCCTGTCCCACGACGGGCTCGGCCGGGTCGTGCGCCGCTCCGGACCGGGCTGGTCCCACGCCTTCGAGTGGATCCGCACCGCCGGCGGCGACCGTCCGGCGTCCGTGCGCAGGACCGACGGCGACGGCTCCGAGGAACTTCGGGCCGGGTACGACGCCGAGGGCCTCCTGACGTCCCTGGAGACGCCCGGCGGCACCACCCTGTACGGACACGATGCCGCCGGCCGCACCGCCTCGGTCACCACCCCGGCCGGCGGTACCGCCGTGTTCGCCCACGACGCCGCGGGCCGGCTGGTCTCCGTGGACTTCGGTCCGGCGGTCCAGGAGATCGCGTACGACGCGTCGGGGCGCAGGACCCGCCTGACGGTACGCGGCCACGCCTCCGGCGAAACGCTCCTGTCGGTCGAGTACGGGTACAGCTCGGGCGGCGGCGCGGACGACGACGTGCTGCGCCACACCATCGAGGACGGCGAGTTCACCGGGTACGCGTACGACGGCCTCAAGCGCCTGGTGCGCGCCGGGGAGACGGAGTTCGCGTACGACGCGGCCAACCACCTGGTGCGCCTGGGCGATGTCCGGTTCACGCTCAACCCCGCCGGTCAGGTCAAGGTCTTCGGACGGACGACCTTCGACTACGACGGCGCCGGGAACTTCACCGAGGAGCAGAACCCGACGGGTTCGTTCGCCTACAGCCCGACGCACCAGACGCTTTCCGGCGTCTTCGGCGGGCAGCGCGTCGTCGACATCGCCTACGACGGGCTCGGCCAGGAGACGCCGCGCCGGATCACCGAGACCACCGTGGACGGCCGTACGGTCACGCACGTCCTGACGCACGGTCCGCTCGGCGTGGTCCGCGTCACCGACGACGGGGTGCCGACCGACTTCGTGCGGGCGCCGGACGGGTCTCTGCTGGCCGTGGTGACCTCCGACGGGCGGACCCACTGGGCGGTGACCGACCAGCGGGGCTCGGTCCTGGCCCTGGTCGACGGGGAGGGGCGGCTCGCGGCCCGCTACCGGTACACCCCGCACGGGGCGGTCACCGCGACGGGGCCGGCCGCCTCGGCCAATCCGTTCCGCTACCGGGGCGCCTACCAGTTGCTGCGCAGCGCGCACGTCCTGGACCACCACCTCTACAACGGGTTCTGGGGCCGCTTCACCCAGCCCGATCCGACGGGACGCCAGTACGCGCCGTACACCTTCTCCGACAACGACCCGCTGGGCGGCGGCACGGGGACCGGCACCAGCTTCTGGCGGGTGCTGGCCCGGCCGCACCTGCCGGCCGAGGAGGCGTTCCTCGGGTCCCACCCGTCCTCCCGGGACGGCCTGGGGCCGGCCGGCGCGGCCCGGTTCACCGGTGCGGGCGCCGTCCCGGGCGGCCCGCCGCTGATCGCGGGCGAGCCGCCGTCCACCGTTCTGTGACACCCCGGGACGCGGGCCGCACCGGGCGCGTCCCCACCCATCACACCCCACCCATCACCCCTCACCCATCACCCCTCACCCCCATCGAAAGGAACCAGGCACATGGCAGAGCAGATCGTGATCCGCGTCCCGAAGGAGATCGTCGTCAAGGTCGTCGACGACGTGGAGGTCTCCGATCCGCAGATCGGCCAGACCGGCACCTTCGACGACGAGCTCTTCGACGAGTCGGGCAAGCTCATCGGCACCTCGCACGGCTCGTTCCGGATCGAGTACGTGCGCCCGGCCGACGGCGGGCTGCTGACCTACTACACCGAGGACATCACCCTCGATGACGGCACCATCCACGCCGAGGGCTGGGCCGACTTCAACGACGTGCGCACCAGCGAGTGGGTGTACTACCCGGCCACCGGGACGAGCGGCCGCTACGAGGGCCTGACCGGGTTCCGCAAGTGGCGGATGACCGGGGTCCGGGCGTCCGCCGAGGCCCGGATCCTGCTGTCCGACTGACGCCCGACGCTGCGAGGAGGGAGCAACACTGATGACCGGTCGCGACGTACACGTCCTCTCGGCGGCCTCCGCGCTGCCCGGGCCCCCCGTGGACAACGTCACGCTGGCCCGGCGGTTCGGGATGGACCCGCTGTGGGAGCAGTGGGTGGAGGCGTTCATCGGCACCCGGTCCCGCCATCTGGCGCTGGACCTGGAGTCGGGGAAGATCACGAGCTCGCTGGCGGACCTCGCCGAAGAGGCGGGCAGACGCGCGCTCGACGCGGCCGGGCTGACCGGGCGGGACGTGGACGCGGTGGTCCTGGGCACGGCGACCCCGGACCGGCTGATGCCGGCCACCGTCAACATCGTCGCCGATCGTCTCGGCATCGACGGGGTGCGCAGCTTCCAGCTCCAGTCGGGGTGTTCCGGGGCCGTGCAGGCGCTGGACGTGGCCCGGCAGATCCTGCTGAGCGGTGACGCCCGTACCGTACTGGTACTCGGGGGCGATGTGATCGCGCGATTCTACGACGTCGGCGCCGACCTGCGCAAGGCCGCGCCGGCCGAGCTGGTGAACTACGTGCTCTTCGGGGACGCGGCCGGGGCGGCGGTGCTCAGCACGGAGCCGGCGCCGGGCTCGGCGCGGGTGCGGGGCCTGTTCACCCGCCTGGTGGGGCGGGGCCGGGAACCTGGGGCGGTGCTGGAGTGGTTCGGGCCCGCGGACCGGGACAGCACCCGACCGGCGGCGAGCGAGGACTACAAGGCGATCGAGGAGCACGTGCCCGTCATGGCGCAGGAGGTGCTGGCGGAGCTCCTCGACGGGCTCGGCTGGCGGCCCGAGGACGTGGACGTACTGCTTCCGCCCCAGCTGTCGGGGCGGATGACCAAGCTCATCTCCCAACGGCTCGGCCTGCCTTCGGCGGTGGACGTGTCCGTCGTGGACGATTCCGGCAACTGCGGGAACGCCATCGTCTTCCTCCAG
Organism: Streptomyces sp. NPDC096339; assembly: GCF_044762985.1. Taxonomy (NCBI): domain Bacteria; kingdom Bacillati; phylum Actinomycetota; class Actinomycetes; order Kitasatosporales; family Streptomycetaceae; genus Streptomyces; species Streptomyces sp. NPDC096339. Next base: position 18,611 of record NZ_JBIWFI010000036.1, on the reverse strand, counting down.
CTGGAGCGGGCGCTGGCGGGTCCGGTCGGCGCGGGAACACGGGCGGTCGGCATCTCGATCGAGTCCAGCAAGTGGATCAAGGCGGGCTTCGCCCTCGAAGGGAACGGCTGACGTGGCGGACTCACTGGCCGAGCTGCACCGCGCGGGCGACCTGGTCGACCGGTACCCGGCCGTGCCGGGCCTGCTGGCCGGGCTTTCCGGACAGGAGCTGGCGCGGGCCGGCCGGCTCCTCGCCCGGCTGGACGCGGACGCCGTCCTGGCAGCGCACCCGGCGACCCCGGCCCCGGTCGTCGCGGTCACCGGGCACGGGACGCTGTCGGCCCTGGCCCCGCTGCTGACGGCCGAGCTGGCCCGGCACGGGATCCTGGCCCGGGTCCGGACCTCGGACTTCGGCAGCTGGCTCTTCGACCTGGCCGACCCTTCCAGCGCGCTGTACGCGGCCCGGCCCGCGCTGGCCCTGTGCGTGCTCGACGCGGCGCTGGTCGCCGACGAACTTCCCCTGCCCTGGAGGGTGGAGGACGCCGAGCGGGTCCTGTCGCAGAAGCTCGCCCAGGTCGAGCGGGCCGTCGCCGTCTTCGTGGAGACCGCCCGCTCGGCCACCCTGGTCCTCAACACCCTCCCGCTGCCCCGCGAACTCACCGCGCAGCTGGTGGACCTGGGGGCCCGAGCCCGGCTGGGCGCGCTGTGGCGGGAGGCGAACGTGCGCCTGCTGCGGCTGTCCGGGGAACACCCCGAGGTCGTCACCGTGGACCTCGACCCGCTGCTCGCCGAGGGGATCGCCGCCCGGGACGTGCGCCAGAGCGTGTACGCCAAGGCCCACCTGTCGGACGCCCTGCTGGCCGGGTACGCCCGCGAGGTCGGTCACCTGGCCCGGCAGTCGGCCGGAGGCGCCAAGAAGGTCCTGGCCCTCGACCTGGACGACACGGTGTGGGGCGGGGTGCTGGGCGAGGTCGGCCCGGAGGGCATCGAGACGGCCGGCAGCTACCGGGGCGAGGCGTTCCGCCGCTTCCAGCGGGCCGCGAAGCAGCTCGGCTCCCAGGGCGTCCTGCTGGCGGCGGTCAGCAAGAACGACCAGGACGTGGTGGTCAAGACCCTGCGGGAGCATCCCGATCTGACGCTGCGGGACGAGGACTTCGTACGGATCAAGGCGAACTGGCGGCCCAAGCACGACAATCTGACCGAGCTGGCCCGCGAGCTGAACGTGGGCGTGGACAGCATCGTCTTCGCGGACGACAGCGCCTTCGAGTGCGGTCTGGTCCGGCGGGAGCTCCCCGGGGTCGCGGTGGTCGGGCTGGGCGAAGAGCCGGCCCTGCACACGGCGGCGCTGCTGGAGGAGGGGTGGTTCGACGCCCGCCGGCTGACCGCGGAGGACCTCGCCCGGCCCGACCGGTACCGGGAGGAGCGGGCCCGGCAGGACTTCCTGGACACCTTCGACTCGCTGGAGGGCTACCTCCGGGAGTTGGACGTGTCGGTGACCCTGGCGCCGGCCGCTCCGGCCCAGTACGACCGGGTGTCCCAACTCACCCTGCGCACGAACCAGTTCAACCTCACGACCCAGCGTCTTCAGCCGTCGGACGTCCGGGCGCTGGCTGCGGACCCCTCCGCGGGCCTGCTGACCATCACCTCCGGTGACCGGTTCGGTGACAACGGGCTGGTGGGAGCGGTGCTGCTGCGCCGCGACGGGGACACGGTGCACCTGGACAACTTCCTGCTCAGCTGCCGGGTGTTCTCCCGCGGAATCGAGCAGACGGTCCTGGCCGCCGTGCTGCGGCACGCGCGGGAGACGGGCGCCGCGCAGGTGCTGGCCCGCTACCGGCGCACCGCGAAGAACGGCAAGGTCGCCGACTTCTATCCGCGGTCCGGCTTCTCCACCGTCGCCTTCGACGAGAAGGCCGCCGCGTACCGCCACGCCCTGGAGCCGCTGCCGGAGCCCGCCGCGCACGTGCGGCTGACGGCGCGGTTCGATTCCGTACACCCCGAAGGGAACGCCCTGTGAAGACCGTGGAGGACTTCGTCGGCCTGCTGAACGACGAACTGGCGCTGTCCGTGACGGCCGAGGACCTCGGCCGCGGGCTGGACACCGTCGATTCCTGGGACTCCGTCCACCTGCTGGCCCTGTGCACGATCCTGGAACGGGAGACGGGCCGCCCGCTGTCGCTCGCCGACGTCCTGGAGGCCCCCAGCCTGGAGGCCCTCTACCTGCTCGCGGTCTCGCCGTGAGCACCCGGCCGGCCCCGGAGGGCGTGCCGCTGCCCCGCCAGCGCCACCACACCCTGTTCTTCCTGGAGGTGATCCGCGACTTCTCCCCCGTCTTCCTCGACACGGAGGTGGACATGACCGGGGTGCTGGCGCACCGGGCCGCCGCCGTGGCCGAGGAGGGCGTGCGCCATTCCGTCACGGCGTACGTGCTGCGGGCGGCGGGCCGGGTGCTGGCCGGGCATCCGGACGCCAACGCGGCCGTCCAGGGCGGCCCGAAGCGGCCCCGGATCGCCCACTACCCGTTCGTGAACGGGAAGCTGGCCCTGGACCGGACCCTGGAGGGCCGCCGGGTGGTGCTGGGGACCGTCGTCCCCGATCTCCACGACGCCGAACTGCCCGCGATCCAGGCGCACATCGCCCGGGTCCGGGACGGCGACCCGGGGGAGCTCGCCGACTTCGAGGGCGTGCGCCGGCTCCATCGGCTGTCCTGGTCGGAGGGTCGGCTGGCCTTCCGCAAGGCCGCCCGCTCGCTGGCGCTGCGACCGCATCTGACGGGGACCTTCTCGGTGACCTCGCTGGGGCACCGGGCGGTGGACTCCTTCCACTCGGTGGGCGGTACGACGACCACCTTCGGCGTCGGACGGATCGTGGACCGGGCCGTGGTCCGTGACGGGCGGGTGGCCGTCGCCCCGGTGCTGCGGCTGAGCCTGGCCTTCGACCACCGGGCGATCGACGGGGCGGAGGCGGCGGACGTGCTGACCGAGGTGAAGGAAGCGCTGGAGGGCGTATGAACGACATCGCCGAGCTGAAGAACTTCGTGGTGGCGCACACCGCGTCGCAGGGACTGCCCGCCGAGCACTACGATCCGCTCCTCGCCCGGATCCGCCACGACGAGGGCGGCACACCGGGCTCCTGGACGTACGAGTGGAGCGCGGAGGCGGAGCGGCTGGCGGCCGGGGGCCGGCCCCTGGAGGCCTCCGTCCACTTCAACATGGCACGGTTCCCCTTCGTGGACGGCCCGGCGCGGGCCGCCGCACTCGAACGGTGCACGGCCGCCTTCGGGCAGTGGGCCGGGGACTTCCCCGCGATCGGGCGCCTGGACGTGGAACTGCCCGAGGGGCGGATCCGCTGCTGGACCACCGGCCTGGACCCGGACGACCCCAAACCGCTGTTGGTGATGACCGGCGGGATCGTCTCCATCAAGGAGCAGTGGGCGCCGGTCCTGCTCCAGCTGGCCGGACTGGGCTTCGCCGGTGTGGTCACCGAGATGCCGGGCGTCGGGGAGAACACCCTGCCCTACGACGGCGACAGCCACCGGATGTTCTCGGCCGTGCTGGACGCGGTCGGGGACCGGGCCGACACCGCGCGGACCTACCTGCTGGCCCTGAGTTTCAGCGGCCACCTGGCATTGCGGGCGGCCCTGCACGACGACCGGATCCGGGGTGTGGTGGGGGCCGGCGCCCCGCTGCACTCCTTCTTCACCGACGCCGAGTGGCAGCGGACGGTGCCCCGGATCACCACGGACACCCTGGCCCACCTGGCACGTTCGACGCCCGGGGAGGTGTACTCGCTGGCCGGGGCCTGGGCGCTGGACCCGGCGGAGCTGTCCGCCCTCGACGTTCCGGTGGCCCATGTCACCAGCCTGCGCGACGAGATCATCCCGCCCGCCGACGCGCGGCTGCTGCGCGAGCGGGTGCGCGGGGTACGGCTGCTGGCCCATGACGACGTGCACGGGTCCCCGTCGTACTTCGCGCAGACCAGACTGTGGACGCTGCTGTCCGTGCTGCGCATGCGCGGCGGGTACGGCGAACAGCGGGTCGCCCTCACCCGCGAGTTCGCCCGGCTGCGCTACGCACACCACGCCCGGGCGGCCCGGCCGTGACGGGGGCGGCGGCCGTGGCCGACGGTTCCCGATGTCTGCGCAGTGTGTTCGGGCGGTTCGCGACCGGGGTCGTGGCGGTCACGGCGAGCGATCCCTCGACGGGCGCCCGGGCGGGACTGGCCGCGAACTCGTTCTGTTCGGTCTCGCTCGATCCGCCGCTCGTCTCGTTCTGCGTGGCGCACACGAGCACCAGCTGGCCGCTCGTCAGGGCGGCCGGCCTGCTGGGGATCAGCATCCTGGGCGCGGACCAGCGGGATGCCGCCACCCGGCTCTCGGTCCGCGGCGCGGACAAGTTCGGCGGGCTGCCGTGGACCCGGTCGCCGGGCGGGGCCCCTCTTCTGGAGGGGGCTCTGGCCTGGCTCGAATGCGCGGTGGAGGCGGAGCATCCGGCGGGCGACCACGTGATCGTGGTCTGCCGGGTACTCCGCCTCGACGCGTCGCGGGAGGGTGAGCCGCTGGTGTTCTTCCGCGGGGAGTACGGGCGGATCAGCCGCTGACGCCCGCCCCGGCTCCGTCCGCGGTCCCGGTCCCGGTCCCGGTTTCGCCGTCCGCCGGCCGGCCGGGGCCGAAGGCGCGCAGGAAGGTGTCCACGCCGGCGCTGACGATCCGGGTGACCTGCCGGGGGTCGAGGGGCCGGGTGCCGAGCGCGCTCAGGCCCGGCAGTTCCTCGTACACGAGGGCGATGAACTGGTTGGCGGCGCGCTCCGGGTCCTCGATCCGCAGGTGTCCCGCGTTGGCGAGGCGCGCGAGGCGTCCGGCGAGGGCGTCGGTGAACTGGTTGGGGCCGCTCGCGCGGACCTCGTCGAAGAGGTCGGGGAAGCGGACGGCCTCCGCGTACAGCAGCCGGCGGACCGATTCGGACTGTTCGTCGCAGTAGCAGTCGACCAGCTTGTGGGCCACGTCCTCCAGGCCGGGCCGCAGGCCGTCGGGGCCGGTGGGGAAGGACTCCAGCACGTCGAGGGTCTTCGCGTTGGAGCGGGCCGCGGTCTCCGTCATCACGTGCCGGAAGAGGTTCTCCTTCGACCCGAGGTGGTTGTAGATCGTCGGCTTCGCGACGCCCGCCTCGGTGGCGATCAGGTCCAGGCTCGCCTGGCTGTAGCCGACGCGGGAGAAGACCCGCAGGGCCGCCTCCACGATGGCCCGGCGCTTGTCCATCCGGCCCCGGTCCGCCGGGGCCGCACTCGTTTTCGGGGTCTCGCCAACGCTCATGCCGTCATGCTACCGTCCCAGCCATCGAAATGAACTACCCAGTTCAAATAAACAAGCTGCTTGGTTCAAAGGAGTAGTCGTGTCGGACAAAACGACGGTGGAGAGCGGGCCCGCCCGCCTGGATTCGGGGCTGCTCACACTGCTCGGCGTGATGGTGCTCGGCGGGATGATGTCCTACCTGGACGCGACCATCGTCAACGTCGGAATCAGCACCCTGGGCGGCGAGTTCAAGGCCTCGCTGGCCACGATCGAGTGGGTCACCACCGGCTACCTGCTGGCCGTGGCCCTGGCCATTCCGCTGGCGGGCTGGGCCCTGGTCCGGTTCGGCGCCAAGCGCATGTGGCTGCTGGGGCTGACGGTGTTCCTGGTGGGCTCCACGCTGTCGGCCTTCGCCTGGAACGCCGAATCGCTCATCGCCTTCCGGATCGTCCAGGGCCTCGGCGGCGGCATGATCGACCCGATCATGATGACCGTGGTCGCGGGCGCGGCGGGGCCCGAGCGGATCGGCCGCGTGATGGGCCTGATCTCCGTACCGATCACCCTGGGGCCCGTCGTCGGCCCCATCGTGGGCGGGCTGCTGCTGGACAGCCTCTCCTGGCAGTGGCTGTTCCTGGTGAACATCCCCTTCGCGCTCGCCGCGATCGTCCTGGCCGTCAAGGTCCTGCCGGCCGATCCGCCGCCGAGCGGTGACCCGGTCCCGCTGGACGTGCTCGGCGTCGCCCTGCTCTCCCCCGGCTTCGCCGCGCTGGTCTACGCCCTCTCCCGGGCCGGCGCGGACGGCTTCGGCAGCACCGGGGTGCTCGTCGGACTCGCCGTCGGACTCGCCCTGTTCGCCGGATACGCCGTGCACGCCCTGCGGACCGACAAGACCCCGCTGCTGGACCTGCGGCTCTTCGCCAACAAGGGGTTCAGCGCGAGTGTGACCACCATGTTCCTGCTGGGCGGCGGCCTGTTCTCGCTGCTCTTCCTGCTGCCCCTGTACTACCAGCAGGTCCACGGTCACAGCGTGCTCCAGTCGGGGCTGCTGCTCGCTCCCCTCGGCCTCGGCACCCTGATCGGCATGCCGCTCGCGGGCAACCTGGCCGACCGGTTCGGCGCCCGCGTGCTCGTACCGGCGGGGGCCCTGCTGATCGGGGCCGGCGCCCTGATCTTCACCCAGTCCGGGCCGGACACCTCGCAGGTCGTGCTGACCGTCGCCCAGTTCGCCGCGGGCTTCGGCATGGGGCTGGTCGGGGCGCCGACGATGGGCTCCGTCTACCGCACCGTGCCGGGCGAGGCCGTCGCCGGGGCGACCGGCGCCGTGTTCATCCTGAACCAGATCGGTGCCTCGCTCGGCATCGCCGTGGTCGCCCTGATCCTCCAGGGGGGCGGCGCACACGCCACTCCGACCGACGAGACCTTCGGCAACGCCTTCTGGTGGGCCGTGTCCGCCGCCGTGGTCGTCTTCGTCGCGGGCCTGCTGCTCCCCGGCAAGCCGCAGCCGGCGCCGGCCGCCGCGCCCGACGCCGCGGCCGAGCCGGTACCGGACCCCGCCTGACCCCGGCCGCACCCCCTCCTCCGTCCGCCGGCCGGGCGGCCCGCGGAACCTTCCGCGACGGCGCCCGGCCGGCCCACCTCACCGCCCGACTCCCACAGGGACGCAGCCATGACCAGCTCCAGCCACCGCACCCCGCTCTCCGTCCTCGACGTCGTGCCCGTCTTCGAGGGCGGCACCGCCACGGGCGCCCTGCGCGACACCGTCGCCCTCGCCCCCCGGGTCGAGGCCCTCGGCTACCACCGCTACTGGGTCGCCGAACACCACAACACCCCGAGCCTGGCCACCTCCGCACCCGGCATCCTGATCGGCCGCCTCGCCGCGGCCACGACCACCCTGCGCGTCGGCTCCGGCGGGGTGCTGCTCCCCAACCACGCGCCGCTGGTCGTCGCCGAGCAGTTCGGCACCCTGGAGGCCCTGCACCCCGGCCGCGTCGACCTGGGGCTCGGCCGCGCCCCGGGGACCGACCCGAACACCGCGCGCGCCCTGCGCCGCTCCCCCGACCGCGGCGAGGACGACTTCCCCCGGCAGATCGCCGAGCTGAGCGGCTACTTCGCGCCCGGCGACCCCGCGTCCGGGATCGTCGCCGTGCCCGCCGCGGACGGGCGGCCCGAGGTCTGGATGCTCGGCTCCAGCCCGGCCAGCGCCGAGGCCGCCGCAGCGCTGGGCCTCCCGTACGCCTTCGCGCACCAGATCAACCCGCACGCCTCGGCGTTCGCGCTGGAGCGCTACCGCGCCGCGTTCCGGCCCTCAGCCCACCTGGACCGGCCGCGCACCCTGGTCTCCGTCCTCGTGACCGTCGCCGACAGCGACGAGGCGGCCCGCGCGGTGGCGGCGCCGTACCTGCTCGGCAAGATACGGATGCGCACCGCGCGGCGCTTCGACGCCTTCCCCACGGCCCGGGAGGCCACCTCCCACGCCTACAGCACCGCCGAACGCCGCTTCCTCGACGAGCTGGTGGAGCCCCAGCTCGTCGGCGGGCCCGGCACCGTGCGCGACCGGCTCGCCGCGCTCCTCGAACGGACCGGTGCCGACGAGGTCATGGCCCTCACCGTGGTCCCCGGCCAGGAGGACCGGCTGCGCTCCTTCGAACTGCTGGCCGAGGCCGCGGCGGGGCTGCCGGCTCCGGCGCCCGGGGTTTCAGTGCGGCTTTAGACCAGGTCGCGACAGTGGGCCCGGCCTTTCACTCTTTATCCATCCCGGAGTCCGCCATGCGATCGCGCCGTTCCACCGGCAGAACCGTCCTGTTGTCCGCCCTCCTGCTGACCGCCGTCCCCGCCTGCTCGGCGGGCAAGGCGGCCGAACCGGCCGCCGACGCCAAGCCGGCGGCCGGTGGCAAGCTCACCTACGCCACGAACAAGGAGCCGGACTGCTGGGATCCGCACACCAGCGCCCAGGACGTCACCGCGTTCGTCCAGCGGCCGGTGTTCGACTCGCTCGTCTACCAGACCCCGGAGGGCGAGCTGAAGCCCTGGCTGGCGAAGTCCTGGCAGACCAGCCCCGACGGCAAGGCCGTCACCTTCGCCCTCCGCGACGACGTGACCTTCCACGACGGGACCAGGCTGGACGCCGCCGCGGTCAAGGCCAACTTCGACCACATCACCGACAAGGCCACCAAGTCCCAGTACGCGGCGGGCCTGCTCGGCCCGTACGAGGGGACGACCGTGAAGAGCCCGACCGAGGTCGAGGTGCGCTTCGAGCGCCCGTACGCGCCCTTCCTCCAGGCGGCGAGCACCACCTACCTGGGGATCGCCGCCCCCGCCTCGCTGAAGGCCGGCGCCGACAAACTGTGCTCCGGCAACGAGGCGGTGGGCAGCGGCCCGTTCAAGGCCGGTGCCTACACCCGCGGGCAGCAGCGCGGCTACTCGAAGAACGCCTCCTACGCCTGGGCTCCCGAGGGCGCCGGACACACCGGGCCCGCCCGGCTCGACTCCTTCACCATCCGGTTCATCGCCGAGGACGCCACCCGGGTCGGCGCCCTGACCTCCGGCCAGGTGGACGGGGCCGCCGCCGTACCCGCCCAGCAGGCCGGGCTGGTCAAGTCCGACGCGAAGCTGTCGCTGGTCTCCAAGGACGTGCCCGGTGCCGTCGACGCCTTCTACCTGAACACCAAGGGCGCGCTCTTCTCCGACGAGCGGGTGCGCAAGGCCTTCCAGCGGTCGGTGGACCTGGACGCCGTCGTGAAGTCCGTGTTCCAGGGCACCCGTACCCGGGCGTGGAGCCCCCTGTCGCCGGCCACCCCGTACAGCTACGACAAGAGCCTGGAGCAGAGCCGGCCGTACGACCCGACGGGCGCGGCGGCGCTGCTCGACGAGGCGGGCTGGACCGGGCGGGACGCCGAGGGGTACCGCACGAAGGACGGCAAGCCGCTCACCGTCGTCGCCCCCGTGTACGGCAAGGCGAGCGTCTTCTCCCAGGCCGTGCAGGGCGAGCTGAAGAAGGCCGGCATCAAGCTGGACCTGGCCGCCTCCACGGACGCGGCCGAGGTCAGCGGGCGCCTGGACGCGGGCCGTTACGACGTGGTGGAGACCTCGTGGGCGCGGGCCGACGGGGACATCCTCGGCCACTTCTTCCTGTCCACGGAGACCTCCGAGGGCGGCGGCCACAACTTCGCCCGGGTCGCGGATCCGCAGGTGGACGCCTGGCTGAAGGAGGCCCAGGCGGCCCAGGACCCGGACCGGCGCGCCGCGGCGTACGCGAAGGTCCAGAAGTGGAGCCTGGAGCAGGCGGTCGTGGTGCCCGCGTACGTCGAGAAGGCGAACGTCGGGGTGAACAAGCGGGTGCGGGACCTGCGCCTGTCGATCTCGGCCTGGCCCGAGTTCTACGGCGCCTGGGTAGAGGGCAAGTGATGCGGGCGGCCATCCGGTTCGCGGCGGGCCGGCTGGCCGCCGCCGTCTTCGTGGTGTGGGGTGCGGCGACCTGCGCCTTCCTGGTCCTCCAGCTGGTTCCGGGGGACCCGGTCCACGCGATCGTCGGCTCGCACGCCCTGGTCGACTCGGCGCAGCGGGAGGAGATCCGGCACGCGTACGGGCTCGACGAGCCGCTCGCCGTCCAGTACGCGGCCTACCTGGGGAAGCTGGCCACCGGCGATCTGGGCACCTCCCACCAGCTCCAGCAGCCCGTGGCCGAGGTGCTGTCCGCGCAGCTCGGCCCGACCGTCGAACTGGCGCTGTACGCCACCCTGGTGGCGATCGTCCTGGCGGTCGTGGTGACGGTGCTGACCTCCGGAAGGTCGCGGTGGCCGCGCCGGCTGGCGGGGCTGGTGGAGCTCGTGGTGGTGTCCACCCCGTCGTTCTGGTTCGGGATCATGCTGCTGACGGTGTTCTCGTTCCGGCTGGGCTGGTTCCCCGTCTCCGACAGCAGTGACGCGCGGTCGCTGGTGCTGCCCGTGATCACGCTGGCCCTGCCGGTCGCGGCGGTGCTGACCCAGGTGATGCGCGAGGGCCTGCTGGACGCGCTGGAGCAGCCCTTCTCGCTGACCGCCCGGGCGCGCGGGCTGAGCGAGTCCGCCGTACGGGCACGGCACGCGCTGAGGCATTCGGCGCTGCCGGCGCTGACCCTCGCGGGCTGGTTCACCGGGACCCTGCTGGGCGGCGCGGTGGTGGTGGAGAACGTCTTCGCCCGGTCCGGCATCGGCCGGGTGGCGCTGGAGGCGGTGGGCGGCCGCGACCTGCCGGTGGTCCAGGGCGTGGTGACCCTGTCCGCGGTGGCGTTCGTCCTGGTCGGCGCGGTGGTGGAGCTGTTGTACGTGGTCGTCGACCCGCGGCTGCGCAAGGGGACGGGGGTGGCGGCCGCATGACGTCCCACCAGGCCGCGGCGACCGTGCCGCCGCCGCGGCGGGCCGGGTGGCGGCCCCGCCCCGGGGTCGCGCTCGCCGTGGCCGTGCTCGCGCTGATCCTGCTGGCCGCGCTGGCACCGTCCCTGTTCACGGGTGCCGGGGCCACCGACACCGACCCGCTCGCGGCGCTGCGCCCGCCGAGCGGGGCGCACTGGTTCGGGACCGACCAGCTGGGGCGCGACGTGTTCGCCCGGGTCGTGCACGGGACCCGCTACTCGCTGGCCATCGGCGCGGCCGCCACGGGCGCGGGCGTGGCCCTGGCGGTCGTCTGGGGGCTGGCCGCCGCGTTGTCGGGGCGGTTCGGCGACGCGCTGCTGATGCGCGCGGCGGACGTACTCCTGGCCCTGCCCGGCCTGTTGCTGGCGCTTCTGGTGGTGCTGGTGGCCGGCAAGGGCGTGACGGGCACGACGATCGCCGTCGCCGTGGGCACCGCTCCCGGCTTCGCCCGTGTGGTGCGGGCCCAGGCTCTGGTGGTGCGGCGTTCCGGCTATGTGGAGTCGGCGGTCACGCTCGGGGTCCCGCGGCTGCTGATCGTCGTACGGCACGTCCTGCCCAACACCCTCGGACCACTGCTGGTGCTGGCCACGGTGACGCTCGGGGCGTCGATCTCGACGGGCGCGGCCCTCAGCTACCTGGGGCTCGGTGCGCAGCCGCCGACGCCCGAGTGGGGGGCGATGCTCACCGAGGGGCAGGGCTTCCTCGACCAGGCGTGGTGGATCGCCCTGTTCCCCGGCCTGCTGCTGCTCGCCACGGTCCTCGCCGTCACGGTGGTGGGCCGCCACGCACAGAACCGAGCCGAAGGGCGGTCCTTCCGATGACCGGGACCACAGGTGTACGACGGCGTGCCGCGGACCGCGCGGCGCAGGCCGGGCCGCTGGTCGAGGTGGCCGGCCTCGACGTCCGCTTCGGCTCCGGGCCCGCGGCCGTGCACGCGGTGCGGGACGCTTCGCTGAGCCTGTCGGCGGGCCGCTGCACGGCACTGGTCGGCGAGTCCGGTTCCGGGAAGAGCGCGCTCGCGCGGGCCCTGCTGGGCCTGGCCGGGCCCACGGCGCGGGTCACCGCCGGCCGCCTGGAGCTCTTCGGCGAGGACGCTCGGGAGTTCGGCGACCGGCAGTGGCGGGGCGTGCGGGGCCGGCGGATCGGTCTGGTGGCGCAGGACGCGCTGGTCGCCCTCGATCCGCTCAGGCCCGTCGGCAAGGAGATAGCCGAGCCCCTCCTGGTGCACCGGGTCGTCCCCCGCTCCGGGGCGGGCGCCCGGGTCGTCGAACTGCTGGAGCGGGTCGGGGTGCCGGAGCCGGCCGAGCGGGCGGCGAGCCACGTCCACCAGTTGTCGGGCGGGCTGCGCCAGCGCGCGCTGATCGCCTCGGCGCTCGCGGCGGAGCCCGGCCTGCTGATCGCGGACGAGCCGACCACGGCGCTGGACGCCTCGGTGCAGGCCCGGATCCTGGCTCTGCTGGGCACCTTGAAGGAGGCCGGCACCGGGCTGCTGCTCATCAGCCACGACCTCGCGGTGGTGGAGGCGCTGGCCGACGAGGTGGCGGTGATGAAGGACGGGCGCATCGTCGAGTCCGGGCCCGTCGGGGAGGTCCTGGGCCGGCCCCGGCACCCCTATACGCGGGCGCTGCTGGCGGCCGTGCCCGGCAGCGGCACCGGCACCGGCACCGGCACCGGTCCGAAGGCGCCGGACACCGGGGCCGAACCGCTGCTGGTGGCCCGGGAGCTCGTCAAGTCCTTCGCCGGGCGGCGGGGTTCGCGGCGCACCGCCGTCGGGGGCGTCTCCTTCACCCTGCGCCCGGGTGAGGCGGTCGGGCTGGTCGGGGAGTCCGGTTCGGGGAAGTCGACGGTGGCCCGGATGGTGCTGGGGCTGACCGCTCCGGACTCCGGGGAACTGCTCCTGGACGGCGCCGCGTGGAGCGCCGCCCGCGAGCGGGAGCGGCGGGGACGCAGGAACACCGTCCAGCTCGTGCCGCAAGACCCTCTCAGCGCCTTCGACCCGCGCTGGACGGTGGAGCGGATCGTGGGCGAGGCGCTGGAAGCCTCCGGGACACCCCGCGGGGAGCGGCGGGCCGGGGCACTGGGCCTGCTGGAGGAGGTCGGGCTGGCCGGGGAGCACCTGGCCCGCAGGCCGCTCGCCCTGTCCGGCGGGCAGCGGCAGCGGGTGGCGATCGCCCGGGCGCTCGCCACCCGGCCGCGGCTGCTCGTGTGCGACGAACCGGTGTCCGCGCTGGACGTCTCCATCCAGGCCCAGGTGCTGGCCCTGCTGCGGAACCTGCAGTCCTCCCGGGGTCTGTCGACGCTGTTCATCTCGCACGACCTCGCGGTCGTCCGGGAGGTGTGCACGCGGGTGATGGTCATGAAGGACGGGCGGATCGTGGAGTCCGGGCTGGTGGAGGACGTCTTCCGGGCACCTTCCCACCCCTACACCAGGGGCCTGCTGGAGGCGGTGCCCCGGCGGGCCCGGCGCCCGCACGGGGCCGCGTCCGGAGCCACGGCCGGGGGCACGTCCGGCGATGCGTCCGGCGGCACGTCCGGCGGCACGTCCGGGGGCACGTCCGGCGGCGGGGCGAAAGAACGGCTTTAGATCCGGCCAACAACGGGCTGCCAGCCTGGGCGCGCCCGAATCCCGATCCAGCCGGAGGTCCCTCCATGTCCCGCCCACCAGCACCGCCACGCGCCGCGAGACTTCAGTCCCTGACCGGGCTGCGGTTCCTCGCGGCGCTGCTCGTGTTCCTCTTCCACACGACCTGGCAGACCCGTTTCGTCGAGGGCGCCGCGGGCGAGGCGCTCGGTGACGTGTTCGCCCACGCCGGTTTCCACGGCGTCACCTTCTTCTTCGTCCTGAGCGGCTTCGTGCTGACCTGGTCGGCCCGCCCCGACGACACCGCGCCGCGCGTCTGGAGACGCCGGCTGGCGAAGATCTACCCCAATCACCTGGTCACCTTCGCGGCGGCGGCCGTCTTGATGCTGATCGCGGCGGATCCCTTCACCGTGAAGGGGACCCTGGCGAACCTGTTCCTCCTCCAGGCCTGGATCCCCGACCTCACCGTCCCCAACACCATGAACGCGGTGAGCTGGTCGCTGTCCGTGGAGGCGTTCTTCTACCTCGCCTTCCCGTTCCTGCTGCGGTTGCTGAACCGGGTCCCGACGGCCCGGCTGTGGCCGCTCGCCGCGTCGCTCGCCGCCTTCACCCTGATCGCGCCGCTCGTCGGCCAGTACCTCGTCTCCGGCACCCCGCTCCCCTTCATCGACGACGGCACCCTGTCCTTCGAGCAGATCTGGTTCGTCTACTTCTTCCCGCCGGTCCGTGCCCTGGAGTTCGCCCTCGGCATGGTGGCGGCCCGGCTGGTCATCGAGGGCGCCTGGCCCCGGCTCGGGCTGCTGCCCGCCGCCGCCATCGCCGTCGGCGGTTACGCCCTCGACTCCGCGGTGCCCTATCTGTTCGGCATCGCGGGCACCGGCGCGCTGTGGCTGACACCGCTGGTGGCCGCCGCGGCCACGGCCGACGAGAGGGGGACGCCCTCGCCGTTCCGCGGCCGGGTCCTCGTGCGGCTCGGGGAGTTGTCCTTCGCCTTCTACATGGTGCACGGCCTGGTCGTCTCGTACGCGTACCGGTGGCTGGTCGCCGGCCGGGACCTGTCCGGCGCGGCGGGTGCCGGGCTGCTCGTCGCCGCTCTGGCGGCCGCTCTGGCGCTGGCCTGGGTGCTCCACGAGACGGTGGAGAACCCCTTCGTCCGCCGGTTCGGTTCCCCCCGTGCGGCCCCGCCCGCGCCGCGCGCGGCGGCCGCAGAACCCCACCCCGTCCTGGAGGCCAAGGAATGACCACCGACATCACCACCGGAGAGGGCACCTCGGCCGGGCGGCCGCTCGCCGCCTACCCGCAGGCCCGGGGCTGCCCCTTCCAGCCGCCGACCGGGTACGAGCGCTACCGGGAGGAGGGACCGGTCTCCCTCGTGGAGCTCTACGACGGCCGCCGGGTGTGGGCCGTCAGTGGGCACGCCGAGGCCAGGCAGGTGCTGCTCGACGCGGCCGGCTTCTCCTCCGACCGGGTGCACCCGCACTACCCCGCCACCGCTCCCCGGTTCGAGGCCGCCCGCAAGGTGCGCAACTTCATCGGGATGGACCCGCCGGAGCACACCGTGCAGCGGCGCATGCTGCTGTCCACGTTCACGGTGAAGAAGGTGCAGGCCCTGCGTCCCGGGATCCAGCGGCTGGTGGACGAGCTGATCGACACCATCGAGGCCAAGGGGCCGGTCGCCGATCTGGTGCCGGACTTCGCCCTGCCGGTGCCGTCCATCGTGATCTGCGAGTTGCTGGGCGTCCCCTACACCGACCACGCGTTCTTCGAGCACCAGTCACGGCGGGTCGTCACCGGCACCACCAGCCTGGAGGACAGCGCCGACGCGTTCGCCCAGCTCAGCTCCTACCTCGACGGTCTGATCCGGCGCAAGGAGCGGGAGCCCGGTGACGGCCTGCTCGACACCCTGATCGCGCAGCAGCTCGCCCCGGGCCACCTCTCGCACCGGGACCTGGTCGACATCGCGCTGCTGTTGCTCGTCGCGGGACACGAGACCACCGCCAGCGCGATCGCGCTCGGTGTGCTGACGCTGCTGCAGAACCCCGACCAGTTGGCCGCGTTGCGCGCCGACCCGGCCCTGCTGCCGGGCGCGGTGGAGGAGTTGCTGCGCTACATGGCCATCGCGGACGGGGTGGCACGGTTCGCGACCACCGACACCGAACTGGGCGGCCGGCAGGTGAGGGCCGGTGACGGGGTGATCGTGGTGATCTCCACCGCCAACCGCGACGAGGACGCCTTCCCGGGCGCGGACGCCTTCGACGTCGGGCGCGGCGCCCGGCACCACATCTCCTTCGGGCACGGCGTGCACCAGTGCATCGGGCAGAACCTGGCGCGCGCGGAGATGGAGATCGCCCTGTCCACCCTGTTCCGCAGGCTCCCGGGGCTGCGCCTGGCCGTCCCGGCCGGGGCCCTGCCCCTCAAGGAGCCGGGCGGCGTCCAGGGCGTCTGGGAACTGCCCGTCACCTGGTAGCGCACCGCAACCGCGGTCGTCAGTACAGCAGAAGGGACCTGAGAACCATGCGGATCACGGCCGACACCCAGCGGTGTCTGGGGGCGGGGCAGTGCGTCCTGTCCGACCCCGACCGTTTCGACCAGTCGGAGGAAGGGACCGTGCTCGTCCTGCGGGCCCGGGTGGACGGCGCCGACGAGGCGGCGCGGGCCCGGGAGAGCGTAGCCCTGTGCCCCTCGCAGGCACTGGCGCTGGAGGTCTGACGATGCCGGTGGTGGGACGACTGGCCGACGCGGTGGCCGACCACCGCGGTCCGCTGCTGGCGATCGGGGAACTGCCGCCCGTACCGGGTGTCGCGGTACGGGAGTCGCTGGTGCCGGGGCCGGCGGGCGCACCCGACGTGCGCGTACGGGTGTACCGGCCCGAGCGGCCGCCGGCCCCGGCCCTGCCCGGGGTGCTGTGGATCCACGGCGGCGGCTTCTGTCTCGGCAACGTGGACGCCGTGCACTTCGGAGCCGCGCAGGCCGCACTGCACGCCTCGGCGGTGGTGGTCGCCGTGTCCTACCGGCTCGCCCCGGAGCACCCCTTCCCGGCGGGGCTGGACGACTGCTGGGCGGCGTTGGAGTGGCTCGCCGGCCATCCGGCGGAGTTCGGCACCGACCCGGCCCGGCTCGCCGTGGCCGGGGCCAGTTCGGGCGGGGCGCTCGCGGCGGGGTTGGCCCTGATGGCGCGCGACCGGGGCGGGCCGGCGCTCTGTTTCCAGCACTTGAGCACCCCGGTGCTCGACGACCGGCTGGTGACGGCGTCGATGCGGGCCTTCGAGGACACGCCCGTGTGGAGCCGGCGCCTGGCCGCCGAGAGCTGGGAGCTGTACCTCGGCCGGGAGTCGGCGGACGGGCTGCCGGTGCCCGAGTACGCGGCACCGGGCCGTGCGCCGGACCTGCGCGGACTGCCGCCCGCGTACCTGTCCACGGCCGGCATGGACCCCTTGCGCGACGAGGGCCTGCGGTACGGACTGCGGCTCGCCGAGGCCGGGGTGGACGTGGAGGTGCACAACTTCCCCGGCGCCTGGCACGCGTTCGGCGGCGGCCTGCCGCCCGAGGAGCAGCGGCGGGTGGGTGTGGAGCACCTGACGGCACTGCGGGCGGGGCTCTGGGCGGAGCCCTGACCGCCGCCCGACCGCCCCCTCGCGGGGCGGCGGACCGGGGGCGGGTGCGGGGCGGGCGGGTCGTACGGCCGGGTTTAGAACGCCGTAAGAACACCGTTAGAGCTGGTGGTGAGCCTGGTACCGCATTCGTCCTCGACGAGGGAGTACGTGAGACACCATGGCCAAGCCCCGCTCCGCACCGATCGCCGTCGTCGGTCTCGCCTGCCGCCTGCCGGGGGCCGAGGACCCGGACGCGTTCTGGCGCCTGCTCAGCAGGGGTGAGGACGCGGTCGGGGAACCGCCGGCGGACCGCTGGTCCGCGGCGGCTCCCTCCCGGGGCGCCTTCCTGGACGAGGTCGACCGCTTCGACGCCGCGTTCTTCGGGATCTCGCCGCGCGAGGCGGCGGCCATGGATCCGCAGCAGCGGCTGATGCTGGAGCTCGGCTGGGAGGCCCTGGAGGAGGCCGGGATCGTGCCCGGTTCGCTCGCGGGCACCCGGACCGCGGTGTACGCGAGTGCCATCTGGGACGACTACGCGGCGCTGCACCACCGGCGCGGCGAGGGAGCGGCGGACCGCCACTCGGTGACGGGGCTCAGCCGCGGCGTCATCGCGAACCGGCTCTCCTACGTCCTCGGGCTGACGGGCCCGAGCCTGACCGTGGACGCCGCCCAGTCCTCCTCGCTGGTCGCGGTGCACCTCGCCTCGGAGGCGCTGCGTCACGGGGACGCCGATCTGGCCGTCGTGGGCGGGGTGAACCTGATCCTCTCGCCAGGCAGCAGCGCGGACAGCGCGAAGTTCGGCGCCCTGTCGCCCGACGGCCGGTGCTTCACCTTCGACTCCCGCGCGAACGGCTACGTACGCGGTGAGGGCGGTGTGGCCGTGGTCCTCAAGCCGCTGGACCGGGCGGTCGCCGACGGGGACCGCGTGCACTGCGTGATCCTGGGCAGCGCGGTCAACAACGACGGGGCCTCCGAGGGCCTCACCGTCCCGGACCGGGCCGCGCAGGAGGCCGTCATCCGGGCCGCGCACGCCCGGGCCGGGACCCGTCCCGGATCGGTCCGGTACGTGGAACTGCACGGCACGGGCACGCCGGTGGGCGATCCGATCGAGGCCGCGGCCCTGGGGGCCGCGCTCGGTGGCGGCCGGCCCGCGGACGCTCCCCTGCTGGTCGGCTCGGCGAAGACGAACGTGGGTCACCTGGAGGGCGCGGCGGGCCTGGTCGGGCTGCTGAAGACGGCCCTGTCCGTGTCGCGGCGGCGGATTCCGCCGAGCCTGAACTTCCGGGAGGCCAATCCGGCGATCGCCCTGGAGGAGCTGGGGCTGCGGGTCCAGACCGAGGAGAGCGCCTGGCCGGAGCAGGACGGTCCGCTGATCGCCGGGGTGAGTTCCTTCGGCATGGGCGGGACGAACTGCCACGTGGTGGTGGCCGAGGCGGACGCCGTACGGGAGACCCGCCCCGGGGCCGCCACCGGCTCGCGGGGCGGTGCTCCCGTGGCCTGGCTGCTGTCGGGCCGCGATGGCGGGGCATTGCGCGCCCAGGCCGGGCGGCTGCACGAACAGCAGGCGGGGACGGCGTACGGCCTGGTGGACACCGCCTACTCGCTGGCGGCGACCCGGACGCTCTTCGAGGAGCGCGCGGTGGTGGTGGGCGAAGACCGGGACGGCGTGCTGGCGGGTGTGGCGGCGCTGGCGGCGGGTGAGGACCACCCCGGCGTGGTCACCGGCAACGCCTCGGGCCCCGCCCGGACCACGTTCCTGTTCACCGGACAGGGAAGCC
>NZ_JBIWFI010000035.1:85781-98660 GCF_044762985.1 Streptomyces sp. NPDC096339 | reverse complement strand
ATGTGGGGGGCTCTCCCGCTCGCGGGGGGGGGGGGGGGGGGCGGCGCCCGGCCCCGAGCCCCCGCCTTCGGCGGGGGGTGGCCTCCGCTTCGCTCCGGCCCAGGGACTCCGCCTCGCTGCGCTCGGCGGAGGGTCGCTTCGCGGCCCGAGCCCCCGCCTTCGGCGGGGGGTGGCCTCCGCTTCGCTCCGGCCCAGGGACTCCGCCTCGTCGCTGCGCTCGGCGGAGGGTCGCTTCGCGACCCGAGCCCCCGCCTCCGGCGGGGGGGCCTCCGCTTCACTCCGGCCTAAGGACCCCCCTCGCTGCGCTCGGCGGAGGGCCACTATGGGGCCCGAGCCCCGGCCTTCGGCCGGGGTGGCCTCCGCTGCGCTCCGGCCGAGAGACCCGCCTCGCTACGCTCGGCGGAAGGTCGCTTCGCGACCCGAGCCCCCGCCTTTGGCGGGGGGTGGCCTCCGCTGCGCTCTGGCCCAAGGACCCCCCTCGCTGCGCTCGGGGGAGGGCCGCTCTGCGGCCCGAGCCCCGCCTTTGGCGGGGGGACCTCCGCTTCGCTCCAGCTCAGGGAACTCCCCTTGCTGCGCTCGGCGAAGAGCAGCTTCGCGGCCCGAACCCCGCCTGGCGGGGGCCTTCCGCTTCGCTCCAGGCTAGGGAATCTCCCTCGCTGAGCTTGGGGGAGGGTCGCTTTGCGACTTGGGTCCTGGCTTTTGGTCGGGGTGGCCTCGGCTTCGCTTTGGCCCACAGTGATCTGCCTTGCTTCGCTCGGTGGGGGGAGCATTTTGGGCCCCGAGCCCGGTTTTAGGAAAGGAGGCCGGCGCTTCGTTCCGCCTTCGGTTGGGGAGGCCAGTGTTTCGCTCTGGCTTAGGAGAACTCACCTCGCTGCGCTTGGTGGGGTGTTTCGTGCTGCGAGGCCAGCCTTCGGCCGGGCTGTCTTTCTCTTGGCTAAGGCCAGTGAGGAGTTGGTCTTACTCGGTTAGGGGGAGGGACTCCGATGGGGTGGGCTTTGAGGCCCAGAGCCCGTCTGAGGTGGGATGTCCTCAGTTTTGGTTCGGGCTGGCGAAGCTCTTTCCCTGTGCTCAGTGGATGGCTGCTCGCGGCTGGAAGCCGGCCTTTGGTTGGGATGGGCTTTGTTTGCTCCGGGTACTAGAGGCTGGCCCCGCTGAGATTGGGGGCTGTTCGGAGGCTCGTTGCAGGCGGGCTAATTCTGTACCTCTTGGGTGCCCTTTATGCGGGGGTAGAGGCGATTGGTTACCAACTGGGGTGCTGCATGGTGTTTTTTGGGTGGTTGTGGGCTGGGTGGGTTGGTGGGGGTGACCTGTGGAACTGGGTTTTGGAGTTAACAGCGTTAACGCCGTTAACGGTGGCGGGGGGTGCTTCAAAGTGGGAAGCGGATAGAGATGGGATTCAGTCAGTTTCGGTGAGGGTGGCGGGGTGTTGGAGCGGCCCGATGCTGGGTGCCGGAACGTCAGGAAGTTGTGACTTCGGGAGCGTTGGAGACGGCGTTCAGTGCGCGCAGCGCGGCAGGAGACGGCCTATAGAAGGTACGGAGATGCGTTGCCGCAGGTCAGAGGGGGTGGGGTGGGAAAGTTATGTCCCCTCAGGAGGGACATAACTCGGGGGATGTGTCGCTGCTAGGGGGACAGATCGAGCGCAAAACGTCAAAGGTACTGACGCTTTTTGGGCTAAAACGTCTGGGAGGCTGACGTTTTGCTGGAGATGTGTCCCTGAACTGCTGGAGGGCGGGGACTGGTTGGGGGTCCGGCGGGGGCGGGCCGGCCGGGAGGGTGTGGCTGAGATATGTCACCTGTGGGGTTACATAAGACACGCCGAACGTCAACGAGCGTGACACTTGTGTCACCCTTGTTGACATACTCTCTGCTGCAGATCAACGAAGTGGAGAGCATCCTCGTGTCATCAGAGCCACAGCGCAGTCGGCCGAGTCCGTCGCGTGCGCCGCGTCCTGATCTCCCCGTTGATGACGCGATCTCGGCGTGGAGTCAGCCGCTGGCTCCGGTCAAGGATCTGGACAGTCTGGCCCGGCGGTACCCCAGCCGGAAGCTCACGCTGGACGGAGAGCGCAAGCCGCTGGAGTTCTACGGGACTCAAAGTCAGCCAAACGCGTTTTCGATGGACAGCCTCGAGTTTTTCCTGGTGATCGCGCAGTACTTCCGGGAAGCCTTGCCGTTGAGGCTGATCCTGCTGCTCATCGCGTGCCAACGAGCGGGGGGCCGGATTCCTCTTACGCAGGAGGAGATGGCTACGATCCTGGACGTCAGCCGGACAAAGACGTCAGAGGCGCTGCACACAGTCATGTCTCATGGGATCGTCTTCAAGGTGCGGCGGGGTGTCTACCAGTTCAACCCGCCCTACAGTTACCGGGTGGCTGAGTTCATCCCGGGTACGGAGATGACGGGTGAGTTCGTGAAGGTGGAGCAGCACAGCACCATCTCGCAGATTCGTAGTGATACGAGCCTGCCTGATCTGGTGCGCTTCCCGTCGCTGGATCACATGCGTCAGGCCATCGCGGAACTGCGGGCCGAACGGGCAAAAGAGCGCGCTGCGCGTCGGCTTGGCCGAGCGAAGCGCACGGAAGAAGGGACAGCTCAGTGAGCACCTTGCGATTCGCTGCGGTCAACGCCGACGGGCTTCTCTCCGACCTCGACCTCCCGCCTGCGGCCTACCGTGTGCTGCTGAAGCTGCGTTCGCTGAGCGAGCCGGGCGGGCGGATCCTCATCGACCAGGCCACCGTGGGTGGGCTGCTGGAGCTGAGCCGGCCGAGCGTCAATGCCGCGCTGCGGAGCCTGGAGCTCGCGAAGCTGGTGCGGAAGGTCAGGAACGGGGTGTACCAGATCAACCCG
The DNA here is from genome assembly GCF_044762985.1 of Streptomyces sp. NPDC096339. Lineage (NCBI taxonomy): Bacteria > Bacillati > Actinomycetota > Actinomycetes > Kitasatosporales > Streptomycetaceae > Streptomyces > Streptomyces sp. NPDC096339. The sequence goes on along the minus strand of NZ_JBIWFI010000035.1, from coordinate 95,810 downwards.
ATGCTGGCCGGGTACAACTCGTTCGAGGACGCCGTCGCCGCCGTCAACGAGATGGCTCCCGACGAGCGGCTCGACGCGCGGGGGTATGTCGCCAGCTACCACCAGGCGGTGGCGGAGTATCAGGACCAGCTGGCCGAGCAGCGGAAGAAGCGGGCCGCGCAGGCGGCCGCGAAGAAGGCTGCCGAGTCGAAGCGACGCAGGACGTTGCACGCCGTGGGGTGATGCGGACGTCTGGACGGGCCTGTGAGGGCTTGTGAGGGTCCCGGGGTATTCCCGGGACCCTTTTGGTTTTGGGGGGTCTGGTGGCGGCTCTGGGGGCTTCGGGGTTGGGTTGTTCGGGGTTAGAACGCGAAGTCGACGTAGTCGATGTCCGTGAACTCGACCAGGAGGCTCGTGGCACGGGAGCCGTTGTCCTTGAAGTAGAGCTCCTGGAGGCCTTCCGCCGCGATGTGGCGGAGTTGGGACTCGGTGGCGCCGGCCTCCTGGGCGGCGAAGAGCCGGGACGCGTACTCCGGGGGGAGGTGCTGGGTGATGCGGCGCATGCGGCCGTCGTCGGTGGTGCCGGGGGCCGCGGTGAAGCCGAAGCGGGCGCGGGTCTCGATGACCAGGCCCGTGGTGCGGGCCGCATTGTCGCGGGCGCGCTTGCGGACCAGGGGCTGCCAGCGGCGGCGTACTTCTGCCTCCAGTCGGGCGGCGAGGGCCGGTTTGGGCTGCTTGATCTCGTTCTTGACGTAGCGCTCGACGGTGCGTTGGGAGATGTTGAGGGTTGCGGCGACTGTTTTTGTGGATTTGAGCTGTTTGAGGAGAAAGCGCATCTGGGCGCCCGCGGATTTGGGGATGGGGCGGGTGAAGTGCTGTTCGTCGGCCCTGGTCAGGCTGTCGGAGATGTCGGACATTCTTCGTTACTCGCCGTCTGCCGCTGCGTCGTGGCCCTTGATGTGGCGGGCGGGGTTGAGGTGTTCGTCGAGCATCTGGACGGCCCAGAGGAGGGGCTGGGTGCCCTCGTGCTTGACCATGCCGGGGCTGACGCCGAGGCGGAAACCGCCGGGGAGGGGCTTGCCTTCGGGGGTGTGGGGGAGGAAGTCGAGGGGGCTGGGGCCGTCGGAGAGGTACACCGCGCAGTCCGAGAGGACCGCGATGGGGTAGAGGTCGGCGGCGGTGGCCAGCTTGCGCATCTTGCGGTGCATGTTGACGCGGGCCGTGGCGATGACGGCGGCACGGATGTCGGGGCGCCAGGTGGGACGTTCGAGGGCGGGCCAGGGCTCACCGGGGCGGTAGGCGGCGCCCTGGGGGCGTTCGCGGAGCTTGCCGATGCCGCCCTTGACCGTTGATTTGATCGCGGAGAGGACGGCTGCGGTTGTGGGGTCGTTCGTCTTGTGGGTGGACATCGCGGTGAGGAAGTCGGGCTCGGGGAGGGACGGGGTGACGCCCAGGTCTGCCATGGTCGCCATGTAGGCGTCGCGGAGGCGGGTGTACCAGGCGTCCAGGTACGGGCCGTGGTCTTCGCGGATCCAGGCTTCGGTGGGATGGACGTCGTGGCCGAGCTCCTGCGCGTAGGCGAGGGTCGGGGTGGCGTACCAGGCGGGGCCGGTCGGGGGCCTGCCGTGGGGCGTGAAGGGGCTGGGGAGGCGGGGGTCGAGGGACAGGGTGGAGAGGTCCGCGAGCCAGCAGCCGGGGGTCTTGGGGTCGAAGCGCGGGGCGGTGGTGTGGGTTGCGGGGCCGAGGCCGACCGGGAGGCGGTTGGCCGCTGCGGCGAAGGCCATGTTCACGTCGATGCCGACGGCGTGGGTGCGGGCGCATTCGGCGTCGGTGAGGAGCTCCGGGTCGCGGATCCAGTCGTAGGCCTCCTCGTCGAGGACCTGGTCCGGGGTGCGCTGGTGGGAGCGGGGGTAGAGGGAGGCGATCACCGGGTGCTCGTCCGGGGCCTCCGGGGGAGCGGGGTCGACGGGCCGGGTGAGGGAACCGGGGACCGGCGCCGACACCCAGGTGTTCGTGGCTTCGTCGCGCGCGGCGCGGGTGGGCGGGCGCAGGGCCGTCATGAGTTCGAGGCCGGTGACGGCGGTGGAGCCGCGGGGGGTGAGGACGCGGGCGGCGTAGGTGGTGAGGAGCTCGGCGAGTTCCGGGGCGGGGAGGGTGGCGGTGGCCTCGCCCCAGGCGCGGGGGTCGAGGGCGCCCCAGGGGAGGATCGCGAGCTGTACGCACTGGCGGCCGGTGGTGGGGGTGGCCGGGCGGTAGATGCGGGGCCAGGGGCCGAAGCCGCGGCGGGTCAGCTGCCATTTGCTCTTGGCGAGCAGGCGGAGGGTGGGGTGGTTGTCCGGGAGGCGGAGGGCGCGGCGGTCTTCCAGCGTCGGGGGGAGGCCGAGCCGTTCCACGGCGCCGGCGGTGAGGACGAGGAGGGGGTCGCCGTCGCGGCCGTTGCGGTGGAGGCGGGGGGAGCGGAGGTTCGCCTCGGTGAGGGCCCAGGTGACGAGGTCGGGGAGGTTGGTGGTGGGGTGGTCGAGGATGAGGCCGGAGGCGGCGTAGGCGTGGCCGGTGCCGTCCAGGACGGCCAGGGGGCCGTTGCCTTCCAGGGTCCCCCTGGCCGTGGCTTCCCGGGACCGGGGTTGCGCCCCGGACCCCCGGTGAGGCTGCTCGCCCGGCTTGGGGGCTGTGGCGGGTGCGGGACGGGCGGGGTCGGCCGTGTGGACGGAGGCCGGCCAGCTCCCGGGGCCGGGGGCGGCGTTAACGCCGTTAACGATGGGTGCGGGGTGGTGGGCCTCGGCTTCCGGCATGGCGGTGCTGCCGGAGGTGGGTCGGTCGGGTTCCACCTCGGGGCCGGGGGCGGGGGCGTTAACGGCGTTAACGGTTGCGGCGGGTTGGTCGGGTTCCGCCTCGGCCTCGGGAGATTGCTCAGGGGTGGGCCGGCTGGGTTCAGCCTCGGGCTCGGGGGCGTTAACGGCGTTAACGGTGGGGGTGGGCTCGGCGGGCTCGGCCTCGGGCGTGGCCGTGTGCGAGGGGGTGGGCAGGCCGGGGGCTGCATCGGGCTGGGGGGTGTCGGCCGGGGTGGGGGCGTTAACGGCGTTAACGGGGTGGAGGGTGGCCAGGCCTTCGAGGAGGCGGGCGTAGGCGGCGCGCTTCGGGGGGCGGGGGGCCGTACGGCCGATCTCCCAGGAGGTGACCGTTTCGCGGCGGACGGAGAGGGCCTTCGCGATCTGGTCCTGGCTCAGGCCGGCGGCTTCGCGGAGGCGCTTGCGCTCGTCCGGGTGCGGGAGCGCGTCCTTGGCGGCTGCTTCTTCCAGCAGGGCGTCGACCGCTGCGAAGAGGCTCTCTTGTTCGTTGGGCATCGGTACCTCCGCAGGCAGCCTATGTGAAACGCACCGTAAAACGCACATGAAACGCACGTGGGGGCGTTAACGGCGTTAACGGTGACGGCGTTAACGGCGTTAATGCCCCCGGCGTGTGGGTGGCTCGGATGCCCGGTTCAGATTCGCAGCATGAGGAGCTCCGTGACGGCCTTGAGGTCGTCCGGGGTGAGGTGCGCGGTGAGGGCGTCCGCGATCGTCTCCGGGGAGTTCGTGGAGATGGTGATGCGGGGCGAGGCGGCGGCGGGGGCGGGGGCGGGGGCGGGGGTCGGGGTGGCGTTAACGGCGTTAACGGTGTTGACGGGTTGGGTGCGCTGGCGGGGCGGATTGACGGCGTTGAGGGTTTCGTCCGCCGCCGCCTCCTGGGCCTCCTGGGGGAGGCGGCCGATGCGACGGGCCGGTTCGACCTTGAGCTCGCCGGACTCGACCTTGTCCTGGAGTTCCGGGGTCAGGTTGAGGAGCGCCAGGCGCTGGGAGACCCAGGCACCCGTCTTGCCGAGCCGCTTGGCGACCTGGGCCTGGGAGCCGTGGACGTCGACGAGTTCCTGGAGGGCGCGGGCCTGGTCCATGGGGGCCACGTCGACCCGGTGGATGTTGGCGATCAGAGCCGATTCGAGGATGTCCGAGGAGGACGCCGAGAGGGCGTCGTTCACGTGGATGTGCATCGTCTTGAGGCCGGCCAGGTGGGCCGCCGCCAGTCGGCGGTTGCCGTCGATCACGACGTACGGGGCACGGCCCAGGCCGTCGGTGGCGCCCGGGTGGGCCTCCATGAAGGCCATGCGGGTGGCGACCGCGAGGGGCTGGAGCTGTCCTCGGGCGATGAGGGACGCGGCCAGTTCGTCGAGTTCCGTGAGGTCCTCGCGGAGGTTGAACGGGTTGTGCGCGAGGGCCTCGATGGGGACCTCGGACGGGGGGACCACTCCGGAGGTGGGGGCGCCCGTGGCCTCGGCGATGGCCGCGCGGCGGGAGCTGACGCTGACGGGCTGGGCGCGGGCGAAGGACGCCGAGACGGCGAGCTTGTCGGCCTTGCTGCTCATGAGATCTCCCGGGCCAGGGCGCGGAGGGCGACCGCTTGGTCGCCCTTGGGGGCGTAGACGAAGAGGGGCTGCTTCACGCGGACTGCTTCGCGCTGTTCCTTGAGGTCGGGTACGACGGCGACGACGCGCGGATCCTTTATGTCCATCCACGCCTGGAGGGAGGAGGTCGCGATGTAGCCGCGGCGGCCGTCGTAGAGGTTGACCACGAGGCCCAGGTAGTCGATGTCCAGGCTGAGGTCGTCGCGGAGGTCGTTGATCTGGGAGGTGAGGAGGTCGTACGCGTCGGCGGACGAGTCCTCCGCCTGTACGACGATCAGCGCGCCGGAGGCGCCGGGCTGCTCGGTGTCGCGGCGGCGGCCGTAGTAGATGGCGGCGTCCATGCTGAGGCCGAGGCTCGGCGGGCAGTCGACCAGGATGACGTCGTAGTCGGACTCGACCGGGGTGAGGGCCCGTTCCAGGGCGGCTTCGCGGGCGCGGACCGTGGAGAGGCGGACGTCGAGGAGGAAGGCGTCCGTGCAGGCGGGGAGGAGGTGGAGGCGGTCCCCGAACCGGTCGTGCTCGATGGGCACGACGAGGTCCTTGAGGGGGCCCTTGGCCTCGCCGGCCATGTGGCAGGTGAGGCTGTCGCCGCCGATGGGCAGCGGCTGCCGGCCGAGCTGCTTGGTGAGGTGGCCCTGCGGGTCGAAGTCGATCAGCAGGACGCGCATGCCCAGACCGGGGAGGTCCTCCAGGTCCAGGGCGGTGCCCGGGTCCGTGTGGGGTTCGTCCTCGGGGGACGAGAAGCGGGCCAGTTGGCGGGCGACGCGGACCGGGTGGAGGGTCGACGGGTCCTCGGCGAGGGCCTCGGCGGTACCCGCGGTGATGGCGGTCTTGCCGACTCCGCCCTTCTGGTTGCACACGATGATGCGGCGGACCACGGAGGGGCGCTTGACCGTGGGAGCCGGGTTCAGCTCCAGCCAGAGGTGGACGGCCTGGGCGAGTCCCTGGATGAGGGAGACGCCCCGGTCCTTGGAGTCGGCGCGGAAGGACTCCCACTGGCCGGCGGGCAGCCAGGTGGAGAACGATTCGGCGCCGGAGGTGTCGACGGGGGAAGGGGCCGAGGCGAGCGCGCTCCAGTGGGCGATGCCCTGGTGGACGGCGTCCTGGATGTCCACCCGCAGTTGGGCGGTGCGGATTTTCAACTCCTGGCGCAGCCACGGGGGGAGCTTGGAGACGACCTTCTCTCGGTCGCTCTGAGACGAGGGCGAAGTCATGAGAGGGACTTTACTAACGTTCAGGGGTGTTCGTGGGCGCCACGCTTGAGTTTTGCTAACGAAGTGGGTGGGAGGGGGGTGGGGGAGGGGAGTGGGGGAGGGGGCGCGAGTGCGCGCGAGGGCGTTAACGGCGTTAACGCCGTTAACGGTTCAGGGCGGCCCCGCACACGCCGTGGCGAGCACCCCCGTGGTTCACCACGGAGTGTGCGGGGCCGCCCTGAACGCGCCGTCAGGCGGAGGGCGCGGGCCCGAGCTCGGCCCGGCACTCGGGCGAGCCGGCCGAGTCGAAGTGGGAGATGCGGCTCGCGGGCACGATGCCCGGGAGGAGGAAGTCCCACAGGTCGGTGATCCGGGCGTGCAGGTCCTCGCGGTGGGTGCGGACGTGCGAGGTGACCTGGATGCCGGTGAAGGATCCGACGAGGAAGGTCGCGACGTCGTGGACGTCCAACGACGGCATGACGTCGCCGCGTGCCTGGGCCGGCGTCAGGCAGGTGCGGCAGGTGTCGATCCAGGTGTTGTACGGGGACGGGTCCGGGTCGGTGAAGGAACCGAACTCGATGACGAGGCGGATGGCGGCGCGGACGCGGACGTTGCCGCGCAGCCCGGACGCCATCCGGTGGGTCAGGTCGATGACGGTCTGCAGGCCGGGTGCATCGAGGGCGGGGACGCCGGAGGAGATCTGGAACTGCTCGTCGATCAGGGTGCGGGCGAGGGCTTCCTTGGACGAGAAGTGGAAGTACAGGGCGCCCTTGGTGACTCCGGCGTGCTTGACGACGTCGCTGAGGCTGGTGCCGCCGAAGCCGGCGGCGTCGAAGGCGACGGCCGCGCCGTCCAGGATGGCCTGCCGGGTGTTCTCGGCCCGCTGCTGCCTGACCCTCGCCACGTGCGTGTTCCCCCTGGTCGTTGGCGCCGTCCGTGCGGTGATCGCTGCGGAGTGCGGCGTCAATGTAGGCAGGTTGCGGAGAAGAAAACCAGTCGACCAGTATTTTTTGGCGCTCGGGGCGGCGTTAACGGCGTTAACGCCGTTAAGAGGTGGGGGTGGGAGCGAGGGGCGTTGTGTAGTGGGGGAGGGGGAGTGTGGAGGCGTTCTCACCGGCTTTCAGCATCCAGTCGAGGACGTGGCGTCGGTTGAGCAGGCCGTTGCGCAGGCCGAGGCCGAGCTTGGACGCCGGGGCGAGGAAGGAGCCCGTACGCGCTCCGTTCTTCTGGCAGCCCTGGGCGTGGGGGCGCAGGAGGGATTCGTAGCGGGCGAAGGCGCCGCGGTGGTCCTCGGGGGAGCGGGAGAGCTCGCCCGCCAGGACGTACGCGGCCACGATCGCGGTGCCGGTGCCCATGCCGCCGATGGTCGCGCCGCAGGCCGCGTCGCCGAGGAGGGCGATCCGGCCGGACGACCAGGTGGGTACGTCGACTCGGCTGATGGAGTCGAAGTAGAGGTCGTCGGCGGAGTTGAGGGAGTCGAGGAGGCGGTCCACGTGCCAGGGGAGACCGGTGAACGCCTGCCGGAGGAGCTGCTTCTGGGCCTCGGTGTCCTGGCGGTCGTACGCGAGTTCCGGGGAGGCGAAGACGAAGAAGGCGCGGGCGCGGGTGGGGTCGGTGTGGTCGGCGCCGACGGTGGCGAGGCGGCCGGGGGCGTTGTGGCCGAAGGATCCCGTGCCGGGGCGGAGGTTCAGGCGGTTGGGGAGGCTCCAGCCGGCGGCGTAGTGGCCGAGGTGGGTGACGTGGTCGGCTTCCGGGACGAAGGCGAGGCGGCGGATGTGGGAGTGGATGCCGTCGGCGCCGACGACGAGGTCGAAGGTGCGGGGTGGGGCGTGGCGGAAGGTGACGTCCACGCCGGTGGCGGACTCGGTGAGGGAGGTGACCGTGTCGTCGAAGAGGTACTCGGTGGAGGGGAGGGAGGACTCGTACAGGACGCGGGAGAGGTCGCCGCGCAGGACCTCGATGTCCCCGCCGGCGAACTCCGTGGGGAGGTGGAGGAGGGGTCTGTCGTGGGCGTCGACGAAGGTCATGGGGGAGCCGGTGGTCCGGACGCGACGGAGGTCGTCGAGGACGCCCATGCGGTGGAGGACGGACAGATGGGTTTCGCCGCGGAAGTCCACGGCCTGGCCGCCGGGGCGGAGGGCGGGGGCGATTTCGACGACGGTGGGACGGAAGCGGTGCCGGGCGAGCCAGTGGGCCAGGGCGGGGCCGGCGATGCCGGCGCCGGAGATGAGGACGGTGCGGGGTGTGGGAGGCATGGGGCATGGGCTCCTTCGGGGGCGCCGCCGTTAACGGCGTTAACGGCGTTGACGCCACTTCCGTTTACGGGGGCCGGTGGTGGGTCGGCGTTAACGGCGTTAACGCCGTTAATTGCGTCCGGCGGATACTGATGTGTTTGTGTGTACGGTAGACGCAGTTTTCGTGCGAAGGCAAGGGGATTGGTCCGATGGCGGATGAGCAGTGGGGTGCGGCCGTGCGGTTGTTGTGGGGGCCGGAGCCGTCGGCCAAGCCCGCGCGGGGGCCGAAGCGGGGGCTCACGCTGGACGCGATCGCGCTGACGGGGATCGGGATCGCCGACGCGGAGGGGCTGGGCGCGGTGTCGATGCAGCGGGTGGCCGGCGAGTTGGGGGTCACGAAGATGGCGCTGTACCGGTACGTGCCGGGGAAGGCCGAGCTGGTCGCGCTGATGGTGGAGGGGGCGCTGCCCGTGCCCGTGCCCGTGCCGGTGCCGGTGTCGGTGCCGGTGTCGGCGGTTCCGGTGGCGGAGGGTGCGTGGCGCGAGCGGCTGGGGGAGTGGGCGCGCGAGTTGTACGCGGGGTTCCGGGGGCATCCGTGGCTGCTGGAGGCGACGGTCGGGGTGCGGGTGATGGGGCCGCGGGAGTTGGGGTGGATGGAGCGGGCGCTGTCCGCGTTGGACGGGTGCGGGTTGAGCGGGGCCGAGGCGATGGATGCGGTGGTGCTGGTCGCCGGGCATGTGCGGGGGATCGCGGAGCAGGAGCGGGCGGCGGGGGGACCGGCGGGTGGAGGCGCGGGGCCCGATGCGCAGCTTGCGGTGATGCTGGGGGAGGTCATGCGGGTGAGGGGGGAGGAGTTTCCGGCGCTCGGGGCCGCGTTGGCCTCGGTGGCGGAGCACGGGGGGCATGACGGGGCATTGGAGTTCGGGCTTGAGCGGATCTTGGACGGGCTCGGGTTGCTCGTCGCGCGGCGGGTGGGTGGGGGGCGGTCTTAACGGCGTTAACGGCGTTAACGCCGTTAAGACCGCTGACTGCGAGGAGGGTGTTCGCCGAGCCGGTGGCTGAGCGGGCCTACACGTCACAGCGCAGCTCGGCGTGGCTCGGCGTGGCTCGGCCTCGTGTATGCCGTGTGTTGCCGCGGTCTCCGAGATCGAGGAGCAACGGCTCGGGTCGATTACTCGGGTGAGGCGACTTGGCTCGGATGGCAGGATCGGGCCATGTCGATGGATCCTTCTTTGGTGGGTCGAGCTCGCGCGCTGTGGGAAGGGCTGGCCCGGGTGCCGGTGTCGTTCGCCCCGGCAGGTGGTGTGAGCGTGGTGGTCTCTCCCCGGTCCGAGTTGTGCCCGGTTGGCTGGGTCGGAGTGGTGGCTCTGGGGGGATCCGCGATCGTCACCGCGCCGAGCGACCGTGCCGCCGTGATGGTTCGTGACGCGCTGGGGAGACTGCCGTTGGAGGCCGTCACGGATGGCGGCTTGGTCCGGAAGGCCCTTCCGGTGGCTCGTGTGCTCGGGCCCGCGGCGCTTTCGTATGTCTCCCCATCGGGCTTCCGGCCGGTGGAAGCCGGTGCGTTGAGCGTGGAGCGAATTCCGGCTGCTCACCCGGACATGCGGAGCCTGGAGCGGGTGGCTGGGCACGAGGACGCCGGTGAGGCTGCCCTCGACGAGATCACGTCGCCCGCGTTCGTGGTTCGTGAGCACGGCGAGGTGGTCGCCGCTGCGGGATATCGCGCCTGGCCGAGGCGGACGGCTCACATCGGCGTACTGACGGCTCCGGAAGCGCGAGGACGAGGACTGGCCCGGGTGACGGGGTCGGCGGCGGTCGCTCATGCCCTCGGGGCCGGGCTGTTGCCGCAGTGGCGTGCGCGTCGTACCGCCTCGCGGGTGGTTGCGGCCGGGCTGGGCTTCGAGGAGTTGGGCTCCCAGCTCAGCATCGAGATCGCTTGAGGGGTCGTCTCGGGTGGGCCGCTGCGCGGAGCTGGTCCCCGCCCCGCCCTTTCTCCGTTTCCCGGGGCTCCGCCCCAGACCCCGCGCCTCAAACGCCAGCGGGGCTGGAGGTGGTTGGGGCTTCCGTCCCAGACCCTGCGCCTCAAACGCCGGCGGGGCTGGAGGTGGTTGGGGCTTCCGTCCCAGACCCTGCGCCTCAAACGCCGGCGGGGCTGGAGGTGGTTTGGGCGTCCGTCCCAGACCTC
>NZ_JBIWFI010000035.1:0-85683 GCF_044762985.1 Streptomyces sp. NPDC096339 | reverse complement strand
ACGCGCCTCGAATGCCGGCGGGGGCTGGAGGTGGTTTGGGCGTCCGTCCCAGACCTCGCGCCTCGAATGCCGGCGGGGGCTGGAGGTGGTTTGGGCGTCCGTCCCAGACCTCGCGCCTCGAATGCCGGCGGGGGCTGGAGGTGGTTTGGGCTTCGGGGGCGGGGAGTTCCGTGCGGGCTGGGCTTGGGCTCGGCCTGCGTTTTTGCGGGCGCGGCCGCGAGTGGGCCGTGCCTAGCATGCCGGGGTGGATGGGTTTCGGCTTGATGTGGCGCAGGGGGAGTTGGACGACCTGCGGGAGCGGTTGGGGCGGGTGCGGTGGGTCGAGGGGTTGGAGGGGGTGGGCTGGGACTACGGGATCCCGGTGGCCGAGGTGCGCGAGCTCGTGCGGTACTGGCGCGACGAGTACGACTGGCGTGCTGCCGAGGAACGGTTGAACGAGTGGCCGCAGTTCGTGACCGAGATCGACGGGGCTCGGGTGCATTTCGCTCATGTTCGATCGCCTGAGGCCGGAGCCACGCCGTTGTTGATGACCCATGGGTGGCCGGGGTCGTTCGTGGAGTTCCAGCGGGTCGTCGGGCCGCTGACCGATCCTCGGGCTCATGGCGGGGATGCCGATGACGCGTTCCATGTGGTGATGCCGCACATTCCGGGATTCGCCCTGTCCGGGCCGACCAAGGAGGTGGGGTGGGAGTTCAAGCGGGTGGCGCGGGCCTTCGGGACGTTGATGGAGCGGCTCGGGTACGCGGAGTACGGGGTGCAGGGTGGCGACTGGGGGGCCGCCGTCTCGCGGGAGCTCGGGCGGGTGCGGCCGGGGAACGTGGTGGGGGTGCATTTGAACCTGCTGCCTGGGGGTGGTGCCACCGCCGAGCCCGGGGAAGAGGAACTGGCCGCGCTGAGCCCCGAGGAGCGGGAGCGCACGTGGGCCTCTTGGGAGCGGTACCGGGTGTGGGCGCGTGAGCGGCAGGGCTACGCCGACATCCAGGCGACCCGGCCCCAGACCCTCGCGTACGGGCTGAACGATTCGCCGGTCGGGCTGCTCGCCTGGATCGGGGAGAAGTTCGCGGAGTGGAGTGATCCCCGGTGCCCGATCGACCGGGATCAGATGTTGACCAATGTGATGCTGTACTGGCTGACGGGGACGGTTGGGTCCGCTGCTCGGATGCACTACGAGCGGGCGCGTGCCGGGTATGCCGGGGAGGCGGTCGACGTGTCGCGGACGCCTACCGCGGTGGCCGACTTCCCCCAGGACAACTTCATTCCGCTGCGGCACGTGGCCGCGCGGACCGACTCCGTCGTGCGGTGGACCTCGTACGACCGGGGTGGCCACTTCGCCGCCATGGAGGTGCCGGAGTTGCTGGTGGCGGACGTGCGGGCCTTCTTCCGGCAGTTGCGGGCGAGGGAGCCGCAGGCTTCTTAGGCCTGGGCGGTGGGGTGGCGGTCCACCGCGTCGAGGGCCAGCTGCCACGGGAAGTGGGGCGGGGTGTCAAGGCCGGCCGGACCGGGGGTGAAGCCGGACTCGCCGTACAGGAGCTCCACCCCGGCGGTGCGCAGGACGGCCAGGGACTGGTCGAACTGGGGGTGCGCGGCGATGGCGGAGTTCGTGCAGGGCATGGCGACGACGGGGGTGCCCTTGCCGATCGCCTCGGCGGCGACCCCCACCACGAAGCGGTCGGTCAGGCCGAGGGCCCAGGCGTTGACCGAGTTGAACGTGGCGGGGGCGAAGAGCAGCGCGTCGGCCGGGGGCCATACGTCGGGCTCGCCGGGGAGCTTGTACTGCCAGCGCACGGCGTGGCCGGTCAGGGCCGCCAGCCCGTCGAGGCTTCCGGACAGCCAGTGCGCCGCGGTGGGGGTGAGGCCCAGGCAGACGTCCCAGCCGCGGGCCTGGGCGTCCTCGACCACGTGGGCCACGTCGAAGACGGGCGGAGCGGCGGAGCAGAGCAGGTAGAGGGTCTTCGTGGTCATGTTCGTGGTCATGCCGCAATATGATCATATTGCTTGACCTTGGGAGGTCGTCAGGTCAGCGGGAGGACGCCCACCGGCTGGTCGCCGCTGAGCTCGCCCGTGCGGTGGAAGCCCAGGCCCAGGTAGAACGGCTCGGGGCTGCCCTCGCCCGCGTGCCACGTGACGTACACCTGCGAGGCGCCCCGGCCGCGGATCTCCTCGGTGACCGCCTGGACCGCGAAGCGGCCGTAGCCCTTGCCCTGGTGGCCGGCGGCGATGTTCAGACGCCAGATGCCCGAGCGCCGGTCGGCCGGGTCCTCGGCGGGGTTCCAGGCGATGTCGAGGAACGCCATCACGAAGCCGACCACCTCGTCGCCGTCGACGATGGCCCGGGGCCAGGCCGTCTCGCCGTGCACGTACGCCTCGGCCAGCGACTTCATCACGGGGGAGACCAGGTGGTTCTGGTCGGGGCGGACCCGTATCGCGCACACCGCGTCGATGTTGTCGGCGGTGACCGGTTCCAGGCGGAGGGAGGCGGGGGTGGTCATGGGGGGAGTCTAAGTGGCCTCTGCGCTGGTCAGGGGGCTGGGGCGGGTGCGGCGAAGGTCGCGCACATCCGGCGCTCAAGCGCAGGGGTGCACCATCGGGGCGCGTCGAGCCGTAGGCGCGGGCCGTGGGTGTGTCGAGCTGCATAACACCCAGTTCCGCGCGCCCAGTTCCGTGCGTCTTGTTGTATGCGTCCTGCTGTGTCGGTCCTGTTGTATCGACCTGTCGTATTCGTCCAGTTCCACGCGTCCAGTTCGTTGTGTCTCCCGGACTCAGAGAAGAGGAACCGCCCTGATGCCGTCGACCTCCATCACCACCACGACCGCCTGGCTCGCCTCGCTGGAACAGCGGATCGAGCGCCGTGACCCCGGCGAGCCGGAGTTCCACCAAGCCGTGCGGGAGGTGCTGGAGACGCTCGCCCCGGTCTTCGACGCGCGCCCCGAACTGCGCGAGGCCAGGGTGATGGAGCGGATCGCCGAGCCCGAGCGGCAGATCCTCTTCCGGGTGGTGTGGCAGGACGACCAGGGCCGTACGCAGGTCAACCGCGGGTTCCGGGTCGAGTTCAACAGCGCGCTCGGCCCTTACAAGGGCGGCCTGCGCTTCCACCCGTCGGTGAACCTCGGGATCGTGAAGTTCCTCGGGTTCGAGCAGATCTTCAAGAACGCCCTGACGGGGCTCGGGATCGGCGGCGGCAAGGGGGGCAGCGACTTCGATCCGCGCGGACGTTCCGACGCCGAAGTGATGCGGTTCTGCCAGGCCTTCATGACCGAGCTGCACCGGCACCTCGGCGAGCACACGGACGTCCCGGCCGGTGACATCGGCGTGGGCGGCCGCGAGATCGGCTACCTCTTCGGGCAGTACCGGCGCATCACCAACCGCTGGGAGGCCGGCGTCCTCACCGGCAAGGGCACCGGCTGGGGCGGTTCGCAGGTCCGGACCGAGGCCACCGGATACGGCAACGTCCTCTTCACCGCCGAGATGCTCAAGGTGCGCGGCGAGGACCTCGACGGGCAGCGGGTCACCGTCTCCGGCTCGGGCAACGTCGCCATCTACACGGTGGAGAAGGCGCAGGCGCTGGGCGCGCAGGTGCTGACGGTGTCGGACTCCGGCGGATACGTGGTCGACGAGAAGGGGCTCGATCTGGAGCTGCTCAAGCAGATCAAGGAGGTGGAGCGGGGCCGGATCAGCGAGTACGCCGAGCGCCGCGGAGGCTCCGCCCGCTACGTCGAAGGCGGCAGTGTCTGGGACGTGCCGAGTGATGTGGCGCTGCCGTCCGCGACGCAGAACGAGCTGACCGAGACCGACGCGCTGAACCTGGTGCGGGGCGGGGTCAAGGCCGTGTCGGAAGGCGCGAACATGCCGACCACACCCGAGGCGGTGCGCGTCCTCCAGGAGGCCGGTGTCGCCTTCGGCCCCGGCAAGGCCGCGAACGCGGGCGGGGTGGCCACCAGTGCGCTGGAGATGAGCCAGAACGCCGCGCGCGACGCGTGGCCGTTCGCCCGGGTCGAGGACGAGCTGGCCGGGGTCATGCGCCGCATCCACGACACGGCGTACGAGACGGCTGAACGGTACGGCCGTCCCGGCGACTACGTGGCGGGCGCCAACCTGGCCGGCTTCGAGCGGGTGGCCGACGCGATGCTGGCGCAAGGCCTGATCTGACGCCTCCATCTCACTTCCGTCGCGGCCCGAGTGGGCTGAGACACGCTCGACGCGTCCATGCGAGCGATGGAGGGCTGACGATGACGGTGAAGGCGATGGGCAAGGCTCCGGAGAGGCCCGTGGCGCTGGTGACCGGGGCCACCAGTGGTATCGGGCTGGCCGTCGCCCGGGATCTGGGAGCCCGCGGCCATCGGGTGTTCCTCTGTGCCCGCACCGAGTCCGTGGTCAAGCAGACCGTGGAGGACCTGCGGGCCGAGGGGCTGACCGTGGAGGGCGCGGCCGCCGACGTACGCGACCGCGCCGCCGTGGAGGCGCTGGTCGCCGCGGCCGTGACGGCGTACGGCGCACCCGTCAGCGTCCTCGTCAACAACGCGGGCCGCAGCGGCGGCGGCGCCACCGCCGGCATCACCGACGAGCTGTGGCACGACGTCATCGACACCAACCTGAACAGCGTCTTCCTGCTGACCCGCGAGGTGCTGACCAGCGGCGGCCTCGGGGCCGAACCCTGGGGGCGCATCGTCAACATCGCCTCCACCGCGGGCAAGCACGGGGTGCTCCTCGGGGCGCCCTACTCGGCCTCCAAGCACGCGGTGATCGGCTTCACCAAGTCGCTCGGGAAGGAGCTCGCGACGACCGGGACCACCGTCAACGCGGTCTGCCCCGGCTACGTGGAGACGCCGATGGCGGCGCGCGTGCGCACCGGGTACGCGCAGGCCTGGGACACCACCGAGGAGTACATCCAGGAGCAGTTCGAGGCGAAGATCCCGCTCGGCCGCTACTCCACCTCCGAGGAGGTCGCGGGTCTGGTGGGCTACCTGACCACCGACCTGGCCGCCTCCATCACCGCCCAGGCGCTCAACGTGTGCGGTGGTCTCGGGAACTACTGAGGCCACCCGCCCGTGGCGCGTACGAGAGGGCCCCGGCCGGTTTCTCCGGTCGGGGCCCTCTGGTGTGTGCTTCCGGTGTGCTTCGCGTGCGTGGGGTGCGTGGGGTGCTTCGCGTGTTTCGCGGGCTTCGTGCGGTGTCCCTCACAGGATGGTCGGCGACCCCGACACGTCCCGTACGACGGCCCGCGGAGCGATTCCGGCGGCCCGCCAGTCGGCCAGCACCCCGGAGTCCACCTGCTCGTCCGCCAGCAGGACGTGCCGCAGCGCCGGCAGACTGCTGCCGCGCGCCGCCGAGGTCAGCCGGGCGAAGGCGGACGGCAACTGCGTCACCACCGTCACCTCCTGCTCGGCCAGCAGCCGGGCGAACCCGCTCGCGTCGGACGCCGTCTCCCGGTCCACGACGACGGCCCGTCCGCCCGTGAGCAGCGGCCCCCACATCTCGCGCATGCCCAGGTCCAGGCTCATGGAGTGGAAGTACGTCCACACGTCCTCCGGGCCGGTCTCCAGCATCGGGACGCAGCTGTCCACCCAGGACAGCACGTCCAGGTGGGACACCGGCCGCACGGCCACGGCCCGCCCCGGGTCGCCGCCGGAAGGGAGCGCCAGGAAGGCCGTGTGCGGCGGGATCTCGCGGCGCATCGCCACCTCCGGCCGCATCGCGATGACGAACCGGCCCGCCTTGGCCACCGGGATCTCGTCACGCAGCAGTCCACTGTCCGAGATGACCATCTCGGCGCCGGCGTCGCGCATCAGGAACTCCTGCAGCCCCGGGTTGTGCCCGGGCTCCAGGGGCAGCACCGCCGCCCCGGTGCGCAGCGCGCCCACCACGGCGGACGACGCCATGCACGAGCGCTGCGCGCGCACGGCGACGGCCGCACCGGGGCCGGTCCGCCCCGACAGGCGGCGTGCGATGTCGTCCGCGGCCCATTCCAGTTCGAGGTAGGTCGCCTTCTCCTCCGCGTCCTGGGCGGCGACCCGGCCCGGATGGCGGGCGGCCGCGGCCGCGAAACGGACGTCGATGCGGTCCCGGCCCGCGGGCCACTGGCCGGCCGGGTCGAGCCCGATCCGTCCGAGCAGACCGGCCAGGTCGGCGGACAACTGGTCAAGCTCCGGACGGTCCGGAGTGGCGTTCATGCGGCCTCCCAGCGGGCGGGTCGTTACTCCATGCCCGATGGTGTGGGGCCGCGCCGGAGAAACGCTCAAGTCCTGACGTACAGGACTGGTCAGGGGAGGGTCAGGGGCAGGTCAGGAGCACGTCCGGGGCCGCTTGAGAGGTCCTGGAGGCCGGGTGCAGACGGGGTCGAGGGCCGCTCGGGACAACCTGGCAGGGCCCCCGGGCGCGTGCCTACGATTCTGGGGCTCATACCGAAGCCGCACTTTCCCAGTCGTGCTCCGAGCGGACCACTCGTAGACGCACGCACATGGAACTGAGCTTTGTGGCTATGGCCCGTCTCACGAGACTGGAATTGACTGTACTCATGACTCAGAACGCGAACATCACCCTCGTCATCGGCGGAAACGGCAAGACCGGCCGCCGCGTTGCCGACAAGCTTTCCGCCCAGGGCCGCGAGGTCCGGATCGGGTCCCGCAGCGGTGTGCCCCCCTTCGACTGGCACGAGCCCTCCACCTGGGTGCCGGCGCTGGAGGGCGTCGACCGGGTGTACGTGACCTACTTCCCCGACCTCGCCTTCCCCGGTGCCGCCGAGCAGGTCGCCGAATTCTCCAAGGTGGCCGTCGCGAACGGCGCGCGCCGTCTGGTGCTGCTGTCCGGCCGCGGTGAGGAGGCCGCGGAGGTCAGCGAGGAGAACCTGAAGGCCTCCGGCGCCGACTGGACCATCGTCCGGGCCAGCTGGTTCAACCAGAACTTCTCCGAGAGCTTCTTCCTGGAGCCCGTCCTGGCCGGCGAGATCGCCCTGCCGACCGGGGACGCCGTGGAGGCCTTCGTCGACGCCGACGACATCGCGGACGTCGTGGTGGCCGCGCTGACCGACGACAAGCACATCGGCAAGACCTACGAGCTGTCCGGTCCGCGCCTGCTCAGCTACACGGACGTCGCGGCGGAGCTGTCGAAGGCCACCGGGCGCGAGATCAAGTACATCTCCGTCACCAACGAGGAGTACCGCGCGGTCCTGCGCGAGAACGACCTCCCGGAGGAGTTCGCCGACCTCTTCACCATGATCCTCGACGGGCGCAACGCGCACCTGGTGCACGGTGTCGAGGAGGCCCTGGGCCGCAAGCCCAAGGACTTCGCGGAGTTCGCCCACGAGGCGGCCGCCAGCGGGGTCTGGAACGTCTGACCCGCTCCACGAGTGCCTTCCCGTACTGCCCGCCTGCCGGGCGGCGACTCTGGTACGGCCGCCGCCCGGTGCGCAGGGCCCTCGGGGAGGCATCCGCGCACCATGCACGACGCACCACGCATGACCGACCGGCAGGAGGCTCCCGTGCCCACTCCCAAGTCGTTCTCCAGCGAACACGGACTGGAATCACTACCCCCGCACTTCCACGGCTTCGCCCTGATGCACATCGCGATGCGTCGCGACGCGGCCCGGCTGCGCGCCGCCGCCCCCACGTGGAAGGGCTCGGGAGCCGAGTGGTGGCAGAAGTTCCGCGAGGTCGTCGAATGGCACCACATCAGCGAGGACGACGTCCTGTGGCCGGGACTGCGCCGCCGGGACGCCGACTTCGACGCGCAGGCACGTGAACTGCACGAGGACCACGAGGAACTGGACGCGGCCATGGCGGCCGTGTCGACGGCGATCGACCGCCGCGGCGAGGACCTGGTCCGGGCGGCGTCGACCTTCGAAGGCGTGCTGCGCGACCACCTGCGCGACGAGGAGCGGATCGTCTTCCCCGTCTTCGACCGGCTCGGCGAACGCGCCTACCTGGCCGAGGAACGCAAGCTGATCTCCAGCGCCCCCATGCGCGTGATGACGTACCTCCAGCCGTGGATGTTCGACGGTGCGAGCAGCCGCTCCGTCGCCTACGTCTCCGAGACGATTCCGCCGCCCGTCCGGCTGATCGGTGCGACGCTGTTGAAGAGGCGGTACGAGCGCACGCTGAAGGGAATCCTGAAGTGACCAGCACGACGACGCAATCCGTGACCCTGGTGGCGGCGACGGTGGGCACCGGCCTGATGGCCGGCCTCTACTTCGCCTTCGACATCTCGGTGATGCCGGGCCTCGGCCGCGGCGACGACCAGACCTATGTGACCGCGATGCGGAACATGAACGAGGCCATCGACAACGGCCTGTTCGGCCTGCTGTTCCTGGGCGCCTTCCTGGCGACCGGGGTCGCGGCCGCGCAGCAGCAGCGCGGCGGCCGGCCCGACGCGGCGCGCTGGGGCTGGGTGGCCTTCGCGCTGTACGGGCTGTCGCTGCTCGTGACGGCGATCGTGAACATCCCCCTCAACAACCAGCTCGCGCGGGCCGGGGCCGACGTCTCGGCGGCCCGCACCCGCTTCGGCGGCCGCTGGACCTCCGGCAACGTCGTGCGCACGGTGGCCTGTACGGCGGCCCTCGCCGCGCTGGGCCGCGTACTGACCCTGCACGGCCGCGCGTCGGCGGCGTAGGCAGACAGGCAGGCAGGCTGTTGCAGCACCGGTTCCACCCCCGTGAACGGCGCCCGCTCTCTCTCCGTCCCCCGCGGCAGAGCGGGCGCTTCGGGGTGCCCGGGGACGGTTCGGAGAATCCGGAGAGGACGTACGCATGGACACGCTGACCGGGCTGCTGGAAGGGCCCAAGGCCCGTGGGGCCTTCCTCCTCAAGTCCGTCTTCAACCCGCCCTGGTCGCTGCGCGTCGAGGACCGGGCCCCGCTGTCCGTCGTCACGATGGTGCGCGGAAACGCCTGGCTCCTGCCCGACCACGGGGAGCCGGTGCGGATCCGGCCGGGTGACGTGGCCGTCGTACGGGGCCCCGAGTGCTACACGGTCGCCGACGCCCCGGACACCCCGGTGCAGATCACCGTCGGTCCGGAGCAGCGGTGCAGCACGGAGGAGGGCGAGGACGTCACCGAAACCATGGCGCTCGGCGTACGCACCTGGGGAGCCGGCTTCCAGGACGCCGGCTCAGCGGTGATGCTCAGCGGCACCTACCAGGCTCCCAGCGAGATCGGCAGGCGGCTGCTGAACGCGCTGCCGACCATCCTCGTACGACCGGCCGAGGCCGCCGACAACACCCTGGTCACCCTGCTGACCTCGGAGATCTCCAAGGACGAACCGGGCCAGGAGATCGTCCTGGACCGGCTCCTGGACCTGCTGCTGATCGGGGTCCTGCGGACCTGGCTGGCGGCCCCCGGCAGCGGCGCGCCGTCCTGGTACCGCGCCCAGAGCGACCCGGTGGTCGGCCCCGCGCTGCGGCTGCTGCACGAGAACCCGGCGCACGGCTGGACCGTCGCCGAACTCGCCCTGAAGGTGGGCGTCTCGCGGGCCTCGCTGGCCCGCCGGTTCACCGAGGTCGTCGGTGAAGCGCCGGTGGCGTACCTGACCGGCTGGCGGCTCGCGCTCGCCTCCGACCTGCTGCGCGAACCGGACGCCACGGTCGCGACGGTGGCCCGGCGCGTGGGCTACGGCTCGGCCTTCGCCCTGTCGACCGCCTTCAAGCGGGTGCGGGGGGTCAGCCCCCAGGAGTTCCGTACGGGTGCCGGCCCGGCCGCCGCGCCGGAGGCGGCGCAGCCGCCGCGCACGGTGGTGCTACCGGCCGGCTGAGCGCACCACGGCGGTCAGGACCAGGTCGGGGCCGGCCAGCCAGCGGCCCTCGTAGACCGGGTCCACGGGGGTGGGGGTCGGGGGGCGGAGGGTGGTCGTGAAGGTGCCCTCGGGGGAGAGGGTGAGGGTGGCGTCGCGGAAGCCCAGCCAGATGCCGGTGGCCGGGTACCAGGCCTTGTACGCGGCCTCCTTCGCGGAGAAGAAGACGCGGTCCCAAGGGACGGAGGGGTCCGCGCCGGCGAGGGCGGCCAAGTGGGCGCGTTCCTCCTCGGAGGTGATCAGGTTCAGGACGCCCTTGGGGAGCGGGCCGGACGGTTCCGCGTCGATGCCCAGGGCGGCTACCGAGGAGGCCGTGGCCGCCACCGCCCCGCGGTAGCCGTCGCAGTGGGTGATGCTGCCGACCACGCCGGACGGCCACCGGGGGGCGCCGCCCGGGCCCGGGAGGAGGGGGACGGGCCTGCGGCCGAGGTCGGCGAGGCAGCGGCGGGCGCAGGCGCGCGCCGTCGCGAACTGGCGGCGCCGGCGCGCCCGGCGGCCCTCCATCAGGGCCGCTTCGGCCGGGAACAGAGGAGCGGGCGCCGCGTCGTCGAAGGCTTCCGATGACGTGACGCCCGGGGGCAGGAGTTCCTCGATCATCGCGAGGCGAGTTCGGCGACCGCGGAGACGGCGAGGAGGGGGCGTTCCAGGGGGAGCATGTGGCCGGTGTCGGAGATCTTCTCGAAGCGGGCGTTGGGGAGCGCGTTCGCGAGGATTTCCGCCAGGTCGATGTCGATGACCTTGTCGGCTTCGCCGTGCAGGACCACCGCCGGGATCGTGACCGAGGCGAGGGCCCCGCGCAGGTCCCAGCCGCGGGTGCAGCGGAAGAAGTCCGCCCGGACCCGGGGGACCGTCGCGGCGAACATCTGGCGGTTGACGTCGAGGAGGACCGGGTCCACGCCCTTGCCCATGGTGGAGCCGAGCAGCTTGCGGCCGAGCCACGGGCGGCGCAGGGCCTTGGAGAAGAGGGGGTTGCCCATCATCTTCACTTCGCTGTCCGGGGTGTCCTGGCCGTGCGCCGCCGTACCCAGCAGCACCAGACCGCGCAGCCGGCTCGCGGAAGGAGAGGTGGTGGCGTACGAAAGGGCCGCGAAGCCGCCGCCCGAGTGGCCGACGACCACGGCCTCGCGGGCGCCCGTCTCGGCCAGGACCGCCGCCAGGTCGGAGCCGAGGCGTTCCACCGACACCGGAGTGCGGCCCTCGGTGGAGGCGCCGTGGCCCCGCTGGTCGTAGAGCACCACGCGGTGCCCGGCCCGGATCAGCCGGTCGGCGACCGTGCCCCAGGCCCGGCGGGCGTGCGCCCAGCCGTGGACGAGGACCACGTCGCCGGCCGTGGCCGGGCCCGAGAGAGGGGCGAGGATGGTGACCGCGAGGTCGGCGCCGTCGTCCGTGCGGATCGTCAGTTCGTGGGTGGTTTCCGGGGCCGTGGTCACCGCGGGACCGCCGACAGTTGACGGTCCAGGGACTCGAAGGCCGCCAGGGTGCCCTTGGAGTGCTCCGCGCCCAGGTCGGCGACCTTGGAGAGGATCTTCAGCCAGCCGTGCGGGGTGCCGACGAAGTGCATGGAGATCCGGGTGCGGCCGTCGCCAAGGGGTTCGAGGCGGAAGGTGCTGGGGCCCCGGAAGACCCCGTCCACGTACTCGATGTCCAGGCGGCGGCCCGGCTCCACGGCCACCGTGCGCGAGGTGAAGCGCAGCTTCAGCCCGCCCTTGTCGGAGCCCTTGGTGTGCACGGTCACGCCCACCAGGCCGCCGACCTGGTCGGGGGCGCCGGAGATCGTCTTGAACGTGTTGGCCGGGACCCACCACTTCTCCCCGCCGCGGAATTCCGAGAGGAGCGCGTCCCAGACGGCGTCCGCCGGAGCGTCGATCACCGCCTCGTCGATCAGGTCGTACGTCGTCATGCCGAAGCCTCCAGTGGATGGGGGATACGAGGGAACGTCCGGGAAAAAAGGGAAAGGCGGGGGCGGGATCCCTCTCCCGCCCCCGCCGGGACTCCACGACCGTCAGGGCCGCCGTCAGGCGAAGAAGCCCTGGCCGGGCGTGAAGGTGTTGTTGGGGTCGTACTTGCGCTTGGCGCTGCAGAAGGCCGTCCAGCGGTTGCCGAAGTGGGCCTTCCAGTCCTCGCGGGTCATGTTCGGGATCGAACCCACCAGGTAGCGCTTGGCACCCATGGCGCGCGCGATCTCGTACAGGCGGCGGTTCTGGGCGAGCATGCCCTGGATGTCGGCGCCCGGGTTGGGGAAGCGCAGCAGGTCGAAGAGGTAGCCGACCGACTCGTTCGGCTGCACCGCCAGCGGTCGCTTGATCTTCGAGGTGAGGTACGGGTAGAAGAGCAGGAACCCGCCGCCGAGGGACTCGGCGTTCAGCTCGCGCTCGACCTGCTGCATGAAGGTCTTCGTCTTCGACGCCGGCAGGAACATGCTCAGCCACGGCTTGGGCTGGTACCAGTGGCCGGACTCCTTCAGGTACGCCTCGTAGGCGTCGAGCCGGAACATGTACTCCCGGTACGACGTGTCCTCGATGATCGCGTCGGCCCGGACGTCCTTCAGGTCGCCGATGAGCGCGTCGCGGTTCGGCGGGGTCGTGTCGTAGGTGGCGCCGACCTCCATCTTGTAGCGCCAGCCCGAACCGTCGGGCTTCTGCAGCATCTCGCCCGCGTGGACCTGGAACCGGCCCTCGGCCATGACCTTCTCGGAGTCGGCGAGGTAGGTCGCCACGTCGTTGTAGAAGAGGCTGAAGATGACCGAGCGCTGCGGCGCCGGGACCAGCTTGACGTTGACCCGGACGATGATGCCGACCTGGCCACCGCCCGACAGGGCCGCGTTGAACAGGTCCGAGCGCAGCCACGGGGTGGCCGTGACCAGCTTGCCGTCGCCCGTGATGATGTCGATGGCCTGCACGGTGTCGCACAGCAGGCCGTACTTCTGCACGGTGCCGCCGATGCCGCCGATGCTGATGGTGCCGCCGACCGAGATGTACAGGTAGTCGGGCAGCGCCGGCGGGGTCTTGCCCAGCTTCAGGGTGGCGTCGGTGAGCTGGCCCCACGTCACACCGGCCTCGACCACGGCGTAGTCGCTGCCGATGGAGAGGATCTTCGACATGCCCTTGGCGTCGATGGAGATGCCGCCCGGGACCCGGGCCTGGCCGTACACCGAGTGGGACTCGATGTCGGTGCCGGTGCCGCCCTGGCCGTTGACCGCGACCTTGATGCCGTTGACCCGGGCGTAGTTGACGATCTTGACGATGTCGTCGATGTTGCCCGGCCGCAGCACGGCCCACGGCTTCGCGTCGTCCCACAGGTGGCCGAAGTCCTGGCCGAAGGCGCCGACCGTGGCCGCGTCCGTCGTCAGGGTGCCGGTCAGTCCCGGAACGGGGACGATGTTCGCGTTGCCCGCGGCCTCGGCGGCCGTCGCCCAGCTCTGGTCGACCGCGTTCCAGCCGACGACCGCGACGGCCGTGGCGGCGATGCCGCTGAGGATCCTGCGCCGCGACGGCTCCGCGACCGCGTCGCCGGTGGTGTTTCTTGGGGTAGTGCTCATCTGGGTGCGTCTCCCGAATCCCGTGGGCGTACTACTGGTGAGGTACCGGCTTGCTGGTGCGCACCTGCGAGGCGAGCTGGTACTCGCTCAGGTCGAAGCGCTTGGTGGCGCCGCGGAAGCGCCAGGTGTACGTCGGCCAGATCGAGGGGTTGCGGCCGCCGGCGTCCAGGTACCAGCTCTGGCAGTTGCCCGCGTTCCACACGGTGCCGTCGAGCTTGGCGTCGAGCGCCTTGTTGTAGGCGTCCTGCGCCTCCTGCCGGACTTCGACGCTGGCCAGGCCCCGCTTCTCGATCTGCTTCAGCGCGTCCAGGACGTACGCGATCTGCGCCTCGATCATCACGACCTGGGAGGAGTGACCCAGGGTCGTGTTCGGGCCGAGCAGCATGAAGAGGTTGGGGAAGCCGGCGATGGTCGTGCCGCGGTGCGCGGACATGCCGTCCTTCCACGCCTCGCGCAGCTGCACGCCGCCGCGGCCCCAGATCCGCTTCGCGACCGGGCGGTCGGTGGCCTGGAAGCCGGTGCCCAGGATGATGGTGTCGACCTCGCGCTCGACGCCGTCCTTGCCGACGATCGACTTGGCGCGGACCTCGGCGATCCCGTCGGTGACCAGGTCCACGTTGGACTGCTGGATCGCCGGGTACCAGGTGTTGCTGAAGAGGAGGCGCTTGCAGGCCATCACGTAGTCGGGGGTGAGCTTGGCGCGCAGCGCCTCGTCCGGGACCGACTTCTTCAGGTGGTCGCTCGCCATCTTCTGCATCTTCCCGGCGACCTTCGGGCGGGCCATCACGAAGGCCAGGATCTCCCGGCCCCACATGTTGAAGTTCCGCCGGAAGTTCTGGTAGCCGGGCAGCGAGCGCAGCAGCTTGGCCTGGAGCGGGGTGGTCGGCTTGTCGTTCTTCGGGCCGATCCACGGGGGCGTGCGCTGGTAGAGGTCCATGTGCCCGACCTCGGGCTGGATCTGCGGCACGAACTGGATGGCCGAGGCGCCCGTCCCGATGACGGCGACACGACGGCCGGCCAGGTCGTGGTCGTGGTCCCAGTTCGAGGAGTGGAAGACCTTCCCCTCGAAGTCCGCGAGGCCCTTGATGTCCGGCACGGCCGCCTCGCTGAGGTAGCCGGTGCCGGTGACCAGGACCTGCGCGGTGTACTCGCCCTGCGACGTCTCGATCTTCCAGTGCCGCTCGCCGTCGTCCCAGCGGGCGGCGACCAGTTCGTGCCCGAACCGGATGTGGGGGCGCACACCGAAGCGGTCGGCCGTCTCGCGCAGGTACGCGTACAGCTCGTCGCGCTTGCCGAAGGTGGACTTCCAGTTCGGGTTCTGGGCGAACGAGAACGAGTAGAGGTGGGACATGACGTCGCACGCACAACCCGGATAGCTGTTGTCGCGCCAGGTGCCGCCGACCTCGTCGGCCCGCTCGAACACCAGGAAGTCGTCGATGCCCGACTGCAGCAGTCGGATGGCGGTGCCCAGGCCCGAGAAGCCGGTGCCGATGACCGCGACCCGCAGGTGCCGGGTCGGACCGCCGCCGCCGGGAGCCGCCGCGGTGCCCGTCAGCGCACCGCCGTCCTTGGCCGGGTTGAGAATGCTCGCCACGTCGGCCTCCTTAACGGCGCGTGATGGTGACGCGGAAGTTGTTGAAGAACTTGTCCTCGAGCGTGTACGCGAAGATGTCGAGGTAGCGCTCGAAGCGGGAGACGACCTCTTCGCCCTCCAGGGCCACGGCCTCGTCCCGGCGCTCGGCCAGCAGGACCAGCCAGGCGCGGCAGGCCATCGCGAAGGACTCGCGCTCGTTGACGATCTCGTCGATCTCGAAGAGACCCTCGGCGGCGGAGCTCAGCTCGTGCAGGTGCGGGATGTGGCAGCCCTCGAACTCGGAGCGCTGCAGGAACTTCAGGTCGTCGAGGAGCGCGCGGTTCATCGGCAGCGCCTCGGCGGTCATGGTGTGCAGGACGAACTTCGCGCCCGGGTTCAGGGCGTTCGCGATCTGCTGGAAGAAGTAGCGGTAGCGCTTGGTGCGCTCCTTCGGCGGCAGGTTGGAGGAGACGAAGTGCTCCAGCGCGTTGATGCAGAACGCCGCGTCGTACTTCTCGCTGTCGTCGGCGACCTTGTAGTCCGCCCAGCTCTGGACCAGCGTGGTGATCTTCGGGTTGTTCAGCCCGTCGATGAACGCTTCCTGGGTGCGGGACAGGGTCAGGCCGACGGCCTGCTCCGCGCCGTGCACGGTGGTGAGGCGGTTGAGCATGGTGCCCCAGCCGCAGCCGACGTCCAGGACGCGCTTGGTGGAGCCGGCGCGGACGCCCGCGAGCTCGGCGAACTTGTCGAGCTTGCGCTCCTGGGCCTCGTCCAGGGTGGCGACGAGGTCCTCGCCGTCCTCCCAGTAGCCGCCGGAGTACATCATCGTGGGGCCCAGCAGGAGCCGGTAGAAATCGTTGCTGACCTCGTAGTGGTGCCTGATCGCATCGACCTCGGGGTCCACCGACTTGGGGGCGACCGTTGTCATCCTGATCCTCTTTCCTGCGTGTCCGGCGGGCCGTATTTCCGAATTCGCGTCAGAGAAAACCGGATGCCCCGCAAGGCGTGCGCAAGACGGGCAGGATTCAGGCCGGCGTCCGGTGTTGCGGCTTCCTTGCGGGGGCGGAGCTTTTATCGCTCTCGAAAACCAGACACGCACTGCCGAGTTGCATTGCCGAGAGAGGACCGACCCCATGTCGCTGCCCACCATCGAAGAACTGGCGAGCCAGCTCGAGGCCGTTTCGGGTGCCGCGGAGGTCAGCCCCGACGCCCCGCTCCAGCACATCGCGGACGTCGACTCGCTGGACCTGATGGAGTGGCTGTACGGATTCCAGAACCAGTACCCGCACATCCCGGCCGACGAGTCCCTCTTCGCCGACCTCGACGACACGACCACGCTGCGTGACGTGTACGCGAAGATCGTCGAGCTCGTCCCGGCTCAGGCGTAGCGAGGGGTGACGTGACCGGCTTCGACATCACCGGGTGGGGCATGTCCGTACCCGAACGCATCGTCACCAGTGCCGAACTCGCCGAGCGATTCGGCGTGGACGAGCACTGGATCACCAGTCGCTGCGGCATCCGCGAGCGGCGGGCGGTCGACCCGGGGCAGACCACCGCCTCCCTGGCCGTCGAGGCCGGCCGGCGTGCGCTGGAGAAGGCCGGCCTGACCGGCGCCGACATCGCCCACCTCATCGTCGCGACCGCCACGCCCGAGCAGCCGTCCCCCGCGACCTCCGCGTTCGTCCACCACGAGCTCGACATCGCGGGAAGCGCGCACGACGTCAACTCCGAGTGCGCCGGCTTCGTCTACGGGCTGGTTTCCGCGATGGCGCTGATCGCCATCGACCCCCGCCCGATCCTGCTGATCGGCTCCGACACCCACACCCTGACGGCCAACCCGGCCGACCGGGACCTGTCCATCCTCGTCGGCGACGGCGCGGGCGCGATCGTCCTGCAGCCGGGCTCCGAGAACCGGGTCAAGGCCTGGAACCTGGGCGCGGACGGCTCCTGCACCGGCTCCCTCAAGGTGCTCGCCGGCGGCAGCCGGATGCCGACCACCCAGGAGACGCTGGACGCGGGCCTCCACTACGCGCAGATCAACGGCAACGAGATCTACCTCAACGCCGTCCGCTACACCGTCCGCACGGTGCGCGAGACGCTGGAGAACGCCAAGGTGGACGCGGCCGACATCGACCACGTCGTACCGCACCAGGCGAACATCAGGATCATCAACTCGATCCTGTCGCACACCGGGCTCCGCCAGGAGGCCCTGATCACCAACCTCCAGAAGTACGGCAACACGGCCTCGGCGTCGATCCCGATCGCGCTGACCGAGGCCCTGGAGGAAGGCCGGATCAAGGCCGGCGACAAGGTCCTGCTGGCCGGCTTCGGAGCCGGCATGACATGGGGTTCGATCCTGATGGAATGGGGCGGTGTCGCGGCATGAGCAAGAACAGTGCGGGTGTGCGACCGGAGTCCCCGGTCGCGCTCGTGACCGGTGCCTCGGGCGGTCTCGGCCAGGCCCTGGCGCTGGAGCTGGACGCGCTGGGCTGTCGGGTCGCCGTCCACTACAACAGCTCCCGCGAGGGAGCCGAGGCGGTCCGCGAGAAGCTGACCAACCCGTCGGTGCTGGTCACCGGTGACGTCGGATCGTGGGAGGCCACCCAGGCCCTCTACCAGCAGATCTCCGACGAACTCGGGCCGGTGGACGTCCTCGTCAACAACGGGGCCATCCGCAAGGACAGCCTGATGGCCATGCAGAACCCGGCGGACTGGGCGCAGGTCATCCAGACCAACCTGATCGGCTCCTTCCACACCGCCCGCGTCTCGGTGCCGTACATGCTGCGGCAGCGGTGGGGCAGGGTGATCAACATCGTGTCCCCGTCCGGCATCATCGCGACGGCCGGACAGACCGCGTACTCGGCCTCCAAGGCCGGTCTGATCGGCTTCACCCGGACCCTCGCGTCCGAGTGTGGCCGGCGTGGAGTGACGGTCAACGCGCTCTCGCCCGGCTTCATGATCACGGGCATGACGAACACCCTTCCGGACCGGGTCATCGAGGGCATGGAGGACAAGGCCCCGATCCCGCGCTTCGTCACGGTCGAAGAGGTCGCGCGCAGCGTCGGCCTCTTCCTGGACCAGGACTGCATGACGGGCCAGGTCATCAGCATCGACAGCGGGGTGTCCATCACCTGACCCCCGCGGTCGCCCCCCTCGGCTCCGGCCTCCCTCCCCCCGGGGAGGCCGGAGCCGCCGTTCGTTCCCGCGGGGGAGGGGTGGGGCGGGGTACCGGCGTGCCGCCGTTTGGACGCATCGCCGTACTGGCGCAATGACGCATGACGAAGGCCGCCGCCGCGGGAACTTGCCGCGGCGGCGGCCTTCGCCGTACGTCAGGCGGCGGGGGAGGAGGCCACCCGGTGCGTGACGCAGCCGGCGGCCGGTGAACGGGTGCCGGGAGCCCGGTGGTCCACCTCGAAGACCCCCATCAGCACCGGGTCCAGGCAGGTGCACGAGCGCGGGGCCGGCCGGGGCTCCGGAGTGCGCAGCAGCTCCAGGTACGCGGCCTCCGTCTCCGGGGCCGGGTCTATGCCGAGCTCCTCCGCCAGTACCTCGCGCAACTGCTGGTAGCTGCGCAGCGCTTCCGCGCGGTTGCCGGCCCGGGAGTGGGCCGTCATCCGGCAGCGGTAGGCGCTCTCCCGGAACGGGGCCCGGCGCACGGCCTCCTCCGCGTAGCGCAGCGAGTGGTGCTCGTCGCCCAGGGCCGAGGAGGACAGGCTCGCGATCTCCAGCGCCTTCAGGCGGAGCTCTTCGAGCTGCTCGCGCACCGCGTCGACCCACTCGCCCTCGTGGGAGGGCAGGAACGAGCCGCGCAGGTTCGACACCGCGCCGGCCGCGAGCTGCTGGGCGACCGGGTAGGCCCCCGTCGCGTACGCCTCGGTGGCCTCCGTCACGGCCACCTCCGCGCACTCCACGTCCACGGCCGCGTCCTGCGGCAGTCGCAGGATGTAACGGCCGCCCTGTGCGATGAGGGGCGTGACCCCGGGCTGGTCCCCGGGCGTCGTGACGAAGGTGCGCACCCGGCTGACGAGGCTGCGCAGCGCGGAAGCCCAGGTGTCCGGCAGGCCCTCGGGCCAGATGGTTTCGGCCAGTTGGTCACGGTCCGTGCCCCCGGCGCGCTCCATGAGCAGTCGTGCGAAGGCGACCTGGGCCTGGGCGCTCGACAGGTGTTGTGGCGGTGCTCCGTCCGGCTCGATCGTGACAAGGCCTACGAGTCTGATCAGCACTATGCACTCTCCGAAACGGTCGTCATCCGGCCGAGTCCCCCAAGGTCGTGCGATTCAGAGAATAGCGGCGGCCTGCTCTTGCGTCGCTCTTGCGCCCCCCGAGCCTTAATGGAATTCCACTAGAGCCGAGCCGGAAAAACGGCGGAGCACCGATGGAGTTCCGGGTCAGCCGGACGATCACGACGAGGAGAAGAACGTGAACTCATCCGCTGCCTGGAAGCGCTTGGAGCCGAAGCTGGCGTATTTCCGTGACCGCGTCGCGCAGCTGGAATACGAGCCCAACCGGAAGAACAGCTTCGTCGCCTACACGGCCGAGCGGGACTCCGCCTACGCCGACCAGGACGGCCGCCGGCTGCTGATGATGTCCGGTTACTCCTACCTCGGCCTCGCCGGCGACGAGCGCGTCGTCGCGGCCGCCAAGGCCGCCGTCGACCTCTACGGCACCGGCAACCACGGGGTGCGCGCCCTGGCCGGGACGACCCCGCTGCACGAGGAACTGGAGGCGGAGGTCGCCAAGGTGGCCGGCCGGGAGAAGGCCCTGGTCTTCGGCTCCGGCTACGCCGCGAACACCGGCACCGTCGGCGCGATCGTCGGCCCCGGCGACACCGTCTTCATCGACAAGTACGACCACGCCAGCATCGTCGACGGCTGCAAGCTCTCCGGCGCCAAGGTCGTCCGCTTCCGCCACAACGACGTCGCCCACCTGGAGCGCCGCCTCGCCACCGCCCCCGACACCGGCGTTCGCCTCGTCATCGTCGACAGCGTCTACTCCATGGACGGCGACATCGCCCCCCTGGTCGACCTGCGCAAGGTCTGCGACGCCCACAACGCGCTCCTGATGGTCGACGAGGCCCACGCGCTCGGCGTCATCGGCGCCACCGGCAAGGGCATCGAGGAGCACTTCAACTACGAGGTGAAGGTCGACGTCAAGCTCGGCACCCTCTCCAAGGCCATCCCCTCCATGGGCGGCTGGGTCGCCGGCTCCGCGGAGTTCATCCACCACCTGCGCTACGCGGCCCGCCCCTTCCTCTTCTCCGCGGCCCTCGGCGGAGCCCAGACCGGCGCGGCCCTGGAGTCCCTGCGGATCCTGCAGCGCGAGCCCGAGCGCGTCGAGTTCATCCAGAAGGAATCCCAGCGCTTCCGCGACACCCTCAACGAGGCCGGGATCAGCACCGTCGACAGCGAGACCGCCGTCGTCCCCGTCATCGCCGGCTCCGACGACTCCGCCTACGACCTGGCCACCGTCGCCCGCAAGAACGGCGTCATCGGCCTCCCCGTGGTCACCCCGGCCGTCCCCAACGACCTGGCCCGGCTGCGCATCGCCATCACCGCCGCGCACACCAAGGCGGACCTCGACTTCGCCGCCGAGGCCTTCATCAAGTCGGCGCGCGAGTGCCGGATCATCTGACCGCCCTCACGACGACCGTTCACACGCACAAGGGAGCAGACATGCCTGGACCGTCCAGGGGCAGTTCGGCGCGGCCGCCCGTAGCCATCACCGGCATGGGCGTGGTCACCCCCGGCGGGTGCACCCCGGACGAGCTGTGGCAGACGCTGCGGGCCGGCCGGTCCACCGCCGCCGAGCTCACCCACTTCGACCTCAGCCGCCACCGCGTGAAGATCGGCTGCCGCGTCCGCGGCCTCGACGGCCTCGCCGGGCTCGTCCCGGCCAAGGAAGCCCGCCGGATGGACCCCTTCGCCCACTACGGAACGGCCGCGGCCCTCGCAGCCCACCGCGACGCGGGATCGCCCACCGCCGAAGCCGGCCGCACCGCCATCGTCGTCGGCAACGCCGTCGGCGGCCGCGCCACCAGCGACCTGGAGTCCGCCCACTTCACCGAAGGCGGTCCGGCCAAGGTCAACCCGCTGATGCCGCTGATGACGATGCCCAACGCGGCCGCCGCGCACATCGCGATCCGGCTCGGCTGGACCGGCCCCGCCCTGACCGTCGCCAACACCTGCGCCAGCGGCGCCGACGCCATCGGACACGCGCTGATGCTCCTGCAGACCGGCCGCGCCGACCTCGTCATCGCCGGCGGCGCCGAGCACACCCTCACCCCGGTCACCCTGGCCGGCTTCGGGAACCTCAACGCGGTCTCCTTCCGCAACGACGACCCGGAGCACGCCTCGCGCCCCTTCGACAAGGACCGCGACGGCTTCGTGATGGGGGAGGGCGCGGGGTTCGTCGTACTGGAGCGGCTGGACGACGCGCTGGCCCGCGGCGCGAAGACGTACGGGCTGGTCGCCGGGTACGCCGCCACCTCCGACGCCCACCACCTCGCGATGCCGCTCCCCGACGGCGCGCAGGCCGCGGACGCCATGGCCGCCGCCATCGCCGACGCTGGCCTCGCCCCCTCCGACATCGTGCACGTCAACGCGCACGGCACCTCGACCCCGCACAACGACCGGGCCGAGGCGGCGGCCCTCAGGAAGGTGTTCGGCAGCTCCCAGCCGCCCGTCACCGCACCGAAGTCGGTCATCGGCCACCTCATCGGCGCCGCCGGGGCCGTCGAACTCATCGCCACCGTGCAGGCCATGCGGCACTGCGAGGTGCCGCCCACCGCCAACCACGAACAGCTGGAGCCAGGAATGGACATCGACGTCGTCCACGGCGCACCCCGCGCCGTGCCCTCGGGACCCGCGATCACGAACTCCTTCGGGTTCGGCGGCCACAACTCCTCCGTGGTGGTGACGCCGGTATGACGCTCCTGTCGCTTCCCTCCCCGGTCCGCACGCTCACCGTCACCGAGCCTCAGATCACCGACTACCGCGGCGCCGCCCGCCGCGGACTGTCCACCGCCCGCCCCGGCCAGGCCTCGCCCGTCCACACCTTCGTCCTCGCCCACACGGTGGCCGAGCAGACCGTCGCCGCGCTGACCGAGGCCGAGCCGGGCCCGGTGTCCGTGGTCCACCTCGGCCAGGACATCCGCACCGCCCGTCCCGTCCGGCCCGGTGAGGAGGTGACCGTACGCCTCGACGTGCTCGGCATACGCAAGGAGCCGCGCGGCGCCCGGATCGCGCTGCGGGTCCGCCTCATCGGCGAGGACGGCCCGGAGCCCTTCGCGGAACTGGTCATCTCCGCCCTGCTGGTCGGCGCCACCCTGCTGGAGCCCTTCGGCGACATCGCCGGCGGTCCCGCGGCTCCCACCCCGCTCGGGGCGGGCGAGCCGCAGAACGCGGTGCACGAGCTGACCACCGACTGGATCAGCACCTACGCCCACGCCTCCGGTGACCTGAACCCCATCCACCTTGACGAGGAGGCGGCCCGCGGGGCCGGCTTCGACACCGTCATCGCGCACGGCATGAGCGTCGTCGCCCTCGCCGTGGAGGAGGCCGTCGACCGCTTCGCGGACGGCGACTCCGCCAAGGTGCGCGGCCTCGGCTGCCGCTTCTCGGCCCCGGTGCCGCCCGGCATCCCGCTGGAGATCACCCTCCAGCCCGACGCCGACGCCCGCGTCGTCCGCTTCACCTGCAAGACGCCCAAGGGTGCCGCCGTCAAGAGCGGCTGGATCGAGTTCGACCGGCCGGCCGCGGCGGAGGCGGGTGAGGCACCGTGACCGGAATCCCGACGATCCCGACGAGCCCCGCCGTCGAACTCGGCCTCCTGGGCGGATTCCTGACCCAGGTCCGCGACCGGCCGCACGCCACCGCCCTCGTCTTCAACGGGGTCGAGACCACCTACCGCGAGCTGTACGAGCTGGCGGGGCAGGAACGGGACCGGCTCGCCCGGCTCGGACTCGCCCCCGGTGTGCCGGTCGGCGTCCTCGCCGACAAGTCCCCCGCGACCGTGGCCCTCGTACTCGGCTGCCTGCTCTCGCGCCGGCCGCTGCTGCTCCCGTCCCCCGCCCTCGCCGACACCCTGCTGGCCGATCTCTTCGCCCAGGCCGGCTGCGCCCAGGTCCTCGCCCCCGGCGGCGAGAGCGCCCGGGTCGCACCCAACCCGGACGTCGCCGCCCAGCCGCTGCCCGCCGACGAGGCCGCCGACACGGCCTTCATGCTCACCACCTCCGGCTCCACCAGCCTCCCGAAGATCGTCCCGATCACCCTGGACGCCGTGGACCGCTTCACCCGGTGGGCGGGCAACGCCTTCGAGATCGGCCCCGACCGGACCGTCCTCAACTACGCCCCCCTCAACTTCGACCTCTGCCTCCTCGACGTGTGGACCACCCTCGCCCGCGGCGGACGCGTGGTCCTCGTCGACCCGGCACTGGCCGCCCACGGCCGCCACCTCAGCGACCTGGTCAAACGCCACGAAGTACATGTGGTGCAGGCCGTACCGATGGCCTTCGGGCTCCTCCAGGACGCCGCCGCCAAGACCGGCGACACCTTCCCCGGCGTCGAGCACGTGATGTTCACCGGGGACGCCATCCCCGACCGCACCTTCGCCGCCCTGCCCGCCCTCTTCCCCAAGGCCCGCATCCACAACATCTACGGCTGCACCGAGACCAACGACAGCTTCATCCACGAGGTCGACACCTCGGCGACCTCCTTCCCGCCCGTCCCCATCGGCCGCCCGCTGCCCGGCGTGCACACCCTCGTCCTCGACCCCGACACCCTCGCCCCCGTCGAAGGGCCCGGCAGCGGAGAGCTGTTCGTCTCCACGCCCTTCCAGACCCGCGGCTACCTCGACCGGACCCGGCACGCCGACAAGTTCACCGGTCACCCGCTCGGCCTCGACGACCGCCGCTGGTTCCGCACCGGCGACCTCGTACGGCGCGACGCCGCCGGCACCCTGCACCTGACCGGCCGTACCGACTTCCAGGTCAAGGTGCGCGGGGTCGCCGTCAACACCGCCGAGATCGAACGGGTCCTACAGGAACACCCCGAGGTCCTGGAGGCCGGCGTCGCCGCCCTGCCCGACCCGATCGCCGGCAAGCGGCTCGTCGCCGGCGTCCAGCGGGCCCCCGGATCCACCCTGACCGGCCTGCAACTGCGTACGCACTGCGCCCGGCACCTGCCCAGGGCCGCCGTGCCCCACCAACTCACCCTCACCGACGCGCCGTTGCCGAAGACGGCCACCGGCAAGGTCGACCGCAAGGCGCTCGACCGGCTCGACCAGCTGAGCCTCACCACCACACCCGTCGCCACACCTCTCGTCTAAGGAATCCGTCATGAGCAACGTCGACACCATCAAGAACTTCGTCATCACCGAGTTCCTCCCGGGCACCCCGGCCTCCGAGCTGGCCGTCGAGCACGACCTCCTCAACGACGGGGTCATCGACAGCCTGGGCGTCCTCAAGCTGATCGCCTGGGTCGAGGACCGCTTCGAGCTCGCCATCGGCGACGAGGACCTGGACCCCAACAACTTCCGCAGCGTCGAGGCGATCGACACCTTCATCAGCCAGGCCCGCAGCACGGCTGCCGCCTAGGCCAACCACCCACGGCACGCCGACCCACGGCACGCCGACCCACGGCACGCCGACTTACGGCACGCCGACCCACGGCACGCCGACCCACGGCACGCCGACTTACGGCACCCGACGGAGACGAGACGGAGACGACCGTGCACGACGCACTCACCGGCCTGCTGGAGCAGCAAGCTCCCGTCGGCCGCGAGACCTGGCGGTCCTGGTGGGACCAGCTGGGCGCGGGAGGCCTCGACAAGGCCGAGGTCCTCGCCCTGCTGGCCTCCCTGACCAGCCGGCTCCCCGACCACCAGACCCTGCGCCACCTGCTGGACTCGCTCGCCGAGCGCCGGCTGGCGGCCACGGTGACCACCCCCTGGGAGGGCACCGTGAACGTCGTCGGCACCGGCGGCGGGCCCAAGACCTTCAACATCTCCACCGCCTCGGCGTTCGTCGCCGCGGCCGCCGGGGTCAAGGTCGTCAAAACCGGCTCCCGGGCCTACACCAGCTCGCTCGGCTCCGTCGACCTGCTGGAACGGCTCGGAGTCCGTCTCACCTCCTCGTACGCCCAGACCGAGGACACCCTCGCCGCCCACGGGATCGCCTTCGCCGGGCCGTTCGTCTACCCGGCGCAGCTGACCCGACTGGCCCGGACCGTGGCCCCGACGAGCATGAAGCCCTTCGGCCGGTTCCTGAACGCCCTGGGCCCCTTCCTCGCCGACCTGCCGGTGACCGCCCAGGTCACCGGGGTCTCGGCCGCCGCACCCCTCGACACCCTGCGGGAGCTCGCCGCGACCACCACGACCCGCCGCATCTGGCTCACCACCAACGACACCGGCGCGGACGAACTGCTCCCCTTCGCCACCAACACCATCCACGGGGACCGCTCCCTGACCCGGATCATCCGGCCGGGCGAACTCACCCCCGGCGACGGCTCCTTCGGCGACCTGCGACCGGCCGCCGACCCGGCCGCGGCCGTCGAGCACTTCCTCTCCGTCCTGTCCGGGGCGGCGGGCCGGGTCGCCACCCGTACGGTCTGCCTCGGCGCGGCCGCCCTGGTCGTCGCGGCCGGCACCCGCCGGGACTGGCCCTCCGCGGTCTCGCTGGCCGAGGAGGCCGTCCGCTCCGGCGCCGCCCACGACCTGGCGCAGCGCCTCGCGGCGGGCGCCAAGGCCGCCACCCCGGCCCCGCGCACCCTGGCGGTGGCCAGTGTCTAGCCACACGGCGGCGGGGACCCTCGCGGCCCCGACCGCGGCGAACGCACCGGCCCCCGCACTCGCCCCCGCTCCCTTCTTCGCCCGCCGCACCCCCGGCGGGGTGCCCGGACTGGCGCTGTTCCTCAACGCGGGGGACCCGCCCCTGCCGGTCCTGCGGGACCTGGTCCTGATGCTCGACGAGGAGGGCGTGGACTGCCTCGAACTGGCCGTCCCGTTCCCCGACTCGGTCACCGACGGCCCGGTCGTCCGGCGCTCCGCGCGCCGGGCCCTGGACCGCGGCGGGGCCGGACTGGACGACGTACTCGCCTTCATCGCGGACGTACGGCCGCACCTGTCGCACCTGCGGATCGCCCTGCTCGCCGACTGGAGCCACTCCCTCAAGCACCGGGACCTGGCCACCGCCACCCGCGAGATCGCCGCGTCCGGAGCGGACGGACTGCTCGTGCACGCGCTGCCGCCGAGGCTGCGCGCCGAACACCTGGAGTCCGCCGCGGCGGCGGGCCTCCCGGTCGTCACCACCTGCTACGCCAAGAGCGACCCCGAGACGCAGGCGCTGGCCGCCGCACACGCCTCGGCCTACCTCTACCTCGTCGCCCACTACGGACGCAGCGGGACCGCACCCGCCGAAGGCCATGCCGCGCTGGCGCGGACGGTCACCGCTCTGCGGGCGCACACCGACTCCCCGATCGCCGTCGGCTTCGGGGTCAGCACACGACGGGACGTCGAGGCGGTCGGCGCTGCCGGCGCAGACGCCGCGATCATCGGCTCCGCCGCGGTGGCGGCCGTGGAGCGGGCGCAGGAGGCCGGCCTTGATGTGACCGAGGCCTTCCGCGAGTTCGTCCGCTCGGTCCTGCCCGAGGAACCGCACCGCACCGCCTGACCAGTACCGATCCACCCGAAGAAGGCTCCACCCCTCATCCGGAACATCCGAGCGCCACCATCACACCGGGAGACCGTCATGATCGTTCGCGACATCGAGTCCGTGAAGACCGTCGAGTGGGGCAACGGCCTCAGCCGCCGCTTCCTCCTCGCCTCCGACGGACTGGGCTACTCGCTCACCGACACCCTCGTCCTGGCCGGCACCAAGTCCCGCCTGGAGTACGTCAACCACCTCGAGGCCTGCTACTGCATCGAGGGCTCCGGCGAGGTCATCGAGCTCGACGGCACCTCGCACGAGATCGTCCCGGGCCGGATGTACGCCCTCGACCAGCACGACGCGCACTACCTCGTCGCCAGCCCGCACGAGGACCTGCGCCTGGTCTGCGTCTTCTCGCCGGCCCTGCGCGGCGACGAGGTCCACAGCCTCGACGCCCACACCTCCTCCGCCTACTGAGGCACAGCGCGCGCCCCGGCGCCCACCCGGCCCACCCGGCCCACCCGGCCCGTCCGGAGCGCCACTCATCCGAAGCACCACCACCGAAACAAAGGGGTCCGTCGTGATCCGTTGGAACGCCGACCAGGCCGAGCTGCGCGACAGCCTGGAGCGGTGGGGAGACGCACTCAGCGCAGACCACATCGAGCTCGACGAGCAGTCCGCCTTCTCGGAGGACAAGTGGAAGCTCGTCCAGAAGACCGGGATCCTCTCGCTGCCCTTCGACGAGGACTTCGGAGGCCTCGGGCAGTCGATCCTCACCACCATGTACGTGCTGGAGGGGCTCGGCGAGTACAACCGCGACGCCGGCCTCAGCTTCTCGGTCACCACGTCCATCTGCTCGACCGGAATCCCGCTCCAGCAGTTCGGCACCGTCGAGCAGAAGGAGCGCTACCTGCCCCTGATCTGCTCGGGCGAGGCGATCGGCGCCCACGCCATCACCGAGGCCGAGGGCGGCTCCGACGCCATGGCGATGGGCACCAGGGCCATCCGTGACGGGGACGACTTCGTCATCAACGGCAGCAAGGTCTTCGTCAGCAACGGACCGGTCGCCGACCTGGTCGTGGTCTACGCCCGGACCCACCCGGACGGCGGCCCGCTCGGAACGACGGCGTTCCTGGTGGACCGGAACACGCCCGGGATCACCGCCGGCAAGCCCATCAAGAAGATGGGGCTGAGGACCTCGCCGATCAGCGAGCTGTTCTTCGACGACGTACGGGTGCCCAGGAGCGCGGTGCTCGGCAGGGTCGGCGGCGGGTTCATGGTCATGGACTACGTGATGAAGCGGGAGATCCTCTTCTCCTTCATCGTCAACGTGGGCGAGATGCAGCACCGGCTGGAGCGGTGTGTCGAATACGCGAAGACGCGTAAGTCGTTCGGAAAGGCGATCGGTTCGTACCAGACGATCGCCAACAAGATCGTCGACATGAAGATCCAGCTGGAAACCGCCCGCAAGTGGCTCTACGACACGGGCGAGCGGCTGCAGGCCGGCGAGAACGTCACCCAGGACCTCGCCATCGCCAAGCTCGTCACCAGCGAGGCCAACCTGGCCGGCAGCATCAGCGCCGTACAGATCTTCGGCGGCCACGGCTACATGTCGGAGTTCGGCCTGGAGCAGGAAGTGCGCAACGCCGTCGGCGGCACCATCTACTCCGGCTCCAACGAGATCCAGTACAACCGCATCGCCTCCACGCTGGGACTGGGCAAGTGACCACCGCGCGCCCCCTGTCCCAGACGCTGCTGAAGGTCTGCGGGGCCACGGTCCCGCAGGACATCGAGGCGGCGGCGGCCGCCGGGGCCGACTGCGTCGGGCTCTGGCACGGCGTACCCGGCGGCCCGTCGGAGCTGGACCAGGACGGGTTCGCCGCCCTCGCGGCGGCGGCCCGTTCGGCCGGGCTCCTCCCGGTCCTGGTCACCTTCCTGGCCGACCCCGCCGAGATCGCCGGGCTCGTCCGGCGCACCGGGGCCGGCTGGGTCCA
Organism: Streptomyces sp. NPDC096339; assembly: GCF_044762985.1. Taxonomy (NCBI): domain Bacteria; kingdom Bacillati; phylum Actinomycetota; class Actinomycetes; order Kitasatosporales; family Streptomycetaceae; genus Streptomyces; species Streptomyces sp. NPDC096339. Next base: position 57,162 of record NZ_JBIWFI010000035.1, on the reverse strand, counting down.
GCTCCACGCGTACCAGCCGCCGGCCGTCGTACGGGCCCTGCGCGAGCAACTGCCCGCCGAGACCGGCATCGTCAAGGTGCTGCACGTCGAGGAGCGCGGCGGCTGCGTGGAACGCCCGCTGATCGGCGCGTACGAACGGGCCGGCACCGACCTCTTCCTCCTCGACACGGCCACCGGCGACGGCCGGATCGGCAGCACCGGACGCACCCTCGACCCGACCCGCCTCACCGCCCTGCTGCCCCGGCTGACCAGGCCGTTCCTGCTGGCCGGCGGCCTGTCCCCGGCCAACCGCCCCGCCTACGAGGAGGTCGTGCACCACCCCGGTTTCCGCGGCATCGACGTGGACACCGCGGCGCGCGACCTGACGACCGGCCGCTTCGGCGTCCCGGAGATCGCCGCCCTGGCCCGTGCCTGGCGCACCGACGCCCACCTTTCAGACCCCGCTGACGACCCTCGACTGGAGCTTTCGCGATGACGAAGCAGAACCGGACCGGCTTCCCTTTTCTCGAGGCCCTCCAGGCCTCCCCCACCCCAGTCGTGATGGAGGTGAAACGGCGCGACGCGCACGGCTACGACCTGGTCGGCGGCAGAACCCCGGCCGCGATCGTGGGCTCGTACGAACTCGCGGGCGCGCCCTGCATCTCCGTGGTGACGGGCCGCTGGTTCGGCGGCTCGCCCGCCCTGCTGCGGGACGTGGCGGCGCTGACCGACCTCCCGCTCCTCCAGAAGGACTTCATCACGAGGAAGGATCAGATCCGCAACGCCAAGGAGCTCGGCGCCTCCGCGGTGCTGCTGACGGCGGCCCTGCTGCCCGCGTCGAGCATGCGAACGCTGGTCACGGAATGCCTGCTGACCGGCCTCACCCCCTTCGTGGAGGTCACCGACGAATCCGAACTCGAAGCGGTCCACCACCCCGAGGAGTGCGTGATCGCGGTCAACAACAAGGACATCAAGACGCGCGAGCGCGGCGCCGGCGACCTCGGCCGCTCCCTGGACCTGCTCCCGGCGCTCCGCGCGATCGGCACCGCCTGCCCCGTCAGCGCCAGCGGCATCGAGGGCCCGGCGAACGCCGCCGAACTCCTCGACGCGGGCTTCGGCGGCCTGCTCGTCGGCACCTCGCTGCTGCGCACCGGATCCCCGACGGCCTGGGTCGACGCGATGGCCTCGGCCCGGAAGGAGCTGGCGGTCCGATGACCACACTGCTGGGAGGCACGCGCCCCTACACCCTGAACGCGGCCGGCATCCCCCTGTCGGCGATCCTCGCCCTGCCGGAGGGCTCCGCACCCCGCTCCACCATCCTGGCCATCCACGGCCGGGGCATGCGGGCGGCCTACTGGAACTCCTTCATCCCCCTCGCCACCAGCCTGGGCCACGCGGTCCTGGCGGTCGACCGGCCGGGCTACGGCGACTCGGCGAACCTGCTGCCCGAGGGGCAGGGCCTGGCCGCCCAGGCGGAATCCCTCCACGCGGCACTCAAGGAACACGCCGCCGGCCACGACATCGGTGCCGGAGTCTTCCTCCTGGGCCACTCGGACGGCGGCAAAGTCGCGCTCCACACGGCGGCCACGGACGGCGGCGTTCCGCTGCTGGGCCTGGACGCCTCGGGAGTCGGCTACCGCTACAACCCCGAGGCACTGCACTTCCCGTCCACCCTCGGCGGCGGCGCCACCAAACTCAACTGGGGCCCGCTGCCCCTCTACCCGCGCGGCACCTTCCAGGCCAGCCGCGCCCTGCTCTCCCCGACCCCGCCGCGGGAGTCGGCCGAAACCCTGCGCTGGCCCGCCCAGTACGAGGACCTGGCGGACCGCGTGCGCATCCCCGTACGCCTCACCTTCGCGGAACACGAGGCCTGGTGGGACCTGGACCCCGCCGTCCTGACGGCGATGGCGGCCCGCCTCACCTCGTCCCCGCGGGTGGCCCTGGAACACCTCCCGGCGGCGGGCCACAACATCAGCCTCGGCCACGCGGCGGCGGCGTACCACCTGCGGGTGCTGATGTTCCTGGAGGAGTGCCTGCCGCCGCCGGGCGCCTAGAGCTCGGAGGTGTCGAGCTCGATCCCGAACGGCTCGGGGAGGCGGAGGGCCGCACCGAAGGGGTGCGGCCCGTCGCCCTTCGTCAGCTCCTTCGGTGCGACGGCGATGTCGGGGGCGTACCAGTTGAGCGACCCGGGGAGGTCGAGGTCTCCCGACCCCATGAAGCCACCGAGCTCCCCGACCCGGTCCCGGATCGTGCGCCGCACCGCGGCGGCGGAGGCTTCGTCACCCCAGGGGCGCGACTGGTGGACGATGCGCACTTCGAGAGTTCGGAGACGTCTTCACCCCCTGACCGCCACCCGGCTCGACCCGCCTGCTGAACACGAGCAACTGCCTGCAGGCAGAAACGCCTGTGCCCCCGGAGAGGCCGGGGGCACAGGAAGCTCGTTCAGAAGGGTCACGTCTCCGAGCGGGCGAGGGACTTCAGGTGTCCGAAGTCCACGATCTCGTAGTACCGATTCGACCGGGTGCCGGGTGCCAGCTCGGTCAAGACCCCGACGGCCCTCAGGTTCGCGATGGCCTTCTCCACCGTGGTGCGGCCAAGTCCGAGCGCGTCGGCGATGTCGGCCTGGCTAGGGCCGTGGAGCGTGACCGCGCCGGTGGGCACCTGGTGGGCTCCGGTGCGGGTCCACCGGAAACGATCGGCCCCCTTTCGGGACGGCGTCATCGCGAGGTACTCCAGAAGGCGCGCGACCCGGATCACGGGGTCCGCCTTCGTGGCCCCGTAGACCGACTCCACGATCCGGGAGCGCTCGTTGGTCAGTTGGGCGAGTAGGAGGGCCAGCACGGGCTCCTTCTCGATCAGCGTCGCAAACGTACGGGTGGTGACGCTCAGGCAAGATCCGATGTGCAGGAACTCGATGTGCGTTCCGGACCCGCGGGAACCAGACTCATCGATGATGCTCTTCCGAAGCATCACCCGACTGATGTCGCCCAGGATCATGCCCGTTCTCCACAAGCGCGCGCTGCCGTGGGGGGTGGTCTCCTTGATGATTCCGCGGCCCATGATGTGGATCCACTCCGGGCCATAGGCCAAGACATCACCTCGCTCCTGGGCCTCAATACGGCCGGCGAGCATCAGGGACTCCATGGCGTACGAGGGCAGGCCCAGCGACTTCAGGTACACGGAGACTGAGCTGTACGGCCAGGACCGGAAGCGCTGGGGCTCGTAGACTACGACGTCGGTCATCGAGCACCCTCTCCGAGGCCGGTCCCGGCCTGTGGGAGCCCCGGGTTGGGCACAGCGGGGGCGACGATCTGCCCAGACGCAGGGGAGGGCGATTCAGCGAGGATCTTGACGACCGGCACCAGGGCGCCGACCAGGACGGCCAGGGCCGTGATGACGACGGCGATGCGGCCAGCGGCCTTGTTGAGGTAGTGGATGGCGAAGCAGGCCGCCCCCACCACGATCGCGACGATCAGTACCGCCGCGAGAATTCCAGACACGAGTACCCCTGGGGTATGGCGGCCGAGCCGTACTGGCCCCGAGGGGAAAGCACAGCTCGACCGCATCTTTGGAATGATCTCGACTTACGAAACGCATGACCGGTGGAGCTCGAACCCTGGCGAGGGGTCGAACCGGCTACACGGCAGAATACGCCACCCGAGTGACCCGGCCGAAACTTCCGCCGCCCGGAGGGAATTCATCCGAAACGGCGAGTCGGGGAGGCATGTTTGGGATTCAACAAAGCTCTACCCAGAGATTTTTGATTGAGTGTCAAGATCCCTTGGAGTAACGCAAAGGCGGTCGCCCCCACAGAGGGTGCGACCGCCTTAGTGCGTGCTCTACGAGCACAAGAGATCAACAGGGGGAGCCACCCTCTGATAGATCTCGGACGCTGAGCGAGACCATTCCAAAGCCGTGTCAGCTGAGAAACAGTGAAGACTGATAACCCGTCCCAGAATCCACCCTGCGAGGGAAACTGCACGCTTCCAGTGCCGAAATCCCCATGGGGGAGGGTTTTACATGCAGAAATCAGGACTTTGTGAGCTTGTGAATACTAACCCAAGATCTTCCAAGTGCTCATAGGGTTCCAGAACTTCTTGGAAACCGAGGGTGCAGGCCCGGCAGTCGAAGGTAGCAATCCGGGGGCAGACTGCCCGCATGAACGCACCACGTCGACCCCTGGTCTCGGTCCGAAGGCGTCGCCGGCCTTCTTTCCCGGCGGGTGTTCAGGACCGGCTTGTGACTCGGCCCCGGGTGCGTGGCGCACCCGGGGCCGGAGGGTCAGGCCGCCACCACTCGGCTCACCAGTTGGTCGCGGATGCGGGACGGGATGGCCGGGGCGAAGCGTTGGAGGTAGTGGTCCATGTGGGAGTCGTCGCTCACCAGGAACGGGAGGTCGAAGACCAGGAGTTTTCGGACCGCGAGGAGGGGGAGCGGGGCGCGTAGGGGGCGGAAGGACTCGTTGTAGAGGCCCGGCTCCTCGCAGACGGGGTGGAACTGGCCGATCATCAGGCCCTCCGCGACGAACTCGTCCTTTGCCTTGCGCTGGAGTTCGTCGAGTTCGATTGAGTCCGTGGGGTCGAAGGCGGGGAGGACCAGGAGGATCGTGAGGAGCTCGCGGTCCTCCGGGGAGAGGGGCTCGGAGAGGACCGCGTGGCGGGTGCGGAGGGAGTCGACCGCCTGGCTGAGGTCCTCGCAGTCGGGGGAGGGCAGGGCCAGGTGGAAGAGTTCCTTGCGCAGTGAGGGCTGGGTGTAGGGGCAGACGGGGCCGGTGCGGCCCAGTTCGGGGTGGCTGGAGACCAGGAAGTCCCGGCTCCACATGAGGACTTGCAGGAGCGGGCCGATCGCGTCGGCCGGTACCTCGCCGCGCGCGATCTCGCCCGCGGTCCACGACTGGATCAGGTCGTCGCCCCTCATCGGGAGTTCCTCCACATCGGGCGGAGGACCGGGCCGTCGGCGGGGAGGGCGATGTCGCCTCCCAGGAGCTCGAAGCCCGCGCGGCGGCAGGCGGCCTCGCCGCCCGGGGAGCTGGCCTCGGCGTAGACGGGTACGCCCTCGGCGTCCGCGCGGTTCAGGACTTCACACAGGAGCGCGGTGATCAGGCCGGACTGCTGGCGGCCGGCGCGGACCGCGCCGAAGGAGACGTAGTAGTGCGGCGGGCCGTGTGGATGGGCCTCGGCCTGGAGGCGGGCGATGGTGCGCAGGGCGTCCGCGTGCTCGCCCAGGGCCTCGGCGAAGGCCGCGTCCAGGGCGGCCTCGTCCGGCTCGGCGCCGGGCGGGAGGAAGAGCAGCACCGCGTCGCCGTCCGGGGTGGTGAGTACGGCGTCGTAGGCAGCCGAGAGTTCGACGAACACGCGGAAGAAGCCGGGCAGCAGCTCGGCTCGCAGGCGCTCGTCGGGGATCATCCAGCGGGTCAACGCGTCCTCGTGGAAGGTGGTCGCGAGGAGCGTGGACAGGTGGGCAACTTGAGAGCGGCTGAGGTTGGGGGAGAGGGTCGGGGACAAGGCAGGCCTCCTGTGGGAAGGGGGGTAGGCGTGTTCGGTCAGGCGCGGGCGTGTGCGGCGAGCTCCGCCACGCGGGCGTGGAGCGTCGGCAGGTAGTGCTCGTGCTCCGGCTTGATCAGGACGCTGCGGATCACGCGGGCCGCCTCCGCGTCGCGGACCGTGTGCGGGTGGCGTCGTACGAACGCGTCGGCGTCGGCGCGCAGCACGCTCAGGAACACCGGGTCGGCCTCGGCCGTCATGCCGTCGCGCAGCAGCCGGTCCGAGGCGGCGTCGACGGAGGAGAGGGAACCGTCGGCGGTCGTCGGGAAGTACGTGACGATGTCGAGGTCCGGGCGCTGGTAGAGGGTGAGGTCGGGGGAGGCGGTGATGAGGTCCGACCAGTGCAGGGCTGCGCGGCGGTTCGCCGACAGGATGCGGCCGAAGCCGTCCGGGGTGAGGGGGAGGAGTTGCAGGGTCAGCCAGAGGGCGGCGGCGGCCGCGCCCGCGCGCGAGCACTCCAGGCTGATCTCGCCCAGGTGCAGGTCCGAGTCGGTGAAGTAGGTGTACGGGGAGTCGTGCGCGAAGTGCCGGCCGGCCCGGGGGTCCGGGAAGAGGACCGCACCGCAGCCGTAGGGCTGGAGGCCTTGTTTGTGGGGGTCTACCACCACTGAGTCGCATGCGGCTATCGCCTGCCAGGGGGCGGGGTCGATTCCGCCGGTGTCGGCCCGGCCGAGGATCGCGTAGAAGCCGCCGTACGCCGCGTCGACGTGGACGCGCGCCCCGTACTGGCGGGCGAGCGGCAGTACCTCGTGCACCGGGTCGACCGCGCCCAGGCCGGTGGTGCCCGTGGTGACGACGACGGTGCCGATCCGCCCGCCGCGCAGGGCGCTCTCCAGCGCGTCGAGGTCGATGCGGCCGTGGGCGTCGGCGGGGATGCGGTGGCCCTCCATGCCGAGGACGTGGCACATCCGCTCGTGCGTGTAGTGGCACTCGGCGCTGTAGGCGATCCCGCGGTCCGGGTGCAGTTGCCTGGCGACGTACAGGGCCTCCAGGTTGGCCATCGTGCCGCTGGTGGTGAGGTGCCCGACGTGTGCGGCGAGGCCGAACATGGCGGCCAGGTCGGCGACCGCCTCGCGTTCCATCTCGGTGGTGGCCGGGCCGCCCTCCGCGGCGTGGTTGTTCGGGTTGAAGAGCATTGCGGTGAGGTAGCCGGTGACGGCCGCCGGGTGCGGGGGCTTGACCATCTGTCCGGCGTAACGCGGGTGGAAGAACGGATAGTTGTGGTCCATCCGCTTCGCGAGGCGGTCGAAGGCCTCGGTGAACGCCTCGGGGTCCGTCCGGTGGGCGTCGTGGGTTTCGTAGGGACCGAACTGGCCGCCCCAGCGTTCGGCCACCCCGAGTGCGCGCGGCAGCCAGCCGCGTAAGTCGTGCAGGTCGTTCAGGTCCACGGGAGCCTCCCCCAGCGGCCGCCGGGCAGGGCGGCACGAGTCGGGCGTACGCGGTCGTACGTACGCACGAGTAAGGGTCGCCGGGCCCCCGCAAGGCCCGCGCAACCTGACCCCATCCGGGCTCGAGTGACCTGCGAGCCGGCCCTGTTCCACTCGCGGCGCGACACCCGCGCGGTCCCCACCCGTCCCAGGAGGAAACCCATGGTCACCAGACGCAGCGTGCTCGGCGGCGCCATAGGCGCGGCCGGTGCGGGCCTGCTCACCACCGGCGGGCTGGCGCCGCTGCTCAACGCCGGGTCCGCGCAGGCCACGGAGGCGGTCACCGTCCCGGCGCCGTTCACCGTGAAGATGCCGACGCTGCCGGTGCTCTCGCCGTACAACGTGCTGGGCGGCCAGGACACGTACGCCGTCACCATCAAGGAGGTGGCGCGGGAGATCATCCCCGGGGTGCAGACGAAGGTCCTCACCTACGATGGCCACTTCCCCGGGCCGGTGCTGCGGGCCCGCAGCGGGCGGAGGGTGTCGATCCGGCACCGCAACAGCCTCACCATGCCGGTCTCGGTCCACCTGCACGGCGGCAGCGTCTCACCGGAGAACGACGGCGGCCCGATGGACACCTTCGGCCCGGGGACCTCGCGCACGTACACCTACCCCAACCAGCAGCCGGGCGCCGCGCTCTGGTTCCACGACCACGCGCACCACATGGAGTCGGAGCACGTCTTCCGCGGTCTGTCCGCCATGTACCTGCTGTCGGACGAGACCGAGCGCTCGCTGCCGCTGCCGGCAGGCCAGTACGAGGTCCCGATCGCGCTCCGCGACGCCCGCTTCGACGAGGCCGGACAGCTGGTCTACCAGATGGACGACGTCTTCGGGCGGACCACGATCCTCGCCAACGGGCGGCCGTCGCCGTACTTCGAGGTCGCGGCGCGCAAGTACCGCTTCCGGCTGCTCAACTCCTCCAACATGCGCTTCTTCCAGCTGCGCCTGTCGGACGGCGGCCAGATGATCCAGATCGGCACGGACGGCGGGCTGCTGGAGCGCCCCTTCACCACGGACACCGTCGGGCTGTCCCCGGCGGAGCGCGCGGACGTGGTCATCGACTTCTCCCGCTACCCGGTCGGCACGAAGATCGTCCTGGAGAACACCCTGGGCCCGGGGACGCCCGACCAGGTGGGCAAGGTGCTGCGCTTCGACGTCGTACGGACGGCCGCCGACCCGAGCCGGGTGCCCGACGTGCTGCGCACGCTGCCGGCGATGCGGACGGCCACGGTCCAGCGGAACATCGTCCTCAGCATGGACGAGGACGGCCGCGAGGAGCCGAGGGGCCTGATGGACGGGCAGGAATGGGACTACCAGCGCATCGACCAGACCATCGCGCACGGCACCTCGGAGATCTGGACCGTCACCAACGCGAACAAGATCATCCCGCACAACTTCCACATGCACCTGATCCAGTTCCGGGTGCTGGAGCGCAACGGCGCCCCGGTGGCTCCGGCCGAGGCCGGGCTGAAGGACACGGTCCGGCTGTTCCCCGGCGAGACGGTGAAGCTGCACGCCACCTTCGACACGTACAAGGGGACGTACGTCTACCACTGCCACCTGCTGGACCACTCGGCGATGGGGATGATGGCGAACTTCCGCGTGCGTTAGGGGACGTCCGGCGGGGCGTGCGGCAGGGCTGTCGCCCCGCTCGACGAACGCTCAAGGACGAGCCGAGGGAGCGTCGGAAGAATCCTGGGCAACAGACCATGTCCGGCCGTGTCCCCCACGGATCTCCGCATGAGTCCACGTGTACGAGTCCGGCAGCTTGAGTCCCGCTCAAGCACTGGTGGAAACCCATGGCAGGGCATTCCGGGGAATGCCACGATCGGATGTCCGTGCCGAGGGCGAGCACTACTCCCACCACCCAGATGAGGATGTCCCATGAACTCCAATCCGGCCGGTAGCGGCTACTACGCCCCGCCCCAGCAGCCCGCGCCGGCGTCCGCCGAGCGTTCCGGGCTCGCCACCTCACTGCTGATCGTCTCGACGGTCCTCATCGGCCTGATGGCGGGCCTGTTCTTCGCCTTCGACGTCTCGGTGATGCCGGGTCTGGCCGCGGGCGACGAGCACACGTACGTCACCGCCATGCAGAACTTCAACTCGAAGATCGACGGCAACGGGCTCTTCGGCATGGCGTTCATCGTCGCGCTGCTCGCGTCCGCCGCCTCCGCGGTGATCGAGTTCCGCAAGGGCCGCCGCAACGTGGCGATCTGGGTCGGGGCCGCGGCGCTGGCCTACTTCGTCGTCCTGATGATCACCTTCTCCGTGAACATCCCGCTCAACAACGAGCTCGCCGACGCGGGCGACGCGGCGAAGCTGACGGACTTCTCGATCGTCGAGAAGTTCAAGACAACCTGGGTCTCGACCAACATCCTGCGCACCCTGCTGTGCACGTTGGCCCTGACCGCCATGTCCCGCGCCCTGATCCTCTTCGGCCGGGGCACCCGCTGATCCACCGACCCCGCCGGTCCCGAGCCTCCCCCCACGCACCACGACGAAGTCCTCCGGCCCACCCGACCGGGGGACTTCGTGCGTGTGCCCGCGTCCACGTCGGCCGGCCCGGGTCAGGCGGTCTGGCCGTGCAGGTACAGGGCCCAGGCCAGGAAGCCGACGGCGGCGGTGCACAGCAGGGTGCGCCAGACGTTGGCGCGGACCCAGGGGCCCTCGAAGGCGCGCCGGACGGCGGCCGGGTCGGCGATCCGGGCCACCGGGCCGGCCTGTTCCAGGGCGTTGTTCAGCGGGATGTTCACCTTGTTGGTGACACCCATCGAGACGATGTAGCAGACCAGGGCCGCGATCAGCGGCGGCAGCACGTCACGGCCGTCGGACGGGACGTGCAGGGCCAGCGCCAAGGCGGTGAAGAGGAACGCGCCGATGTAGCCGAGGACGAACCAGCCGTTGAGGATCGCCTTGTTGATGTGCTGCATGACCTCGATGACGGTGCGGTCGTCCGTACGCTTCAGACCGGGCATCACGGAGACGGAAAAGCCGTAGAACAGGCCGCTGACCAGGCCCATGGTGAGGGTGGCGGCGATGAGCGAGGCCAGGCGCGCGGTCTCCATACGGTCTCCCCCTGGGTCATCGGTTCTTCGGGAACGGGTCATCGAATAGTCAAGGCATGGTGACTATACGGGGGTAGGCCTCGTGTGGCGCGGAGGATTCGAGTGGCCTTCCAGTGCGTCTTGAGCGGTGCTGCTCCAACTCTCCCTGCGGGAGCGGGAGTTCCCCGGAACCCGCGGGCTCGACAACTGGAAAACAAACGGGGCCGCCGGTATATTTTCGGCCGCCGGATGGACACGGGCTGTCGATGGGGGGCACCGCTGTGCAGGGGTTACGTCGCATGCAGGCGCAGGTGGTCGTGGTCGGCGGGGGGCCGGTCGGCATGCTCGTCGCCGCCGAGCTGGCCGCCTACGGGGTCGACACCGTCCTGTTCGAACCGCAGACCCGGGTATCGGACCGGCCCAAGGCGACCACGCTGCACGCCCGGGCCGTGCAGTGCCTGGCCAGGCGGGGCCACCTGCCGGAACCCGGTGCCCGGTCCGCGGCCGCGGCCGGGCCCGCCCCCTTCCACTTCGCGGGGCTGTCCGGCCTGCTCATCGCCGCCCCCCGGACCGAGCCGCGGCCGATCCTCAAGTGCCCGCAGGCGGAGCTGGAACGTCACTTCGAGGGACGGGCCCGGGCGGCGGGGGCCAGGATCCTGCGCGGGCAGCGGGTGACGGGGGTCCTTCAGGATGCGGAGGGGGCGAGCGTCACGGCGCACGGGCCGCTGGGGCCGGTGACCTGTTCCGCCGATTACGTGGTGGCGGCGGACGGGGCGCGCAGTACGGTCCGCGAGCAGGCGGGCATCGCCTCCGACGTCCGGCCGGCCACGGTCGCCTCGCTGATGGGCACGGTCACGCTCGCGGACCCGGCCGCGCTGCCGGAGGGCTGGCTGCGGACGGACCGGGGTTGGATCGTCTCCAAGCGCGATCCGCAGGGCGCGACCCACATCCGCACCCTCGACTGCGCCGGAGCCCATGGCGACCGGCACAGGGAGCCCACCCTGGAGGAGATGCGGCGGGAGGTGTCCCGGATCGCCGGACACGAGGTCGCCATGGCGGATCCGCGCTGGCTGAGCAGGTTCAGCGACGCCACCAAGCTGGCGCGGACCTTCCGGGCGGGCCGGGTCTTCCTGGCGGGGGACGCGGCGCACGTGCACTTCCCGATCGGCGGCCAGGGCCTCAGCACCGGGGTGCTGGACGCCCTCAACCTGGGCTGGAAGCTGGCGCTCGCCGTGCACGGCAGGGCGGCCGGGGAGCTGCTCGACACGTACGACGCGGAGCGCAGGCCGGCCGCCGAGCGGGTCATCGGCAACACCCGGGCCCAGCTCGCCCTGATGCGGCCGGGACCCGAACCGGACGCCCTGCGCACGGTGTTCACCGAACTGCTGGCCGCGGGCGGCGGCCAGGGGCGGCTCAGCGGCATGATCAGCGCACAGGACACTGTGCTCCCGGTGCCCGCCGACCGTGCATCGCCTGATGCGGGAACGTTTCTCTACAACGCGCCGCTGCGCACGCGTACGGGTGCGACCGATGTGATCGGACTCCTGCGGGACGGCCGCCCGCTGCTCCTGCTGCTGGGCGAGCAGGGCGCCTCCCGGGAGGCGGAGGCGCGTTCGTGGGAGGGGGCGCTGCACGTGGTGCGGGCGCTGCCCACACCCGAAGTGCCGTACGACGCGCTGCTGGTGAGACCCGACGGGTACCTGGCGTGGACGCCCGGGGGCATGGAGCTGTCGGCCGCGGTGGCGGAGTACGTCGGGCGGCCGGGTGCGGTGGGTGCGGCGGGGAGGCCGGGACCGGTGGGTCCGGCCTCCCCGGCGGTTCAGCCGACGGCGCCCGCGAGTTCCTGCTCCTCGGCCGCCTTCACGGCCTCGGCGTAGACCGTGGCACCCCGGGTCGCGGAGAGGTCCAGCGAGGCGAGGATGGAGGGCACCACCACGCTGGGCAACACGTGGCGCATCAGCGCGGAGACCCGGCTCACCAGGTCGGCGTAGTCGCAGACGGCCTGGGACATGGACTGGACGCCGGCGAAGGATCCCACGATGACGTCCGCGGTCTCGGACAGCACGACGTGGGGCAGCAGTTCGCCCTGTTCCTGTGCCTGCCGGAGGAAGTGGACGCCGACCTCGCTCCAGCGCAGGAACGGTCCGCTGCGGTCCAGGCCCTGTGCCCGCTGGTCCATCGAAAGGCGGACTCCGGCGCGCACGATGGGGTCGGTCGACAGGCGGTGCGCGTGCAGCATCACCGCGTCGACGAGCTCCTGGGCCTTGCTGGCCCGGGCGGGCGGGACGAGGCTCTGGTCCTGCTCGGCGAGCACCCCCTGCGCCAGGTCCTCCTTCGACTGGAAGTGGAAGTACAGGGCGCCCTTGGTCACCCCGGCCTCGCTGAGGATCTGCGAGATCGTCGCAGCCTGGTACCCGTGTTCCTCGAAAATCTTGGCCGCTGCCATCAGGATCGCCTGACGTGTACGGACGGCTCGGAGTTGTTCGGCCACGCCGGCTCTCCCTTCCCCGGGGACGTGAGTTCGGGTCGATAAAAAAAACCGCTCAGTTCGTATCTTACAGAAGCCAATGGTCTTCGCTCGATCCATGGGACACAAGATGTTGAATGCGGGAGGAGAGGAAGCATGATCCTCGTCACTGGTGCCACCGGGACGATCGGGCGCGAGGTCGTCCGCAGGCTCCCCGCCGACCGGCCGGTCCGCGTCATGGCCAGGCATCCTGAGCGGGTCACGGGCGCCTCGCGGCGGACTCGGACCGTGTACGGGGACTACGAGGACCCGCGCTCGCTCGCGTCGGCGCTGAGCGGGGTGGCGGCCGTCTTCCTGGTCACCAACCGGCTGGGAGAGGACGACGCCCGCGTCGTGCGGGCCGCGCGGTCGGCCGGCGTGCGCCACGTGGTGAAGCTGTCCGCCGCCGCCGTCACCGACGACGGGGCCGACGACGTGCTCTCCCGGGGCCAGCGCGCCCAGGAGGAGGAGGTGCGCGGTTCCGGCATGGAGTGGACACTGCTGCGCCCCCGCGCGTACATGTCGAACACCCTCTCCTGGGCCCCGGCCGTGCGGCAGGACGGGGTGGTCCGGGCCCTGCACCCGGAGGCGTCCGTCGCCTGTGTCGATCCGCGGGACGTGGCGGAGGTCGCGGTGCGGGCACTCACCGAGGACGGGCACGCGGGCCGGACCTACACGCTGACCGGACCCGAGGCGCTCACTGCGGTCGAGCAGACGGCCCAGATCGCCGAGTTGCTGGGCCGCCCGCTGCGCTGTGCGGAACTGGGACCGGAGCAGGCGCGCACCGCGCTGCGCCGGGTGCACCCCGAGGCCGTGGCCGACGCCCTCGTGTACCGGGCGGGGCGGCAGGTCCAGGCCGGGAAGGGGCAGGTGGGGGACACGGTCCCCGCCCTGCTCGGCCGCCCGGCCGGATCCTTCAGGGCGTGGGCGCGTGATCACCTGGGGGCGTTCGAGGCCTCGTGAGGCGCGAACACGGGGGCATGCGCAGGGGCATGAGGAGGGGCATGAGAAGGGGTACGCGCAGGGGTGTGCGCCAAGGCGTGTACAAGGGCGTGCGCGCGGTCAGCGGCCGTGCGTTCCCGCCGTCACGGTGGCGCTGAAGACGAGGGCACCGTCCTGATGCGCGGTGACCAGGACGGTCTCCTCGTCGCCCGAGGCCGAGTCGGTGATCCTGCGGGCCTCGATCATGCAGGGGGAGTTCAGCTCGGCGTAGCGCATGAACTGGCCGGCGACCGAGAGCGGGAGGTAGGAGGAGCGGCCGAGCAGGGCAGCCGTGGCCTGCCGGGCGGCCTCCAGCAGCAGCATGCCGGGGACGTGGTCCACGGCGTGCTCGAAGAGGACGGGGTGCCGGGTGTCCACGCGCAGCTGCCAGCGGTCCGGCTCGGCCGTGGGGGAGAGGACGACATCCATGGGGGACATGCGCCCCACGCTCTGCGGGGCCGCCGGGCTGGTGAGCGGGAGTTGGTGCCAGTCGTCGCCGAGGGTGTGCGCGCCCCGTATGCGGCGGTAGACCGCGGGCGGCATGCAGGAACACGAGCCGTTTCCGGTGGCGACGACGTAGCCGTCGCGCCATACGACCGACTCGAAGCGGAGCTTCGAGACGTTTCTGCCGCGCCGTTCCATCTCCGTACACGTGATCTCGATGTCGAGCGAGGCGGGCTCCCAGCCCACGCGCAGGTGCTCGGGCCGCACGGTGACGTCGAGGTCCCACATGATGAACTGGTGGTCGAGCGGGACCCCGAACTCGGCGTGGGCCAGGAGGATGCTGTACTGGCGCACCGTCTCGCACATGATGAGCGGGTCGTGGTAACCGTCCGCCACGGGGGTGAAGAAGCTGTGGGCGCGGGGCCATTGGGCGGACACGAGGAAGCGGTCCTCCGTCAGCCGCTGCCAGTCGGTGAGCATGACCTCGGCGACGGACGCCCGGTGGACGAGTTCCTTCGGAACGGTGACGGTGAGGGACGGGAACCGGAAGCCGTTCTGGAGGGTCAGGGGAGAGGTGAGGTCTCCCGCTGCGGTGTTGACCGTGGGTTCGACGCGAAACGTGCTTGCGGACATGGCTCCCCCTAGGCTGCGCTGGCGTGAAGGGCTTGTGCCTCGGTGTCTCTGGGCCAGGAAGATACAGACCAGCCGGTTTAATCTCTAGCGGTACCCGACCATCCGCTATCGGGTGAAGTGGAGGGATCTTCTCTCCGTTACCTCTTACTCCTGGTCGGGCCGGTTGTCCCCCCTTCGGCCCCAACTCCGTTCGAAAATTAAGGGATTGCTGCGGGCATAGGCCGCTCGAGCGGGGTGCGAGCCGGTCTTGAGCGCCGGTGCCGAAGGTGGCCGGACGCCCTCGGCGGGGCCGATCCCCACGGCCGAGCAGCGGTGGGCCGTGGCTCACCTCCACAGAAACCGCACAGACGGTTTGTTATAGTGTTCCGTTGAGCGGGACCGCATCCTCGCGCAGCTCCGCGGCACCTTTGCCCTGCCGCCTCTCCGTGGGCGCGCACTCTCTCGCAGTGACGGAGCAGCCCATGGTCAAGCAGGAACGCGCGGCGCGCACGCGCGACACCCTGATCCGGTCGGCGGCCGAGGTCTTCGACCGTGAGGGCTTCCCGGTCGCGTCGCTCACCGCGATCAGTTCGCTGGCCGGCGTGAGCAACGGGGCGCTGCACTTCCACTTCGCCAGCAAGGCGGCGCTGGCCGACGCGGTCGAGGGGGCGGCGCTGACCAGACTCCTGGCCGTCACCGGTGCCGAGCCGGCGCCCGGGGCGAGCCGGGTGCAGCTCCTGGTGGACGTCACCCACGGGCTGGCCGGGGCGCTGCGCGAGGACGTCGTCCTGCGGGCCGGATTCGAGCTGAGCGGAGAGGTCTCCCGCTCGCCCCGGGTCGATCTGCGCGGACGGTGGCGGCAGTGGGTCGAGGAGACCCTGGAGCGGGCCGATGCCGGGGGCGAGCTGCGTTCCGAGGTGGCCGCGGGCGACGCCGGGGGTGCCGTGGTGGCCGCGACCGTGGGTCTGGAGGTGCTCGGGGCCCGGGACGCGGAGTGGCTCTCGGCCGCGACGGTCACCCGGTTCTGGCGCCTGCTGCTGCCGACGCTGGTGACGCCGGCGCTGCTCGCCGACCTGGAGGCCGGAGGGGCCCGCACCCGCTAGACAGTACGGCGCAGCCGGTTTGTTTTCGCAGCCTATGGGCCCGTTCTGGAGTGTCCCTGGAGTCTCCCTGTATGGGTCGTCGACCTTCGATTTTCCCAGATATTTGCAGGTCAGGAGCGTGTTTGGGTCGACAATGGATGGGTGATGAACCCAAAACAGCGCGGTCGGTTTTGTATTGACAAACCGTGGGTCCTGTTTTTAACTGGGATCGGCTCATCCAAGGACAGGGGAGTACGGCGTGGACATCGAAGTTCTGGGCACACTGGCCGTGCGGGAGCAGGGGATCTCCGTCACGCCGACCGCCCCCAAGCCGCGACAGGTACTGGCGATACTGGCGCTCCATGCCGACCAGGTGGTCCCGGTGTCGGCACTGATCGAGGAACTGTGGGCCGGCACCCCGCCGCGCAGCGCACGCACCACGCTCCAGACCTACGTACTGCAGTTAAGGACGCTCATCGCGGCGGCCCTGGAGCAGGGCGCGCCCGTCGGGGGCGACGGCGAGTGCGAGGGCCGGCGGCGCACGGCCAAGGACGTGCTCGTCACGCTGCCCGGCGGTTACCTGCTGGACAGCGGCGGCGGCCTCAGCGACATACGCGAGTTCGAACGGCTCTCCGGCATGGGCTACCGGGCCATGGACGCCGGCGACTTCCCCGGCGCGGCCCGCAAGCTGCGCGAGGCCCTGGCCCTGTGGTCCGGCCCCGCCTTCGCCGACGTACAGGGCGGGATCCAGCTGGACATGGAGACCCGGCGGCTGGAGGAGACCCGGCTCTGCGCCCTCGACCAGCGCATCGAGGCGGACCTGCGACTCGGTCGCCACCGCGAGCTGCTGGCCGAACTGACCGTGCTCGTCAGCCAGTACCGCACGCACGAGAACCTGCACGGCCAGTTCATGCTCGCCCTGCACCGCTCGGGCCGCCGCGGCGAGGCCCTCGACGTCTACCAGCGGCTGCGCGCGACGCTCGTACGGGAGCTGGGCCTCGAACCCTCCACCTCGCTGCGCCGGCTGCAGCGCTCGATCCTCATGGCCGGCCCCGACGGCCTGTCAGAGGTGCCGGAGGCGGGTGGCGGACGACTGGTACGCGTGGGCTGACATGGCCGCACGCGTGAGGGCGACACCTCAGACGACCGATCGCACGACGGACCGCACAGCGGATCGGACGGCGGACCGGACGGCAGCCCGTACGACCTCCCAGACGACGACCCGTACGACGGCCCGGACCGCGGTTCGCGCCGCGGCACGGCCCCGGAGCAGGAGCGCGGGCCGGGGCGGCACGGCCGTGCAGGAGCGCTCGGAGCGGACCCGGCGCAAGCTCGTGCACGCCGGGGCCGAATGGTTCCACCGCCACGGCTACGCGAACGCGACGCTCAGCGGGATCGCCGCCTCGGCCGGCGTGACCAAGGGGGCCCTGTACTTCCACTTCGCCTCCAAGGACGAACTCGCCGTGGCCGTCCAGGAGCGGGGCCGCGCGCTGCTCGACGAATCCCTGCGGGCGCTCGGCGCATCCGGGCTCTCGCCGCTCCAGTCGCTGGTCGACGCGACGCACTGGCTGGCCCGCGCCCTGCTCGACGAGCCGGCCGTGCCCGCCAGTTTCCGGATCACCAAGGAGTGTGCGGACACCCTGCCGGCCCTCACCGACTTCCACCGCGTCTGGGTCGCGGCGGCCTGCGGGCTGCTGCGCCAGGCCCGGGACGCGGGCGAACTGCGCGAGGGGTGCTCCTGGGAGAGCGCCGAATCGCTCGTCGCCGCGACCGTGTGCGGGATCGAGGTGATGGCGGGCACCGGAATGCCCGGCGCCGAGCTCCAGCGCAGGGTGGCCGCGCTGTGGACGCTGCTGCTGCCCGGCCTCGTACCCGAGGGCGCGGCGGACGGCTTCCGTACGGAGGCGCCGAGGGCCGCGTACGCACACGGATTCTCGGGCAGCGCCGGCTGACCCGCACCGGCGCCGGTTTGGAGGAGTCACCGATGACGTACGACCGTTCTTCCGCTCCGCCACGCGCCGCCGATGTGCTGCCCGACGTCATCGGGGTGCTCGGCGACGTGCTGAAGGTGGACCCGCAGAAGATCGACCCCGAGCAGACCTTCCAGTTCCTCGGCCTCGGCTCGCTGCTGATCGCGGAGTTCGTCGCCGTGGTCAACGCCCGTCACGGGACCGCCCTGTGCCCGAGCGACCTCTACGACCACCCCACCCCGGCGGCCTTCGCCCGGGAGGTGGTGCGGGCGGCCGAGCCGGTGGCGCCGGCGGTCCTCCCGGTCGGTCCCGGCGTTCCGGCGGCCGTGCCGATTCCGGTGGTTCCGCCTGTTCCGTCTGCGCCGCCGGTTCCGCCGGTTCCGCCTGTTCCTCCGGTTCCGGGAGTCCCGGTGGTGCCGGGCATGGAGATCGTCGACGTACTGCGCGAGCAGCTCACCGCGATCCTGTGCTGCGACAGCTGGGACGTGGACGCGGACACCCCGTTCCCGCGGCTGGGGGTGGACTCGCTCCTCGGCGCGGAGTTCGTCTCCGTCGTCAACCGTGTCTTCGGGCTGAGCGAGCGGGCCCTGGTGTTGCACGAGTACCAGACGCTGGACGCACTCGCGGCGTACGTGGGCCGGCAGACCGGGATCCGGACCGCCCCGCCGGCCGTCCGCGAGCTCGAACTGCTGCTGGACGCCTTGCAGGACGGGCGGCTCAGCGTCGCCGAGGCGCTCCTGCTGCTGCCGCGCCGAGCCCAGGTCTGACGGGAGACGGGCCGGGATGGACGAGCGGGAGATTCTCACCCGGTTCAAGGACGGGACCCTCGACCGGAGACAGGCGGTCGCCCTGCTGGCGCCCGCCGTCGGCACGGTCGGCACCGTTAACGGCGTTAACGCCGTTAACGCCCTCGGCGGCGCAGACGGCATGATCGTGACGGCCGCCGCGCCGGTCGCGCCCGTCATGCCGTACGAGCCCGCGGGACGGGAACTGCCCCTGCGGGCGGCCCCCGTGGCCGTCGTGGGGATGGCCGGCCGCTATCCGGGGGCCCCCGACCTGGCGGCGTTCTGGCAGCTGCTGTGCGACGGCCGGGACACGACCGCGGCGCCGCCGCCCGGCCGGCCCGGCGGCGAACCGGGCCACTACCTGGAGCGGGTCGGGGAGTTCGACGCGGAGTTCTTCGGGCTCGACCCGAAGGAGGCCGCGCTGACCGACCCCCGGGAGCGGTTGCTGCTGGAGACCGCCTGGGAGGCCTTCGAGGACGGCGGCTGCACCGGCAGCCGGCTCGACGCACTGCGCGCCCCGGACGGAACGCCCCGCAACGTGGGGGTGTTCGTCGGCGCCGGAGCGGGAGACTGGCCGCTGCTCGCCGCCGAGGCGGGCACGGCCTCGCGCGGCGGCCAGTGGGACATCGCCAACGGGGTGTCCCGGGTGCTCGGCCTGACCGGCCCCAGCCAGTGCGTGGACACCGCCGAGGCCTCCGTGCCGACGGCCCTGCACCTCGCGCTCGCGGCCCTGGAACGCGGGGAGTGCACGGCCGCCCTGGTCGGGGGCGTCCACCTGCTGCTGCACCCCTGGAGCCGACGGCCGGGCGCCGGCGAGGCGGTGGGGGCGCTGCTGCTGAAGCCGCTGGACCGGGCCCTCGCGGACGGCGACACCGTGCACGCCGTCGTCCGCGGCAGCGCGGCGGCCCACGCCCGGGGCGGCGCGGCACTCGCGGCGGCCCTGGAACGGGCCGGGGCCGACGGGCAGGAACCGGGCCTGCGCGAGACCGCGCCGTGCGCGCGGCCCTCCGTCGGGGAAGGCGGACCGGCCACCGGACTGGCACTGCTCACCCGGGCCGTCCTCCAGCTGCGCCACGGCGTCCTGCTCCCCGCGCCGGGCCGGGAAGCCGCCGAACCCTGGGGCCGGCCCGACCCGGCGGACCCCGCGGTACCCCGCCGGGTGGTCGCGGGCCTGCGCGGCGCGGGGGGAGTGGACGCCCAGGCGGTGCTGGAGGAGTACACGGCCCCGGCGGCCCCGGCGCCGCCGGCCCGGGAACGTTCGGCCGCGCATGCGGAACTCGTACTGGTGTCGGGTCCGACTCCGGAGCACGCGCGGGCCACGGCACGGCGGCTCGGGGAGTGGCTGCGGGCGGGCCACGAGCCGCCGGGCCACGAGATGCCCGGACGCGCGGTGCCCGGCCACGAGGCGCCGGGCCACGAGATGCCCGGCCACGAGATGCCCGGCCACGAGATGCCCGGACGCGAGATGCCCGGACGCGAAGTGCCCGGACGCGCGGTGCCCGGCCACGAGGTGCCCGGCCTCGCGGCGGTGGCCCGCGGGCTGCGGACCGGGCGCGCGGCCATGGACTGCCGGCTCGCCTTCGTCGTCCACGGAGTGGAGGAACTCGTACGGCTCCTGGCGGAGGCGGAAGCGCCGTGCGCCGACCTGCGCGGCGGGCGTCGGGACCCGATGCGCCTCGGCGAGGCCCCCGAGAGCGCCGACTACCTCGCCGCCCTGTGGCGCGGCCGCCGGCTCGGGCAGCTGCGGGACCTCTGGCTGGCCGGGGTGGACGTGGACTGGGCCGCGCTGGAGGCGGCTCCGGGTGCCTCGGCGGTGTCGGTCCCGATCCCGCCGTCCGCCCTGCTGCGCACCGCGCTGTGGCTGCCGGCGCGGTGAGCGCCGTCCGGTGAGCATCAGCCTCTGGTTCTGCCCCGACGCGGACCTCGCCCCTGCGGTCTCGGCGACCCTGGCCGCGCACTGGCTCGACGAGCAGGAACGGGAGACCGCCTCCCGCTTCCTCTTCGAACGGGACCGGCGCCAGTACCTCGTGGCGCACACCCTGCTGCGCCGGGTGCTGGCCATGGAGACCGGGATCCCCGAGGCGGAGGCCGTCCTGAGGCGCTCCCCGTACGGCAGGCCCCACCTCCAACCGCCGCCGGGGGGACTCCCGCGCGGGGGCGCCGCACTGGACTTCAACCTCGCCCGCACGCCCGGCCACACCCTCGTCGGCGTGGCCCGCGGCCACCGCATCGGGGTGGACGTGGAGCACCTCGGCCGGGGAGCGGCGGCCCTGGACAGCATCGTCGAGGGCTTCCCGCGGGCGGAACGCGACTGGATCGGCGCGGCGCCCGGGGGGCGTGCGCGCACCCGCCGCGCCATGCGGCTGTGGACGCTGCGGCAGGCGTACGCGAAGGCGTGCGCGAAGGCGTGCGCGCAGGGCGCCGGACCGGACCCGGCCGAGCCCCCGTCCACGTACACCTTCACGCGCGCCGACGAGCGCGGAACCTTCGCCTTCACCGTGGACGGGCAGGGGCAAGGCGCCAAGGACCGGTGGTGCTTCCTGGAGTTCGAGCCGGTGCCGGAGATGCTCGCCGCAGTCGCCGTACGGATCGAACGGCCGGCGGGCGGACCGCCGGCCGTGCACCTGAGGCAGGGGTTCCCGTGGGCACGGCCCACGCCCCGGGTCCTGCGCCTGACCTGACCCCCGCCCACCCGGCATGAGCTGACCCGATCTGACCTGACCCGTATGACTCGGGTGACTGGAAACAGCCCCTCGTTCCAGAGGCGTTCAAGCGTCGTTCGAACGGCTCGTGGCAATGCGGAAACGGGGTTCCGGGCCTTCCGCATACGGCCTCATTCAGCGGCAACTCCCCTATCGCGTAAGGGAATTGGAAGCGCGCTCGACGGCTGCTCAAGCTTCCGGAGGTTATTCGCGGAGTCCCGCTACCGTGCACGGGTCAAGGCTGGAAATCGAGGGGAACTCGACGAAAGTGACGGAGGAGACCATGCAGATTCAGGTTCTGGGTCCCTTGAGCGCCGAGGTCAACGGGGGCTCGATTGTTCCGACCGCCCGCAAGCCGCGACAGATCCTCGCACTGCTCGCGCTCTACCCCGGCCGGGTCATGCCCGTACCGACACTCATGGAAGAGATATGGGGGACGCAGCTGCCGCACAGCGCGCTCACCACCCTCCAGACCTACATACTCCAGCTGCGCCGGCGCCTCGGCACCGCCATGGGACCGGGCGCCCCGGGCAACGCCAAAGAGGTGCTCGCCACCCGCCACGGCGGCTACCTCCTGCAGATCGCGCCCGAGTCCGTCGACGTCCACGAGTACGAGCAGCTGGTGACGCGCGGCCAGAGCGCCTTCGAACAGGGGGAGGACGAGACCGCGGCCGCCCTGCTGCGCCAGGCCCTCGGCCTGTGGAACGGCAACGCCCTGGTCGACGTACGCGTCGGGCCGATCCTGGAGATCGAGGTCATGCGCCTGGAGGAGAGCCGGCTCGTCACCACCGAGCGGCGCATCGACGCCGACCTGCGCCTCGGCCGGCACACCGAACTCCTCGCCGAACTCAAGGAGCTGATCGCCCGCCACCCGCAGCACGAGGGACTGCACTCGCAGGCGATGGTGGCCTTCTACCGCTCGGGCCGCCAGGCCACGGGCCTCGACATCTACCGCAGAATGCGGGCCCGGCTGATCGAGGACCTCGGGGTGGAGCCCTCGCCGCAGCTGCAGCGGCTGCACCATGCGATGCTCGCGGTCGACCCGGCGCTCGACGTGGTCGCCGGACCCCGGGGAGGGTCGACCTTCAACCTGTACGCGGCCTGAGCGGACCGATCCGGCACGGGAAGGGCACGAGGATGGGCGTACGGGTGTGGTGCTTCGCGCACGCGGGGGCCGGGGTCTCGGCCTTCCACCACTGGCCGAGGCTGCTCGGGCCGGGCGTGGAGCCCGACGCGTGGCCGCTGCCCGGGCGGGACCGGCGGCGCCGCGAGGCACGGGTGACCGACCGGGCCGCGCTCCTGGAGGACCTCGCGCCGCTCGTCGCATCGCTCGCGCGCGCCGAGGAACCGTACGTGCTGTACGGGCACAGCCTCGGCGGGATCGTCGCCCACACCCTCACCCGGCACCTGCACGAGCGCGGACTGCCGCTGCCGGCCCTGCTGGCCCTCGGCGCCGTGCCCCCGCCCGACGGGCCCGCCGCGCTCGCGGCCTCCGCGGACCTGCCCGACGCCGCACTGCTGCGGCTGCTCGACACCTTCGACGCGCTACCGGGCGGCCTCGAACCCGGAGACATCTGGCACCGCATGGTCTTCCCCGTCCTGCGCGACGACCTCCGGCTCGCCGGAGCACTGCGCACCGCCGCCCGGGAGTCCGCCGATCCCCTCCCCGTACCGGTCCTGGCGGTCTCGGGCCGCGAGGATCCGCTGGTCACACCCGACGTGGTGGCGGGCTGGGCCCGCTGGACCACGGGCCCGTTCGTCCACCGCACGGTGCCCGGCGGGCACTTCTTCGTACGCGACCGGGTCCTGCCGCGGCTGATCGGGCGGGCCGCGCGGGTCGTGGCGCGGGTGACGGGGCCCGCGTCCGCAGTGGCGAGGGGCCGGTGAGGCGGGCCGTCGTCACCGGCCTGGGAATCGTGGCCCCGGGCGGCACCGGGGTGCGGGGCTACTGGGACCTGCTCACCGCCGGGCGCACCGCCACGGGGGCGCTGACCCGCTTCGACCCCTCCGGGTTCCGCTCACGGGTCGCCGCGGAGGCCGAGTTCGACGAACTGGCCCGCGGGCTCAGCCTGACCGAGGCGCTGCGGCTCGACCGCGTGGCGCAGTTCGCGGTGGCGGGCGCACGGGAGGCGCTGGCCGACAGCGGGCTCGCCGACTGGGGCCTCGCCGGCGGCGGCCTCGCCGGCGTCGCGGATCCGACGCGCCGAGCGGTGTCGCTGGGCAGCGCGCTCGGCTGCGCGAGTTCCCTGGACCGGGAGTTCGCCACCACCGCGACGACCGCCGCTAC
This sequence comes from Streptomyces sp. NPDC096339, assembly GCF_044762985.1. Taxonomy (NCBI): domain Bacteria; kingdom Bacillati; phylum Actinomycetota; class Actinomycetes; order Kitasatosporales; family Streptomycetaceae; genus Streptomyces; species Streptomyces sp. NPDC096339. The sequence continues at coordinate 33,800 of NZ_JBIWFI010000035.1, read as the reverse complement.
GGCCTTCGGCCACGCGCGTGCGGCGGAGCGGCTGTACGACTACTTCGTACCCTCCTCGATGGCTGCCGAAGTGGCCCGCGCGGTCGGCGCACAGGGCCCGGTGTCCCTGCTCTCCACCGGCTGCACCTCCGGCCTCGACGCCCTCGGCCACGCCCTCGACCTGATCCGCGAGGGCATCGCCGACGTGGTGGTCGCCGGGGCGAGCGAGGCGCCGATCTCCCCGATGACGCTGGCCTCCTTCGACGCCGTACGCATCGCCTCGCACCACCGCAACGACGATCCGGCGTGCGCCGCCCGGCCCTTCGACCGCACCCGCGACGGGTTCGTCCTGGGCGAGGGCGCGGCCCTCCTCGTCGTGGAGGAACTCGAACACGCGCGACGACGCGGGGCCCGCGTGTACGGCGAGATCGCCGGGTTCGGCTCGCGCAGCAGTGCCTTCCACATGACCGCGCTGCGCACCGGCGGGGCCGACCTCGCGGAAGCCGTCCGGGCCGCCCTCGACGAGGCCCGCCTGGACCCGGGCGCCGTCGACCACGTGGCCGCGCACGGCTCGGGCACCCGCACCGGCGACGTGCACGAGACCGTCGCCCTCAAACGCGCCCTCGGCGCCCACGCCCACCGCGTGCCGGTCAGCGCGGTCGCCTCGATGATCGGCTACTCGCTGGGCGCGCTCGGCGCCCTCGCCGTGGCCGCCTGCCTGCTGGCCGTCCGGCACGGCGTGGTCCCGCCGACCGCGAACCTGCACGACCCCGACCCGGTCTGCGACCTCGACTACACCCCGGTCACCGCTCGCGAACAGCGCGTCGGGGCGGCTTTGACGGTGGGCAGCGGCTTCGGCGGCACGCACAGCGCGCTGGTCGTGACGCGGGTCTGAGACCCGCGGACGCCCTGGCTTGGGGCTCATCGGTGCGGAGCAACGGGGACGAGCGGGGTGATTCAGCCCTCGTGGTCGTCGCCGTACAAGCGTTGGTCGAGGTCCTGGCTGAGGCGATCGACCAGGCCGTGGGCCTGGACGGCGTACCCGCCGGTGATCACCAGGGGATAGGGCGCGCCGATGTCGATCACCGCTGCCAATAGTCGGCGGTGCAGGTCGGTGAGCTTCACGCGGCCGCGGACCCAGCCGAAGTCAGTTCGGGGAAGGCGTTCTCCCAGACCGTGCGTACATGTCGGCTGACCAGCTTGCGCAGGACGGGCCACTGGGCGAGGAGGAGGTCACGGTTGAGGAGCCGCACGAGGTCTTCGTGCTGCCCCTCGGCCAGGACCGTGCGGTACATGCCCATGCGCAGACGCGGCCGGTCCAGGTCATAGGTGCGCAGCCCGGACCAGGCGACGTGCAGCGGCAGCTCGACCGGTCCGTGCCCGGGTCCCGCGAGGTCGTCGAGGGAGGCGGGGAGTCTGCTCGCGTACCGGGCACTCAGCACCTCGGCCGCCGACGAGCGGGGACTGGTGGGGGAGAGCGTGGCCATGAATCCGATTATTCGGTGTCCCGCCCGTCCCTGGTACCGCAGACGCGCCACACCGCACCGCACCGGTGGCTATACCGGGTGTCGTGCCGAAGCCGCGTGCCTGGCCCCCGTCAGCCGTTGTGAGCACCAGCCACAGAAAGTCAGCCCCGACGATGCCCGCCATGCGGGACCCGGCAGCAATGTGGGCATCAGCCAGCCCCGGTACCAGCCACGCTACTTGGTTGTTCGCCCTCCCGCGCCGACGCGGTGGGCACCGGTGATTGCCGGGCAGGGCTGGAACCCGGGGACGAGGCGGCCCGCAGTTGCACTGTTCCTGATGACGCACATAGAGGGCGCAGCCCCCGCAGCGCCCTGACCTGCTGAAATCGAAGGAGTATTGGCATCGCCAGATGCCAATATTGGCATCCTAGGATGCCAATACCTGGCGTGTGTGGTCATGTCGTCAGCGGTAAGAGAAGGAACCGTGAGGTTCGTTCAGTTACCACTGACGACATGACGCCTGCGGTAATGTTCGAAGGGTTCGCATCGCACGGCTCGGGGGGTCCAAAGTTGTCAAGGAATCCGCGCAGTAGCCGCAGGGAGCTGGTCAACAGGCAGACCGGTGAACTGCACGAGCTGTGGGAAGACGATTCTTCGCGCCGCTCGTACAGCCTCGGCGGCAGGTTTGGGCAGTTCTCCTTTGCCCGGGTCATGGCCATGCTGAGCAAGGACTCCGGTCTGACCGGTGACGACTTGCGAGTGTTCTTCTACTGCGCGATCCAGACCTACGAGCAAGGCGGGGCCACTGCGATCGAGACCGCCGCGTACCTTGGGCTGACGCCGCAGGGAACGAGGAGGATCGCGAAGAAGCTCGCGGAGAACAAGATCTTCCTCGTCGCCGAGACCGTGGGTCGCACGATCAGATACCGGGCCAGTCCCCACATCGTGTCCAGCCTCACGGGCGAAGAGCAATCGGAGGTTGCTGCCGCTTACCACCTGCCCACTCTCCCGGGAAGACCGGACACCGCACCGAAGGACGAACGCCATGTCACGCCAAAGCCCGTACCCCGAGCTCGAAGCTCTGCGTCTGCGGATAAGCGGCCTGTCACACCTCAAGCAGAACGTGCTGATGACGTATGCGATCTTCGGCGGGATGGACCACTCCGTGGAAAGGACGGCCGCCGAGCTGGCTGAGATCGTCGGCGTTCCGGCCTCGCACTTCTCTCGGAGCCGGCGCGAGCTGGAGGCAGAGGGGTGGATCGAATTCACCCACAAGCAGGGCCAGGTGAAGTTCTTCCGCCTGGGAGCCAAGGCAACCGGCCGACGCGTGGTCGTTCCCCTGCGGCGAGCGACCGGCTGACGCAGGGGCGGTGCCGTGCCGCGCAACGGAGCGAAGCCGGGTCGGCGCAAGGCGGCCCGGCTTCGTCGTCCTTGAGCCCCGGCTACGGCAGGTCGTCGCGGGAGACCAGGCGGTGCGCCGTGCGCCAGCGGCCCCGGGAGCGGACGAGGGTGTCCTCCATGACGCACACCCGGTGCACCTTCGGGACGCCGTCCGGCGGGGTCATGTACACCAGCGCGTAGGCGCGCGTGCGGATCGTGCCGTCGGGGCGCGGCTGTACGTCGAGCATGCCGAGCCAGTGCCGCAGCCGCTCACCGGTGCGCCGCGCCACTTCCTCGTTGTGGCGCACGCAGGCCGCCAGCGCGACCCGCCCGCGCACCGGCTCCGGCAGGGTCGGGACGTCGAAGACGGCCTCCTCGGTGAACGTCGCGGCCCACGGCTCGGCCCGGAACGCATCGAAGAGCTGCATCTGGTGCGCGTAGAACTGCTGGATCTCGGCATAGAGGACGCCGAACTCCACCTGTTCCCGCGCGGACCGGTCCATCGCGTCGATCGTCGTGGTCGGGGTCATGCGAGACAGCCTCTGTACCCGACATCGAGGCCGCTTCGAATCCTTCTCAAGCGTCTCGGCACAGGGTGGGGCACGTCCGATGAGGAGGACGAGGAGGCCGTGCCGTGCCGAGTTCCATCACGTACCCGCAGCTCACCCTCGACGGGCTGCTGCGCCGCGCCGCCGAGCGGGATCCCGACGGGTGCGCGCTGAGGATCGGTCCGGACCGGCTCACCTTCGCCGAACTCGACGCCCTCGCCGACCGGTTCGCCGCGTGCGCCGCGTACCTGACCGGCAGGCCGGGCGCCCGGATCGGGGTGGCCAACACGCTGGGGCCGGAGTTTCCCGCCGCCTACTACGGGGCCGTGCGCAGCGGCGGCACGGCCGTGCTGGTCAACCCGCTCATCAAGGAGGCGGGGCTGCTGCACGTCTTCTCGGCCGCCGCCGTCGAGGTCGCCTTCGTGCCCGCCGCGACCGCCGCGCTGCTCCGAGGCTTGCGCGAACGGCTGCCGGCGCTGCGCGCGGTGGTGGTGGTCGGGCCGGAGGGAGATGCGCTTCCCGGAGGGCTGTCCGTGGTCCCGTTCCCGGTGGTCGACCTCGACGCGGACGCCTGCGTCCAATTCACCACCGGTACGACGGGACGGCCCCGCGGCGTCCGGCTCAGCCACCGCAACCTGGTGGCGAACGCCGCGCAGACCGCGGCCGCGCACCGGCTGGACAGGGGCTCGGTCACCCTCAACCACCTGCCGCTCTTCCACACCATGCACCTGAACTCGGCCGTGTTCGCGGGCGCCACCCAGGTGCTGTGCACCAGCCCTGACCCGCTGGCCTCCCTCGCACTGGCCGCCCGCACCGGAGCCACCCACTACTACGGGCTGCCCGCCCGCCTGCACCGGCTCGCCGGGCAGCTCGTGCAGGCCGGTCCGTGGGCCGAGGGGGTGCCCGCCGGGCCCGCTCTGACGGCGGTCCTCTCCGGGGGCACCGCGCTCGCGCCCGCCACGGCCGCCGCGCTCTCGGCCCGGCTCGGCGTACCCGTGGTCCAGGGCTACGGGATGGCCGAACTGTCGCCGCTCTCGCACTGCCAGAGCCCCGACGGCGGCCCGGCCGGCTCCGTCGGCCGGGCCGTGCCCGGCACCGAATGCCGCGTCGTGGACCTGGAGGGCCGCCGGCCGCTGGGCTCCGGCGCCACCGGCGAGGTACAGGTGCGCGGGCCCCAGCTGATGGCCGGATACCTGGACCCCGCCGAGGACTCCGGGGTCGACGCCGACGGCTGGCTGTCCACCGGGGACATCGGATACGTCGACGAGCACGGCGAACTGTTCCTCGTCGACCGGATCGGGGACGTCTTCAAGTACGACAACGAACTCGTCTCGCCCACCGCCGTCGAGAGCGTCCTCGCCGAGGACCCGCGGGTGGCCGACTGCGTGGTCACGGGCTGGCCGGACCCGGTGCACGGCGCCGTCACCTGGGCCGGGATCGTGCTGCGCGAACCGTACGCACCACGCCTCCTCGACACCCTCGACTCGATCGTCGACGACGCCAACCGGCGCCTGGCCCGCTTCGAGCGGATCCGCCGCGTCGAGGTCGTCGACGCCGTGCCCCGCACCCCCGTCGGCAAGCCGGAACGGCGCCGGCTGCGCCAGGCCCTGCACAGCCGGGCCGCCATCGAAGCCGCTGTCTGAGCCGCTGTCTGAGCCGCTGTGTGAGACGTACCGCTGTTCGAGCCGCATGCACCGCCCCGAGAGAGAGGGACCACCATGGTGATGTCCGACCAGACCTCGGTGCTCGTCGTGGGAGCGGGGCCCGTCGGCCTGACCGCCGCCCACGAACTGGCCCGCCGGGGCATCCGCGTACGGCTCGTCGACGCGGCGCCCGGCCCGGCCGCGACCAGCCGGGCGGTAGCCGTCCACCCGCGCACCCTGGAGACCTTCGACCAGATGGGCGTGGTCGGCCCGGTGCTCGACAGCGGCCGCCACAACAAGGCCTTCACCATGTACGCCGGCGGGCGGCGCCTGGTGCGGCTCGAAGCCGACTACTCCTCGATGCCCACCCGCTTCCCGTTCACCGTCGTCATCGAGCAGACCCGCACCGAGGAACTGCTGCGCGAGGCCTGCGGACGGCTCGGCGTCACCCCCGAATGGGGGGTGCGGCTGACCGGCCTGCGCCAGGACGAACACGGGGTGCGGGCCCGCCTGGAGCACGCGGACGGCCGGACGGAGGAGTACGCGTCCGGCTGGCTCGTCGGCTGCGACGGCGGCCACAGCACCGTGCGCAAGGAGATCGGGCTGGAGCTGATCGGCGAATCCAGCGAGACCTGGGAACTGGCCGACGCACAGGTCGACTTCGACCTGCCGCCCGACACCATCTACTGGGTGCACACCGGCGGCCAGGCCCTGATGATGGTGCCCTACCTGCGCGACGGCCACTGGCGGCTGCTCGACACCGCGCCCACCGCCCGCGCCGGCACCACCGGCGCCGCCCACGACCTCAAGAGCGCCGAACGCTTCTCCGCCCGGCTCAGCGCGGGCCTCGGCCGCGAGGTGCGCGTCGGCCGGCCCGAGTGGACCTCCGTCTTCACCTTCCAGCAGCGCATGGTCCCCCGGATGCACGAAGGCCGCGTCTTCGTCGCCGGCGACGCGGCGCACGTCCACAGCCCCGCATCCGGACAGGGCATGAACACCGGCATCCAGGAGGCCTACAACCTCGCCTGGAAGCTCGCCATGACCGCGCACGGCCGGGCGGGGCGGGCCCTGCTCGACACGTACTCGGAGGAACGCGTCCCCGTCGGGCGCAGGCTCCTCGGCTCCACCAAGCAGGCGACCTTCCTCGTCCAGCTCAAGAACAACCTGGCCGGGGTGATGCTCCCGGCCGTCTTCTCCGTCGTACGCGGCGCGCCGCCGCTGCGCCGCAAGATCCAGCGCAAGGTGCTCGGCGGGATGTCCGGGCTGCTCCTCGGCTACCCCGACTCCTCGCTGAACGGAGCCGGCGACGACGGGCTGCGGCTGCCCGCCGGATCGCGCGCCGCCGCCGTCGCGGCCGCCCTCCCCGCGGGCCCCGCCGCCACCGCACTGCACGCCGAACTCCGCGACATCCGCTGGACCCTGCTGTACGCGCCCGACGGCGACGAGGCGAGCGCCGCCGCCGAGGGCGCCGACGCCACCGCACGGGACTGGCTCTCGGTCCGGGCCGTCGGCGCCCCCGAGGGCAGTGCGCCCTGGCCGCTGCCCGACCCGGACGGCAGGCTGCGCGACGCACTGGGCCTGGCCTCCGGCGGCTGGGTGCTGATCCGCCCCGACGGCTACCTCGCGGCCGGCGGCCGCAGCCTCACCGCCCGGCGGCTGGAGGACGCGCTGGCCGTACTCGGTCCAGCGCTCCTCCACCACACCTCGAACGCGTCCCCAGCGGCCCGGGACACGGTCAGGACAACCACCCGAGTCCTGGAGGGACGACGATGACGGCGACGACTGACGACGCGGTGCCCGCCCACCCCGTGGCCCTGGTCACCGGCGCGACCAGCGGGATCGGCCTGGCCGTGGCCCGGGACCTGGGCCGGCGCGGCCACCGGGTGTTCCTCTGCGCCCGCGACGCCACGGCCGTCAAGCAGACCGTCGAGGACCTGCGGGCCGAAGGCCTGGAGGTCGAGGGCACGGCGGCCGACGTCCGCGTCAAGGAGGACGTCGTCCGGCTGGTCGCCGCGACCGTCGAGACCTTCGGCCCCGTCGCCGTCCTGGTCAACAACGCCGGGCGCAGCGGCGGCGGCCGCACCGCCGAACTCGCCGACGAGCTCTGGTACGACATCATCGACACCAACCTCAACAGCGTGTTCCTGGTGACCCGGGAGGCGCTGCGCAGCGGCGGGCTCGGCACCGGCCCCTACGGCCGGATCATCAACATCGCCTCCACCGCGGGCAAGCAGGGCGTGGTGCTCGGCGCCCCCTACACGGCCTCCAAGCACGCCGTCGTCGGCTTCACCAAGTCCCTCGGCAAGGAGATCGCGGCCACCGGCACCACCGTCAACGCGGTCTGCCCGGGATACGTCGAGACGCCGATGGCCGCCCGGGTGCGCGCCGGGTACGCGGGCGTCTGGAACAAGACCGAGGAGGAGGTCATGGAGGAGTTCGAGGCGAAGATCCCGCTGGGCCGCTACTCGACCCCCGAGGAGGTCGCCGCCCTCGTCGGCTACCTGACCACGCCGCTCGCGGCATCGATCACGGCCCAGGCGCTCAACGTCTGCGGCGGGCTGGGGAACTTCTGATGACCACCTCCCTCCCCGAGGCCGGGCGCCTCCACCGCACCTCGCACGCGATCGAGGTCGCCGCCCCCGCGGGCGTGGTCTACGGCCTGATCGCGGACGCCGCCAAGTGGCCGCTGTACTTCCCGCCCAACGTCCACGTGGAGCGGCTGGCCTTCGACGGGGTGCACGAGCACCTCGCGATCTGGGCCACCGCCAACGGCCGGACCACCTCGTGGACCTCCCGCCGCACGCTCGACGCGGCCGCCCGCCGGATCGAGTTCCGCCAGGAGGTGCCCGCCGCCCCGCTGTCGGCGATGACCGGCACCTGGGCCGTGGAGGCGCTCGGCGCCGAACGCTCCCGGCTGACCCTGCTGCACGAGTTCTCCGTGGCGGGCGACCGGGCCGAGGACGTGGCCTGGGTGAACCGGGCCACCGACACCAACAGCCGCGCCGAACTGGGCAACATCGCCCGGCTCGGGGAGCGCTGGGGACGGCTCGACGCCCTCGTGATGTCCTTCGAGGACACCGTCCACGTGGCGGCCCCGCCCGCGGCCGTCCACGCCTTCCTGGAGAAGGTCGAGGAGTGGCCGGAGCTGCTCCCGCACGTCTCCCGGCTCGACGTGACGCAGGAGGGCCCGGTGCAGGTGATGTCGATGGACACGCTGACCGCCGACGGCTCGGCGCACACCACCGACTCGGTACGCGTCTGCTTCCCCGAGGCCGGCCGCATCGTCTACAAGCAGACCCGCACCCCCGCCCTGATGGAGGCACACACCGGCTCCTGGACCGTCACCGGCGACGCCCACGGCACCGTCGCCACCGCCCGGCACAGCGTGGTCCTGCGCGAGGACAACATCACCGCCGTACTCGGGGAGGACGCCGATCTGCGCTCGGCGCGCGCGTACGTCCGTACGGCACTGGGCCGCAACAGCACCGCCACGCTCACCTACGCCAAGCGGTACGCCGAGAGCCTCCAGTAGTTCGTTGCCGGAGGGCGGCGGCCGCTCCAGCCGTCCTCCAGTGCGGTCGTCGACGCTCGAAGACCGGTACGGGCAACCAACTCGCGGGGGGCAGCGATGAGACGCGTGGTCATCACCGGCATCGGGGTCGTCGCCCCGGGCAAGCCCGGTACCAAGGAGTTCTGGTCCCTGCTGACCTCCGGGCGCACCGCCACCCGCACCATCACGCTCCTCGACCCCGCCCCCTACCGCTCACAGGTCGCCGCCGAGGCAGACTTCGACCCGCTGGAGCACGGCTTCGGACCGTCGGATGTCCATCGGCTCGACAGGGCGGCGCAGTTCGCCCTCGTCAGCGCCCGCGAGGCGCTGGCGGACAGCGGGCTCGCGAACAGCGGGCCGGCGGGGTCGCCCGACCCCACCCGGTGCGGGGTGACCATGGGCAGCGCGCTCGGCTGCACCACCGGCCTGGAACGCGAGTACGCCGCCGTCAGCGACCGGGGCGGACGGTGGCTGGTGGACCACGGCCGGGCCGCCGAGCAGCTCTACGACTACTTCGTGCCCTCCTCGATGGCGGCCGAGGTCGCCCGCGCCGCCGGGGCCCAGGGGCCGGTGTCCCTCGTGTCCACCGGCTGCACCTCCGGACTGGACGCCATCGGGCACGCCGTCGACCTGGTCCGCGAGGGCAGCGCCGACGTGATGGTCACCGGGGCCGCCGAGGCGCCGATCTCGCCCATCAGCCTGGCCTGCTTCGACGCGATCAAGGCGACGACACCCCGCAACGACGACCCGGCCGGCGCCTCGCGCCCCTTCGACCGCACCCGCAACGGGTTCGTGCTGGGCGAGGGCGCGGCCGTCCTCGTCATCGAGGAACTGGAACACGCGCGGCGGCGCGGCGCGCACGTCTACGCCGAAATCGCCGGGTTCGCCTCCCGCAGCAACGCCTACCACATGACCGGACTGCGCCCCGAGGGCACGGAGATGGCCGAGGCGATCCGCCTCGCGCTCGACGAGGCACGGCTGGACCCGGGCGCCGTGGACTACGTCAACGCCCACGGCTCCGGCACCAAGCAGAACGACCGGCACGAGACCGACGCCTTCAAGCGCGCCCTCGGCGAACGCGCCCACCAGGTGCCCGTCAGCTCGATCAAGTCGATGATCGGGCACTCCCTCGGCGCGGTCGGCGCCCTGGAAGTGGCCGCCTGCGCCCTCACCATCGAGCACGGCGTCGTCCCGCCGACCGCGAACCTGCACGAGCCCGACCCGGCCTGCGACCTCGACTACACCCCGCTCACCGCCCGCGAACAGCGCACCGACACCGTCCTGACCGTCGGCAGCGGCTTCGGCGGCTTCCAGAGCGCCATGATCCTGACCCGCCCCAGCCTGAAGGCAGCCGTATGAACGCCGTCCTCGCAGCGCCCGCGACCACCGCCGTCTTCACCGGGATCGGAGTCGCCGCCCCCGGCGGGCTGGGCACCGAGGCCTGGTGGGCCGCCGTCCTGCGCGGCGAGAGCGGCATCGGCCCCGTCACCCGCTTCGACGCCTCCCCGTACCCGGTCCGCATCGCCGGGGAGGTGCCCGGCTTCGTCGACGAGGACCACGTCTCCAGCCGGCTCCTGCCGCAGACCGACCGGGTGACCCGGCTGTCGCTGGCCGCCGCCCAGGAGGCCATCGACGACTCCGGCGCCGAGATCGCGGCCCTGCCCCCGTACGAGGCGGGCGTGGTCACCGCGAACTCCTGCGGAGGCTTCGAGTTCGGCCACCGCGAACTCCAGGCCCTGTGGAGCCAGGGCCCGCAGCACGTCAGCGCGTACCAGTCCTTCGCCTGGTTCTACGCCGTCAACAGCGGCCAGATCTCCATCAAGCACGGGCTGCGCGGCGCCTCAGGCGTCGTCGTCTCCGAACAGGCCGGCGGCCTCGACGCGGTCGCGCACGCCCGCCGCCAGCTCCGCAAGGGCGCCCGGCTCGTGGTGACCGGCGGCCTCGACTCCGCCCTGTGCCCCTGGGGTTGGGCCGCACACCTCGCGGGCGGCTCCATGAGCACCGTCGCCGACCCCGCCCGGGCCTACCTGCCCTTCGACGAGGACGCCTCCGGCCACGTGGTCGGCGAGGGCGGGGCGCTGCTCGTCATGGAAGAGGCCCGCAGCGCGGCCGCCCGCGGTGCCCGCGTCTACGGCAGCCTGGCCGGCCACGCCGCCACCTTCGACGCCTCCCCGCGGGAGCCGCGCCTCGCGGACGCCGCACGCCTCGCGCTCGCCGACGCCGGGCTCGGACCGGCCGACGTCGACCTGGTCTTCGCGGACGCCGCGGGCGAACGGGAGGCCGACCGGGCCGAGGCCGAGGCCATCGCCGCCGTCTTCGGCCCGTACGCGGTGCCCGTCACCGCGCCCAAGAGCATGGCCGGACGGCTCTCCTCGGGCGGCGCCGCCCTCGACCTCGCCGCGGCCCTGCTCGCCCTGCGCGACCAGGTGATCCCGCCGACCACCGGCACCGTGCGGCCCGCCGCCGACTGCCCCGTGGACCTGGTCACCGGCACCCCGCGCACCGGGCGTGCCCTGCGCACCGCGCTGGTACTGGCCCGGGGCCGGGGCGGCTTCAACGCGGCGGCCGTCGTCCGCGCCGCCTGACACGACACACACACGGAAGAGAGGCAGTTCCATGGGACAGGGACAGGAGCGGTTCGAACTGGCGGACCTGGTCAGGCTGCTGCGCGAATGCGCGGGCGAGGCCGAAGGGGCCGACCTCGACGGGGACATCCTCGACAGGGCGTTCGGGGACCTCGGCTACGACTCCCTCGCCATGCTGGAGACCACCGGCCGGGTGGAGCGCGACCACGCCGTCGTACTCGACGAGGAGGAGCTCGACGAGGCGTACACCCCGCGCCGCTACCTCGACATGGTCAACCGGGCGCTGGCCGCCTCGCGGGCCGCAGTCTGACCGCCCCCGGACCGGCGGGCGGGCCCGGGCCGGCCGTCGACCCCTCCCCGAACGGTCCTCAAGCGGCCTTCCAGCCACCTTCCGGCGCGCTCCGGCACATTCGTGACCCTAGGGCGAGAGAGGTGGACCGATGTCACTCGAGCGGACACATCACAGGGCTTACACGGTGGACATGGACGCACCCGCCGGCGTGGTGTACGGCCTGATCGCCGACACCACCCAGTGGCCCCTGCTCATGCCTCCGAGCGTGCACGTGGAGCGGCTCGACTTCGACGGGACCGAGGACCGGTTCCAGATGTGGGTCACCGCCAACGGCGAGGTCAAGTCGTGGTTCTCCCGCCGGGCCATGGACCCCGTGGGCCGCCGCGTCGAGTTCCGCCAGGAGACCCCCGCCGCGCCCGCGCTGAGCCTGGGCGGCCGCTGGACCGTGGAGGACCTCGGCGCCGGCCGGTCCCGGCTCACCCTCGACCACGACTTCACCGTGGCGGAGGGACGACCCGACGACGCCGCCTGGGTGGGACTCGCCACCGACACCAACAGCCGCGCCGAACTCGACCGGATCAAGGAGGCCGCCGAGCGCTGGGAGCGCCTCGACGACCTGGTCCTCACCTTCGAGGACGAGATCAAGGTCCAGGCACCGCCGGAGCTCGTCTACGACTTCCTGTACCGGGCCGACGCCTGGCCCGCCCACCTGTCCCACGTCACCCGCGCCGAGGTCACCGAGGACGCCCCCGGCATCCAGCACCTCAGCACGGACACCCTCGGCGCCGACGGCGTCCGGCAGACCACCGAATCCGTGCGGATCTGCTTCCCGGCCGCCTATCGGCTCGTCTGGAAGGAGACCCCGGCCACCCCGCTGTTCGCCGCGCACACCGGCGAGTGGGCGCTGTTCCCCGACGAGACCGGAGTCACCGCCGTCTCCCGGCACAGCGTCCTGCTGCGCGAGGAGGCCGTCGAAACGGTCTTCGGTCCGGGAGCGGACCTCGCCGAAGCCCGTGCGTACGTCCGTCAGGCGCTCGGCCGCGACAGCACGGCCACGCTGGCCGTCGCCGCACAGCACGCGGAATCCGCTGTCCGCAGCCTCTGACCGGGGAGTTGAGCTCCGCACATGACGACCTCCCTGGCCCCCGCCGGCCCGCCCGTCACCGCCGTGGCGCAGCTCGGCGCCCCCGAGGCGGCCGCCCGCGCCGCCCGCCTCGAAACGCTGCTCGGCGACCCGCACGACCCGGCCAACCCGCACGGGATCGCGGCCCTCGCCGAAGCCGACGCCCGCCGCACGCCCCCGGCCGCCACCGAGGAACTGCTCGCCGGGGCACGGCTCGGGGCCGAGTTCGTGCCCGCCGGGGAGGGCGGCCGGCTCACCCGAGCCGACCTGCTCGCGCAGGTGCTGCGCCCCGTGTTCCGGCGCGACGTGGCCCTCGGCTTCGGGTACGGAATCACCTCGCTGTTCGCCGCCGCCCCCGTATGGGCCGAGGGCGGCCCGGAGCAGCGCGCGGAACTCGCGGCGGTGCTGCTGGGCGGGGGCCGGGCGTCGATCGTGCACCACGAGCTCGCCCACGCCAACGGCATCCTGCGCGACGAGTTCACCGCCGAGCCGGTGCCCGCGGGCGGCTACCGGCTCGACGGCAGCAAGGAGGTCATCCTCAACGCGGCCCGCTCCGGGGCGTACGTGGTCTACGCGCGCACCGCCCCGGCCCGCGGCCCGCGCAGCCACTCCGTCTTCCTGCTCGGCACGGACGCCATCGCGGGCGCCCGCACGGCCGGCCGGCTCACGCATCTGTCGCGCGTCCCCATGAACGGCATGCGCGGAGGCCTCTTCTCCGGGCTGCGCTTCGAGGACTTCCCGCTGCCCGGGCACGCCCTGGTCGGAGCCGAGGGCCAGGGCGTGGCCCTGGCCCTGCGCACCTTCCAGGTCAACCGCTGCCTGATCCCCTCCCTGGCCGTCGCCGCGGCCGACACCGTCCTGCACTCCGCCGTACGGGCCGTCACCGAGGGCCGCACCGCCCCCCTGGCCCGGCGCTGGCACAAACCGCTCGCCGGGGTGTTCGCCGACCTGCTGGCCGCCGACAGCATGGCCACCGTCTCGCTGCGCGCCCTCAGCCTGCTGCCCGAGCACGTCAACGTACTGGCCGCGGCCGTCAAGTACGTCGTACCCGACATGATCCGCGAGGACCTGGAGGAACTGGCCGGCGTACTCGGCGGCCACGGCTACGTGCGCGGCGACGCCCAGTACGGGGCCCTCGACAAGCTGGTCCGCGACCTCCCGGTGGCAGGCCTCGGCCACGCCGGGACCGCCGCCTGCCAGGCCGTCATCGTGCCCCAGCTGCGCCGCCTCGCCGAACGCTCCTGGTTCCGCATGCCCGAGCCGCCCCCCGGCCTCTTCGGTGGCGGCGCGCAACTGCCCGCCCTGGACTACCGGCAGCTCGGCATCGCCGGGGGCGACGACTTCCTCGCGGCGACCCTCGTCGGCGCCGCCGACCGGCTCGGCGGGGCCCTGTCGTTCGGCGGCCAGATGGCCGCCCTCGCCGAGCTCGCCGACGGCTTCGTGGGCGAGCTGCGCGAACTGCGCACCCGGTGCGCGGCCCTGCCCGAGGGCCGGGCCACCCTGGCCGGCCCCGGAGTGGCGGTGCTCGCCGACCGGTACGCGCTGGTCCTCGCTGCCGCCTCGGTCCTCGGCATCTGGGAGGCGCAGGACGGCTCGGACGCCTTCCTCGCCGACCCGGCCTGGGCCGTGCTCGCCCTCACCCGGATCGGCAGCCGCCTCGGCATCGCCGTGCCCGACCTGCCCGAGGGCTGCCTCGCCCAGGTCCTCGACGAGCTCATCCGCCGCCACCTCGCGGGCCGCAGCTACGACCTGGACGGGACGGAGCTCATCCGATGAACCCCGTACCCATCGATCGGGCACCCACCGATCCGGCACCGGTCAACCTGGCGGCGGCGCCGCCCCTCCACGTCACCGGCCCCGCCGGCCCCTGGGAAGAGGTCTCCGCCGGGCTGGAGTCGCGCGGCAGCGTCGTCGTGTACGCGACCTGGGGGGAGTGGCTGACCGCGGCGCTCGCCGACACCTCGCTGCGCCCGCTGCTCGGCCGGGACTGGCAACGCTACCGGCGCACCCCCGACGCGGCGGTCCGCTACCGCTTCGTCACCTCGCGCATGGTCGTCAAGTACACGGCGGCCGCCGCGCTGCGCACCGAGCCGGCCGCGCTCGACCTCTCGTACCGGATCGGCGGACGCCCGTACATCCGCGGCATGAGCCAGATCGACCTCAGCCTCAGCCACACCGAGGACCTCATCGCCGTGGGCCTCAGCCGGATCGGCCGGATCGGCGTGGACGTCGAACCGGCCGGCCGGCGGATGTCCTTCGAACTGCTGCGGGACCGCGTGTGCATTCCCTCCGAGGCCGCCGAACTCGGCCGGATGCCCCCGGACCGGCAGGCCGCCGAGATGCTGCGGCTGTGGACCCTCAAGGAGGCCTACACCAAGGCCCTGGGACAGGGACTGAGGCTGGGATTCACGGAGTTCGGCTTCGGCCTGGCCGACGGCGCCTTCCTCGGGCCGGACGGCCGGCCGGCGGCGGGGGAGGCCTCCTGGTGGTTCGCCACGCACCGCGTGCTGGGGCGGTACCTGCTCAGCACGGCCTGTTCCGACGCGGGACTGGACCCCGCCGGCGACACGGCCGTCGACACGATGTTCGACGAGGGGTTCATGCAAGCCGTGGAGGCCGAACTCGAAGCCGGCTGAGACACCCCCCAAACCCCCAGGCACTGCGATCGGCAATCCCGACAGGAGAGGAGGAACGGACGCGATGAGCGCGGCTCGCCAGAGCTTCCGCACGGGCACCGGCCCGCGCCCGCTGCCCGTCCCCGCCTCGGCCCTCCAACGGGACCTGCTCCTCGACACACTGGTCCGCCCGGGCGCCGGCGTCCACGCCGGTCAGCTGCTCGTGCGCTGGTACGGACCGCTGGACGCGGCCCGGTTCACCGCGGCCTGGCAGGCCCTCCACGACTCCGACGCCGCCCTGCGCACCGCGCTCGCCGACCCCGCGGGCGGGCTTCCCGCGATGGCCGTCCATCCCCGGGTGGAGCCGCGGATCACGCACGCCGACCCGGACGGCGCCGACTGGCACACCCTCGTCCGGCGCGAGCGGCTGCGCGAGTTCGACCTGCGCCGGCCGGGGCAGCTGCGCATCCTGCTGCTGGAGGAGACCACGCCGCCGCCCGGGGCCACGCGGATCCTGTTCACCTACCACCACGCCTTCCTCGACGGGCGCAGCATGCGCGGGCTGCTGCGGGCGTTCCTGCGCGCCTACCTCGCAGACGGCCGCCCGCTGGGCGGCGAGCGCCGGCCCGACGTACGCGACCACGCGCACTGGCTGGCCCGTCAGGACACCTCCGCGGCACGGGAGTTCTGGGTGCGGGCCGCCCCGCCGCCCGGGGCCGCGACCCTGCCCGCGCTGCGCTCCGCGCTCGCGGGCGAGCCGGACCGGTCCGGCCACGGGTGGAGCCGGGAACGGCTCACGCGGGCCGAGGCCGAGCGGCTGCGGGCCTGGGCCGCGGGCCGGGGGGCGAGCGAGTCGACGGCCCTGCACGCGGTGTGGGCGCTGCTGCTGTACCGGGCCGCCGCCGACGGCGGGCACCCGGACCCGGTGCCCGTCGCGTTCTCCGCGGCCGTCTCCGGCCGGGGCATCGGCCTCGCCGGCGCCGAGCTGCTCTCCGGCACGCTGCGCAACTCCCTCCCGCTGTCGGTGCGGATGCGGGCCTCGACACCGCTGGCGCTGCTGCTGGAGGAGCTCGGCGGGCAGGCGCTGGACCGGGCGGCGTACGAGTGGGTGTCCACGGGCCAGATCGAGGAGTGGGCGGGCGGACACCCCGGCACGGCCGCCGCGCCGCCGCCGCCCGCCCGGTCCCTCGTCGTCTTCGAACCGGGGTACGGGACCGACGCCGCCCTCGGCGCCGTCGCGCACGAACTCGCCGCGGAGGGCGTACGGGTGGACGCGCCCGAGGTCATCGAGGGGCACGCCGCCGTGCCCTTCACCCTCGTCGCCCACCACGACTCCGGGGGCGGGCTCCTCCTCACCGGCGTCCACGACCGCGACGGCCTCCCGGACGCCGCCGCGGCCGCGCTGCTCGCCCAGGCCGCCATGCTGCTCAGCGCCCTGCCCGACGGGCGGACCGCCCAGGACGTGGCCGGTGCCCTGACGCTGCTCGACGGCGTACCCGTACCACTGGCACGGCCCGGACGGGCCGCTCCGGCGCGGATCCTGCGGGCGGCCACCCGCCCCGGGGCGGGCACGATCTGCCTGCTGCCGCCGCCGGGTGCACCGCCCGGCTGCTACGACGGCCTCCCCGAGCTCTACGACGGCCCGCAGGCCCTGGCCACCCTGGGCACCCCGCCCGACGGGCAGGACCCGGTCGACCCGGTCCGGTGCCTGTGGGCGTTGCGGCCCGCGCTCGCCCGGGGCGAACCGGTGCTGCTCGGCGGCTTCTCCGGGGCCGGCGACGCCGCCCGGCAGGCCGCCGAACGGGTCGCCGCACACGGCTGGCCGGCGCCGCCGGTCGCGATCGCCGGGGCCGCGGACGGCGGCCCGGGTCCGCTGCGGACGCTGGCCCGCGCGCTGGCGGCGGTGGTGCGCAGCCCCCGCTTCACGTCCGCCTCAGCCCCGTCCACCTCCGTCCCACCGGCTCCCCCAGGCCCCTCGACCCCCTCAGACCCCTCAGTCCCCTCCGTTCCCAACCACCAGGAGTGACATGTCCCGCCGTCTGTTCACCTCGGAGTCCGTGACCGAGGGACACCCCGACAAGATCGCCGACCAGATCAGCGACACGATCCTCGACGCGCTCCTGGCCGAGGACCCGACCTCGCGCGTCGCCGTCGAGACCCTCATCACCACCGGTCTCGTGCACATAGCGGGCGAGGTGACGACGAAGGCCTACGCGCCGATCGCCAAGCTCGTCCGCGAGAAGGTCCTGGAGATCGGCTACGACTCCTCGCAGAAGGGCTTCGACGGCGCCTCCTGCGGCGTGTCCGTCTCCATCGGCGCGCAGTCCCCGGACATCGCCCAGGGCGTCGACACCGCGTACGAGAGCCGGGTCGAGGGCGATGAGGACGAGCTCGACAAGCAGGGCGCCGGCGACCAGGGCCTGATGTTCGGCTACGCCACCGACGAGACCCCCGAGCTGATGCCGCTCCCCATCCACCTCGCGCACCGGCTCTCCCGCCGGCTCTCCGAGGTCCGCAAGAACGGCACGCTGCCCTACCTGCGCCCGGACGGGAAGACCCAGGTCACCATCGAGTACGACGGCGACACCGCCGTCCGCCTCGACACCGTCGTCGTCTCCTCGCAGCACGCCGCCGACATCGACCTCGAGGGACTGCTGACCCCCGACATCCAGGAGCACGTGGTCGAGTACGTCCTCGCCCGGCTCGCCGAGGACGGCATCAAGCTCCAGACCGAGGGCTACCGACTGCTCGTCAACCCGACCGGCCGCTTCGAGATCGGCGGCCCGATGGGCGACGCCGGCCTCACCGGCCGCAAGATCATCATCGACACCTACGGCGGCATGGCCCGCCACGGCGGCGGCGCCTTCTCCGGCAAGGACCCGTCGAAGGTCGACCGTTCCGCCGCCTACGCCATGCGCTGGGTGGCGAAGAACATCGTCGCCGCCGGACTGGCCGGCCGCGCCGAGGTCCAGGTCGCGTACGCCATCGGCAAGGCCGAGCCCGTCGGCCTCTTCGTCGAGACCTTCGGCACCGAGACCGTCCCCGTCGCGGAGATCCAGCGGGCCGTCACCGAGGTCTTCGACCTGCGGCCGGCCGCGATCATCCGCGACCTGGACCTGCTGCGCCCGATCTACGCCCAGACCGCCGCCTACGGCCACTTCGGCCGTGAGCTGCCGGACTTCACCTGGGAGCGCACCGACCGGGCCGAGGCACTCAAGGCCGCCGCAGCCCGCTGACGGCTCACCCTCCTCCCCTTCCCAAGCCGCCCCACCCCGCCGACAGCGAGAGCCCGGCCCGACACGCCCCAGGAGAACCCGTGCGTATTGCGGTGACAGGATCCATCGCGACGGATCACCTCATGGCCTTTCCGGGCCGGTTCGTCGACCAGCTCCTTCCCGACCAGCTGGAACACGTCTCGCTGTCCTTCCTCGTCGACTCCCTGGAGGTCCGGCGGGGCGGGGTGGCGGCCAACATCTCCTACGGCCTCGGAGTGCTCGGGCTCGCCCCGCTGCTCGTCGGGGCCGTGGGACCGGACTTCGGCGAGTACGAGGTCTGGCTCAAGGAACACGGTGTGGACACCGGCGGAGTGCACGTCTCCGGCGGCCATCAGACCGCCCGCTTCATGTGCATGACCGACCAGGACTCCAACCAGATCGCCTCCTTCTACGCGGGAGCCATGGCGGAGGCCGCCGACATCGACCTGCGCGAGCTCGTCGCCTCCGCCGGCCCCCTGGACCTGGTCCTCGTATCGCCCAACGACCCGGCCGCGATGGTCCGCCACACCGAGGAGTGCCGCGCCCTGGGCATCCCCTTCGCCGCCGACCCCTCCCAGCAGCTCGCCCGGCTCTCCGGCGACGAGGTGCGGAGCCTGGTCGACGGCGCCCGCTGGCTCTTCACCAACGAGTACGAGTCCGCGCTGCTGCGCGAACGCGCCGAGTGGACGGCCGAGGACGTACTCGCCCGCGTCGACACCTGGGTGACCACCCTCGGCTCGAAGGGCGTACGCATCGAACGACAGGGCGCCCCGGCCATCGTCGTGGACGCCATCCCGAACGTGCCCGCCGAGGACCCGACCGGCGTCGGGGACGCCTTCCGCTCCGGCTTCCTCGCCGCCACGGCCAAGGACCTGCCGCTGGAGGCGGCCGCCCGGCTCGGCTGCGCGATGGCCGCCCTGGTGCTGCGGGCCGTCGGCTCGCAGTCGTACGAAGCCGACCCCGCCGAACTGCTGCGGACCGTGGGGACGGTGTACGGACGGGACGCCGAGCGGCAGCTGGAAGCCGTCCTGGGCCCGCAGGGAGGCACCTCATGAACCGGGTCGACTCCCTGCGCGAGGCGTTCGCCACGCGCGTGGTCGTCGCCGACGGGGCGATGGGGACGATGCTCCAGGCGCAGGACCCCTCGATGGACGACTTCCAGCAGCTGGAAGGCTGCAACGAGGTCCTGAACGTGACCCGGCCCGACATCGTGCGCACGGTCCACGAGGCGTACTTCTCGGTGGGTGTCGACTGCGTCGAGACGAACACCTTCGGTGCGAACTACGCGGCCCTGGCCGAGTACGACATCGCCGAACGCAACTTCGAGCTGTCGGAGGCGGGCGCCCGGATCGCCCGCGAGGTCGCCGACGAGTTCACGGCCTCGACCGGTCGGCAACGCTGGGTGCTCGGCTCCATGGGCCCGGGGACGAAACTGCCGACGCTGGGCCACATCACGTACGACAGGATCCGCGACGCCTACCAGGTCAACGCGGAGGGCCTGCTCACGGGTGGGGCCGACGCCCTCCTCGTGGAGACCACGCAGGACCTGCTGCAGACCAAGTCGTCGATCATCGGCGCCCACCGCGCCATGGACCGGCTGGGCATCAGCGTCCCGCTGATCTGCTCGGTGACGGTGGAGACGACCGGCACGATGCTGCTGGGCTCGGAGATCGGTGCGGCGCTGACCGCGTTGGAGCCGCTGGGCATCGACATGATCGGTCTGAACTGCGCGACCGGTCCGGCGGAGATGAGCGAGCACCTGCGCTACCTCGCCCGCAACTCCCGCGTCCCGATCTCCTGCATGCCCAACGCCGGCCTGCCCGTCCTGACGAAGGACGGCGCGCACTACCCGCTGTCCGCCTCCGAGCTGGCCGACGCCGAGGAGACCTTCGTCCGCGAGTACGGTCTCTCGCTCGTCGGTGGCTGCTGCGGCACGACCCCCGAGCACCTGCGGCAGGTGGTGGAGCGGGTCCGCGGCATGGTCCCGACCGTGCGTGATCCGCGTCCGGAGCCGGGTGCGGCGTCGCTGTACCAGACGGTGTCGTTCCGGCAGGACACCTCGTACATGGCGATCGGTGAGCGGACGAACGCGAACGGGTCGAAGAAGTTCCGCGAGGCGATGCTGGAAGCGCGCTGGGACGACTGCGTGGAGATGGCACGCGACCAGATCCGCGAGGGCGCGCACATGCTGGACCTGTGCGTGGACTACGTGGGCCGTGACGGTGTCGCGGACATGCAGGAACTCGCCGGCCGGTTCGCCACCGCCTCCACCCTCCCGATCGTCCTGGACTCCACCGAGGTCCCGGTGATCCAGGCGGGCCTGGAGAAGCTGGGTGGTCGCGCGGTCATCAACTCCGTCAACTACGAGGACGGCGACGGCCCCGAATCCCGCTTCGCGAAGGTCACGCGTCTCGCGCAGGAGCACGGCGCGGCGCTGATCGCGCTGACCATCGACGAGCAGGGTCAGGCCCGCACCGTCGAGCACAAGGTCGCCATCGCCGAGCGCCTCATCGAGGACCTGACGTCGAACTGGGGCATCCGCGAGTCGGACATCCTCATCGACACCCTGACCTTCACGATCTGCACCGGGCAGGAGGAGTCCCGGGGCGACGGCATCGCCACGATCGAGTCGATCCGAGAGCTCAAGCGCCGCCACCCGGACGTGCAGACCACCCTCGGCCTCTCGAACATCTCCTTCGGTCTGAATCCAGCCGCCCGTGTGCTGCTGAACTCGGTCTTCCTCGACGAGTGCGTCAAGGCCGGCCTCGACTCCGCCATCGTCCACGCCTCGAAGATCCTGCCGATCGCCCGCTTCGACGAGGAGCAGGTCAACACCGCGCTGGACCTGATCTACGACCGTCGTGAGGGCGACTACGACCCCCTCCAGAAGCTGATGGCCCTGTTCGAGGGCGTCAACACCAAGTCCCTGAAGGCCGGCCGCGCCGAGGAACTCCTCGCCCTGCCTCTGGAGGAGCGGCTTCAGCGCCGGATCATCGACGGGGAGAAGAACGGTCTGGAGGCCGACCTCGACGAGGCCCTGGCCACCCGTCCCGCTCTGGAGATCGTCAACGACACGCTCCTTGAGGGCATGAAGGTCGTCGGCGAGCTCTTCGGCTCCGGTCAGATGCAGCTGCCGTTCGTGCTCCAGTCCGCCGAGGTCATGAAGACCGCGGTGGCCCACCTGGAGCCGCACATGGAGAAGTCCGACGCGGAGGGCAAGGGCACGATCGTGCTGGCCACCGTCCGCGGGGACGTCCACGACATCGGCAAGAACCTCGTCGACATCATCCTCACCAACAACGGCTACAACGTCGTCAACATCGGCATCAAGCAGCCGGTCTCCGCGATCCTCGAAGCCGCAGAGGAACACAAGGCCGACGTGATCGGCATGTCGGGTCTGCTGGTGAAGTCCACCGTGATCATGAAGGAGAACCTGGAGGAGCTGAACCAGCGCAAGCTGGCGGCCGACTACCCGGTCATCCTCGGCGGCGCCGCGCTGACCCGCGCCTACGTCGAGCAGGACCTCCACGAGATCTACGAGGGCGAGGTCCGCTACGCCCGCGACGCCTTCGAAGGCCTGCGCCTCATGGACGCGTTGATGGGCGTCAAGCGAGGCGTCCCCGGTGCCGTTCTGCCCGCCTTGAAGCAGCGCCGCGTCGCCAAGCGGGACACCCCCGCCCTGCACGTGACGGAGCCCGAGCCCGGTGGCCGTTCCGACGTGGCCGTCGACAATCCGGTGCCCGCCCCGCCGTTCTGGGGGACCCGCGTGATCAAGGGCATCCCGCTCAAGGAGTACGCCTCCTGGCTCGACGAGACCGCCCTCTTCAAGGGCCAGTGGGGTCTGAAGGACGCCGACACCATCGAGTCGGACGGCCGGCCCCGACTGCGCGGCTGGCTCGACCGGCTGCACACCGACGGGCTGCTCGAAGCGGCCGTCGTGCACGGCTACTTCCCCTGCGTCTCCAAGGGCGAGGACCTGATCATCCTCGACGACAACGGCTCGGAGCGGACCCGTTTCACCTTCCCCCGCCAGGGCCGCGGCCGCCGCCTGTGCCTGGCGGACTTCTTCCGTTCGGAGGAGTCCGGCGAGACCGACGTCGTCGGCCTCCAGGTCGTCACCGTCGGTTCGAGGATCGGCGAGGAGACGGCCCGCCTCTTCGCCGCCGACGCCTACCGCGAGTACATGGAGCTGCACGGTCTCTCCGTGCAGCTCGCCGAGGCCCTGGCCGAGTACTGGCACGCCCGGGTCCGTGCCGAGTTGGGCATCGCCGGATCCGATCCGGCTTCCATGGCCGGCATGTTCCGCACCGAGTACCAGGGCTGCCGCTACTCCCTCGGCTACCCCGCCTGCCCCGACCTGGAGGACCGCGCGAAGATCGCGGACCTCCTCCGGCCGGAGCGGATCGGCGTGCACCTCTCGGAGGAGTTCCAGCTCCACCCCGAGCAGTCCACCGACGCCATCGTCATCCACCACCCCGAAGCCTCGTACTTCAACGCGCGCTGACCAGTACAGACAAGGAAGGAACGAGCATGGGAGCCGTCCTCACCGAGCACCCGGCGCTCTCGCCCCCGGCGACCGCGACCGCGCCCTCGACCCCGCCCACACCCTCAGCCGTACCCGCGGCCCGTCCCGACGTGCGCGAGCTGCTGGCCAGTGGACGGCGTTCGTTCTCCTTCGAGTTCTTCCCGCCGAAGACGGAGGCGGGGGAGCGCACGCTCTGGAAGGCGATCCGGCGCATCGAGTCGCTCTCGCCGTCGTTCGTCTCGGTCACGTACGGCGCGGGGGGTTCCTCCCGCGACCGTACGGTCGAGGTCACCAAACGGATCGCGGCCGAGACCACGCTGCGCCCGGTGGCCCACCTGACGGCGGTCGGGCACTCGGTCGCCGAGCTGCGGCACATCATCGGCCAGTACGCGGACGCCGGGATCCGTGACGTCCTCGCCCTGCGCGGTGACCCGCCCGGCGACCCGAAAGGCGTGTGGACCCCGCACCCGGACGGCTTCACGCACGCGCACGAACTCGTCAGCCTGATCCGCAGGCTGGGCGACTTCACGGTGGGCGTGGCCGCGTTCCCCGAGCGCCACCCGCGTTCGCCGGGCTGGACCGAGGACATCCGGCACTTCGCCGCCAAGTGCAGGGCGGGCGCCGACTACGCGATCACGCAGATGTTCTTCCAGGTGGAGGACTACCTGCGGCTGCGCGACCGGCTGGCCGCCGTCGGCTGTCTGACCCCGGTGATCCCCGAGATCATGCCCGCCACGGACGTACGGCAGATCAGCCGGTTCTCCGAGCTGAGCGACGCCCACTTCCCCGAACACCTCGCGAGCCGCCTGGAGGCGGTACGGGGCGACGCGGCCGCCGGCCACGCCATCGGGGTGGAGTACGCGACCGTCATGGCCGAGCGGCTGCTCGCCGAGGGCGCGCCCGGCCTGCACTACATCACCCTCAACCGCTCCACGGCGACCCGAGAGATCCACCAGAACCTGAACGTCAACTGACGCTGCACGCTGCCGCCCACACTCCGGAGTAGTCCATGCCCAGCCAGTCCACCGACACCGCCGCCACCGCCGAGTTCACCGACTACAAGGTCGCAGACCTCTCCCTCGCCGCCTTCGGCCGCAAGGAGATCACCCTGGCCGAGCACGAGATGCCCGGTCTGATGTCGATCCGGCGGGAGTACGCGGCGTCGCAGCCGCTGGCCGGCGCCCGTATCACCGGCTCCCTGCACATGACCGTGCAGACGGCCGTGCTCATCGAGACCCTCGTCGCCCTCGGCGCCGACGTCCGCTGGGTGTCGTGCAACATCTACTCGACGCAGGACCACGCGGCCGCGGCCATAGCCGCCGCCGGGATCCCCGTGTTCGCCTGGAAGGGCGAGACGCTGGAGGAGTACTGGTGGTGCACCGAGCAGGCGCTGACCTGGCCGGGCCACGCGGGCCCGAACATGATCCTCGACGACGGCGGTGACGCCACCCTCCTCGTCCACAAGGGCGTCGAGTTCGCGAAGGCCGGCTCCGTCCCGGACCCGTCCACCGCGGACAACGAGGAGTACGCGCTCGTCCTCGGCCTGCTGCAGAAGAGCACCATCGACTGGGTCACCCTCGCCGCCGGCATCCGCGGCGTGACGGAGGAGACCACGACCGGTGTCCACCGCCTCTACGAGATGCACAAGGAAGGCGCCCTGCTGTTCCCGGCGATCAACGTGAACGACGCCGTGACGAAGTCGAAGTTCGACAACAAGTACGGCTGCCGCCACTCCCTGATCGACGGCATCAACCGCGCCACCGACGTCCTCATCGGCGGCAAGACCGCCGTCGTCTTCGGCTACGGCGACGTCGGCAAGGGCAGTGCCGAGTCCCTGCGCGGCCAGGGCGCGCGCGTCATCGTCACCGAGATCGACCCGATCTGCGCCCTGCAGGCCGCGATGGACGGCTACCAGGTCGCGACCCTCGAAGACGTCGTCGAGACGGCCGACATCTTCATCACGACCACGGGCAACAAGGACATCATCATGGCCGCCGACATGGCCAAGATGAAGCACCAGGCGATCGTGGGCAACATCGGCCACTTCGACAACGAGATCGACATGGCCGGTCTGGCCAAGGTCGAGGGCATCGTCAAGGACGAGGTCAAGCCGCAGGTCCACACCTGGACCTTCCCCGACGGCAAGGTCCTGATCGTCCTGTCCGAGGGCCGTCTCCTCAACCTGGGCAACGCGACCGGCCACCCGTCCTTCGTGATGTCGAACTCCTTCGCGGACCAGACCCTCGCGCAGATCGAGCTCTTCACCAAGCCGGAGGAGTACCCGACCGACGTCTACGTGCTGCCCAAGCACCTCGACGAGAAGGTCGCCCGCCTCCACCTCGACGCCCTCGGCGTCAAGCTCACCACCCTGCGCCCCGAGCAGGCCTCCTACATCGGCGTCAAGGTCGAGGGCCCGTACAAGCCGGACCACTACCGCTACTGACGCGGCTTCCGATCGAAGACCGCCGGCCGGCTGCCCGCCCCGTCCCGACCGGGAGGGGCGGGCGGCCGGCAGAACCTCCCCACCGCCCCGGAGGAACCCCGTGACCATCAGTGAAATCGCCCCACCCCCGATCCAGGACCGTGCCGCGGAACTCGCCGAGATCAAGGCCATGGCCATCGCCGGGCCCGACCCGAAGGCCACCGAACGGCAGCACGCCAAGGGCAAGCTGACGGCGCGGGAGCGCATCGAGGCGCTCCTCGACGAAGGCTCGTTCCAGGAGATCGAGGCCCTGCGCCGGCACCGGGCCAGCGGTTTCGGCCTGGAGCACAAGAAGCCCTACACCGACGGGGTCGTCACCGGCTGGGGCACCGTCCACGGGCGGACGGTCTTCGTCTACGCGCACGACTTCCGCATCTTCGGCGGCGCCCTCGGCGAGGCCCACGCGCAGAAGATCCACAAGGTGATGGACCTCGCGGTGGCCGCGGGCGCCCCCCTGGTCAGCCTCAACGACGGCGCCGGAGCCCGGATCCAGGAGGGCGTCACCGCCCTCGCCGGCTACGGCGGCATCTTCCAGCGCAACACCAAGGCCTCCGGCGTCATCCCGCAGATCTCGGTCATGCTCGGGCCCTGCGCCGGCGGCGCCGCGTACTCCCCGGCCCTCACCGACTTCGTGTTCATGGTCCGCGAGACCTCGCAGATGTTCATCACCGGCCCGGACGTGGTCCGCGCGGTGACCGGTGAGGAGATCACCCAGAACGGCCTCGGCGGTGCCGACGTGCACGCCTCCGTCTCCGGGGTCGCGGCCTTCGCCTACGACGACGAGCACAGCTGCCTGGAAGACGTACGGTTCCTGCTGTCGCTGCTGCCCTCCAACAACCGTGAGACCGCCCCCCGCGAGGAGACCGGCGACCCCGCCGACCGCCGCACCGAGGCACTGATCAACCTCGTCCCGGCCAACCCGAACCAGTCCTACGACATCCGCAAGGTCGTCGAGGAGATAGCCGACGACGGCGAGTACTTCGAGATCCAGCCCGGCTGGGCGCAGAACGTCGTCGTCGCCCTCGCCCGCTTCGACGGCCACGTCACCGGCATCGTCGCCAACCAGCCCTCCTCGATGGCCGGTGTCCTCGACATCCACGCCAGCGAGAAGGCCGCCCGCTTCGTGCAGTTCTGCGACGCCTTCAGCATCCCGCTGGTGACCCTCGTCGACGTCCCCGGCTTCCTGCCCGGCGTCGACCAGGAGCACAACGGCATCATCCGGCACGGCGCCAAACTGCTGTACGCGTACTGCAACGCGACCGTCCCCAGGATCCAGCTGATCCTGCGGAAGGCCTACGGCGGCGCGTACATCGTCATGGACTCGCGCTCCATCGGTGCCGACGTCTCCCTGGCCTGGCCCAGCAACGAGATCGCCGTCATGGGCGCCGAGGGCGCCGCCAACGTCATCTTCCGCCGGGAGATCGCGGCGGCCGAGGACCCGGACCTCGAACGGGCGCAGAAGATCAAGGAGTACCAGACCGAGCTGATGCACCCGTACTACGCGGCCGAACGCGGCCTCGTCGACGACGTCATCGACCCGGCCGAGACCCGCTCCGCGCTCATCGGCGCCCTCGCCATGCTGCGCACCAAGTACGCGGACATCCCGTCCCGCAAACACGGCAACCCGCCGGTGTGACGGGCCACGGCACAGGAGGCAGCGGACCGATGACCATCCCCTGGAAGATCACCGGCGGCCACCCCTCCGCGGAGGAGACCGCCGCCCTCACCGCCGTCCTCACGGCCCTGCTGGCACGGCGGACCGCCGCCGCGCCGGCGCCGGCCGCCGACGGCCGGGCCCCCGACAGCGGCTGGCACCGCGCCCACCGCAACCCGCACGCCGCCGCGGGGATGTGGCGCGCCCGGTGAAGGAGCACTCCGCACACGTCACCGAAGTGGCGGAGGGCGTCCACGCGTACGTACAGCCCGACGGCGGCTGGTGCCTGAACAACGCGGGCGTCCTCACCGACGGGCGCCGCAGCGTGCTCGTCGACACCGCCGCCACCGAGGCCCGCGCCCGGCACCTGCGCCGGGCCGCGCTGCGGCTCGCGCCGCGGCCCCCGCACGCCCTGGTCAACACCCACTTCCACGGCGACCACACCTACGGCAACTTCCTCTTCCCCGAGGCCCTGACCATCGGCCACGAGAAGACCCGCACCCTGGTCGGCGCGGCCGGGCTGCACATGGCCGGGCTGTGGCCGGACGTCTGCTGGGGAGACATCGAGATCGCCCCGCCCGAGCTGACGTTTCAAGACCGCATGACACTCCACGTGGGCGACTTTGTCCGCGCCGAGCTCCTCCACATCGGACCGGCCGCACACTCCGTCGACGACACCGCGGTCTGGCTGCCCGAACAGGGAGTGCTGTTCACGGGCGACCTCGCCATGAACGGGGTCACGCCGTTCTGCGTCATGGGCTCCGTCGCCGGCTCCCTGCGGGCCCTTCAGCGGCTGCGTAACCTGGGCCCGACCACGATCGTCCCCGGCCACGGCCCGGTCGGCGGCCCGGAGATCCTCGACGCCAACGAGGCGTACCTGCGTTGGGTGCAGGGCCTCGCCAAGGAGGGCGCGGCGGCCGGGGTGAGCCCCCTCGAACTCGCCCGGGCCACCGACCTCGGCCCGTACGCCGACCTGCTGGACGCGGAACGCCTCCTCCCCAACCTGCACCGCGGATACGCGGAGGAGCGGGGACTGCCCGAGGGCACCCCGCTCGACATCGGGGCCCTCTTCGAGGAGATGGCCGGCTACCACGGGCGCCGTCCGGAGTGCCTCGCGTAGGGTCGCGCCCCGCCTTCCCCGGGCCCCGGGGCAGCCGCGTGCAGTTGTGGCCAGGCAACTAGTGGTCACGGCTCGGGGCGGGTACGCGCCCGGGCCGGTCCCTACGCTGGCGGACCGGGACACCACGCAAGCGCCCGGCGGCCCCAACGGGCCCTGGCGCGAACGTCGTTGACCAGTGCGGGTCACTGTCCCGGAGCTCAGTGCGAGCCACTTCGGTGGAAGGACGAGGAGTACCCGTGAACAAGTTGCGCGGGAACCCGTGGGCGGTCTTGGCGACGCTCGGTCTCGGGTTCTTCATGACGCTGCTGGACCTGACGATCGTGAACATCGCGATCCCCGACATGATGGAGAGGCTCGGCTCCTCCCTCGACGAGGCCCTGTGGGTGGTCAGTGCCTACGCGCTCGTCCTCGCCGTCACCCTGATCACCTTCGGCCGCCTCGGTGACCTGCGCGGCCCGCGCACCCTGTTCGCCGCGGGCGTCGTGCTGTTCACCCTGGCCAGCATCGCCTGCGGCCTCGCCGCCGGCCCCGGCACGCTCATCGCCACCCGCGCCGTGCAGGGCCTGGGCGCGGCCATGATGGTGCCGCAGACCATGGTGATGATCGTCGCCGTGTTCCCGGCGGACCGGCGCGGCGCGGCCATGGGCGTATGGGGCTCCATCGCCGGTGTCGCCACCATCTCCGGCCCGACGCTCGGCGGTCTGATCGTCAGCACCGTCGGCTGGCGCTGGATCTTCTTCATCAACGTGCCCGTCGGCATCGCCGTGCTCGCGCTGACCTTCATGCTCGTGCCCGACATCCGCCCGGCCCGCGCCCACAAGTTCGACGTCGTGGGCGTCCTCATCGTCACCGCCGCGCTGTTCTGCCTGAGTTTCGGCCTCCAGGAGGGCGAGCGCTACGACTGGAACGCGGGCATCATGGCGCTGATCGCCGGCGGCGTGGCCCTGCTCGGCGTGTTCGTGCTCCACCAGCGCCGCAAGCAGGAGGACGAGCCGCTCGTCCCGTTCGCGCTGTTCCGCGACCGGAACTTCACCGTGATGACCGTGATCGTCGCGCTCATTTCGATGGCCCTGCTCGGCCTGGTGCTGCCGATGAACATCTACCTGCAGTCCGTGCTCGGCATGTCCGCCGTCCAGGCGGGTCTGACCCTCGCGCCCTCACCGCTGCTGTCGATGCTGACCGCCCCGTTCGCGGGCCGGATGTCCGACAGGATCGGCGGCAAGTACGTCCTGCTGTTCGGCCTCGCCGTCTACGGCATCGGCATCTCGCTGGTGCTCGCCCTCGCCGCGGTCGACAGCCGCTGGTACACCTTCACGCTGCCCATGGCCGTCGTGGGCCTCGGCACCGGCTGCCTGCTCGCGCCGATGGCCACCGAGGCGATGCGGGGCGTACCGCCGCGGCTGGCCGGTGCCGCCTCCGGCGTCAACAACACCATCCGCCAGATCGGTTCGGTCCTCGGTGCCTCCGTCGTGGGCGCCGTACTGCAGAGCCGGCTCGCCACCACCCTGCACGAGGAGGCCGCCAACCGCTCCGGTGACCTGCCCGCGCAGAGCCGCGAAGGCTTCGTCGCCGCGTTCTCCCACGGGGCGAGCCCCGACGCCGGCGTGCTGAAGGAGCTCGCCGCGGGCCTGCCCGGGCAGGCCGCCCGGCAGCTCGCCGACGCGGCGCAGGCGGTCTACTCCCACGGGTTCGTCACCACCATGAACAGCACGCTGGTCCTGCCGCTCGGCGCGGTCGCCGGCTCCCTGCTGCTCTGCCTGGCCGCCAAGAACCACCTGGCGGTCAAGAAGGCCTCCGGGGCCACCGGGGCGAGCGCGCCGACGGCGCCGCCGCGGCCCGAACCCGCCCGCTGATCCCCGGTCCGGTCCGGGCCTCAGGCCATGCCGTCCGCGAAGTCGAGCATCCCGCTCGCGGCCACGCTCACGCCCGCCTGGAACCGGCTGGTGGACTCCAACTCCTCCATGATCTGGGAGATGTAGCGCCGGCATGTCCGTACGGACATGCCGAGGCGGCGCGCCACCATCTCGTCCTTGTGGCCCTGGGCCATCAGCCTGATGATCGACCGCTTCAGGTCGTCGGTCACGGCCGTCGGCTCCTCCGCGCCGGGGGAGAAGGAGGTGGCGCCCGCCCACAGGTGCTCGTACACCTTGCAGAGGAAGGCCACGAGCGTCGGCTCGCGCACCACGACCGCGCCCGGTTCGCGGCCGTCGACGTCCTGTTCGGGAAGGAAGACGATCTCGCGGTCGTAGATGACGATCCGGTCGATCAGCTCGTCCGTCGTACGGACCTCCGCGCCGCGTGCCGTCACCTCCCGCACGTACGCGGTGGTCGGCAGGTCGCTGCGGACGGTGTGCTGGTAGAGGTGGCGCACCTTCACCCCGCGGGCCAGCCGGGCCAGGGTACGGGGCCGCACGGCGTCGAGGGCCGAGATCGGCCTGGGACCGCCCGGCTGTGCGGTGAGCACCTCGGTACGGCTGCGGGCGCCCCAGTCGTCGAGCATCGCCTGCAGCACGTCGATGTCGCTGACGATGTCGAAGGCCTCGTCCTGGTTGCGGCGCCGGCGGCTCTCGAAGTAGGCGGGCTCCAGTGCCCGCATCCGGGCACGTACGTCCGTGACGGCCTGCTGCAGCTCGCGTATCCGTGTCTCGGTGGGGCCGACGAGATCGGCGGCGGCCGCGTCGGGGCTGACCGGGACGAAGGTGCCCGGTTCACCGGGCATGGGGAGCAACAGGCTCAGGGACCGCAGGACGTCCTCGATCCGGGCGGCCTCCGCGAGGTCCGTCCCGAGCGCCTCGGCGACCACCTGCCGCGTGTACCGGCCACGGGCCACGGCGTGCTGATAGGCGAGGGCGCAGTCGTCGTCGAAGTCGTCGGAGCGCGGCGAGGAAAGGGGTTCGCCGGTCATCTGGTGATACTCCCCCGTAGGTAAGGACCCGGTCGCGCGAGGCCACCCTAGGTGATGGGGGCGAATCATCCGATCCAGATGTATCGAGATTGATATAAACTCGTCCCTGTGAACGGAGTACAGCTCTTCCTGCTGGGGCGCACGCTGATGAAGATCGGCGAGGAGGCCATTCCCACCGATCGTGTCGCCAAGCGGCCCATGAGCACGCGGTCGGTCCTGATCGTGATGCTCGACATCTACGCGCACCCGGACACGACGGTCGGCGAGATCGCCACCCGCTCCGGTCTGCCGCAGAGCGCCGTGTCCGCCTGCGTGGCCCGGCTGCGGGAGACCGGATCGGTGGTGGCGCAGACCGACCCCCGGGACCGGCGCCGGACCCTGGTCCGGCAGAACCCCGAGGTGACCGACCGTCGTGCCGAAGTCGCCGGGGCGCGCATCGACGACGCCCTCGGCACGGCGCTCGGAACCGACGATCCCGTGGAGGTCGCCCAGGTGGTCGCCCTCCTGGAGGCCCTGGCCCGGCGCCTGTCGCCCGAGGCGCTGGCCCGGCTGGCACCGGAGTCGACCTGACGGAACGCCGACGGGGCGGCGTCCACCGACGTGGTGTCGGAGTACGTCGCCCGGGGCGGGACGTTGCGGGAAGTGGCCCGCGCTGTCATGGCGGTTACTTCGGGTCGCGCTTGAACGATGCGGTCGACCAGCGGTAGCCGAGCGCGGCCAGGCCGAGGGACCAGGCGACCGCGAGCCACCCGTTGTAGCCGATCTCGGTGCCGAGCAGCAGGCCGCGCAGGGTCTCGATGGCCGGGGTGAAGGGCTGGTACTGGGCGATCGGCTGGAACCAGCCCGGCATCGAGTCGATCGGGGTGAACGCGCTGGAGATGAGCGGCAGGAGGATCAGAGGGGTGGCGCTGTTGCTGGCCGCCTCGGCGTTCGGGCTGGCCATGCCCATCCCGACCGCGATCCAGGTGAGGGCGAGGGCGTAGAGCGCGACCAGACCGAAGGCGGCGAACCACTCCAGGACGCCGGCACCGGTGGAGCGGAAGCCGATGGCCACGCCGACGGCGCCGACGAGGACCACGCTGGCGACGGTCTGCAGGACGCTGCCGATGACGCGTCCGATGAGCACGGAACCGCGGTGGATGGCCATGGTGCGGAAGCGGGCGATGATGCCCTCGTTCATGTCGGTGGCGACGGAGACCGCGGCACCGATGACGGTGCTGCCGACGGTCATCAGCAGGATGCCCGGGACGATGTAGGCGATGTACTCGGACCGGCCGCCGCCGCCGATGCCGCCGCTCATCGCGCCACCGAAGATGTAGACGAAGAGCAGCAGCAGCATGATCGGCGTGAGCAGCAGGTTCAGGGTGAGGGACGGGTAGCGCCGCGCGTGCAGGAGGTTGCGGCGGAGCATGGTGGCGGAGTCGCGCACGGCAAGGGACAGGGTGCTCATCGGACAGCCTCCTTCGGCTGGTTGTTCTGGTTCGGGACGGTGGAGCCGGTGCTGCCGGTGAGGGCGAAGAACACGTCGTCGAGGTCGGGGGTGTGCACGGTGAGTTCGTCGGCCTCGATGCCGGCGGTGTCGAGGCGGTCCAGGATGGAGCGCAGGGCGCGCTGGCTGCCGTCGCTGGGGATCTGGAGCGCCAGTGCCTCGTCGTCGCGGGCGACCTCGTGGAGGGCGGAGGCGGCGGCGCGATAGGCGGCGGGGTCGGAGAAGCGCAGTCGTACGTGTCCGCCGGGGATCAGCCGCTTCAGCTCCTCGGCGGTGCCCTGGGCGGCGATCTTGCCGTCGTTGAGGACGGCGATCCGGTCGGCCAGCTCGTCGGCCTCCTCCAGGTACTGCGTGGTCAGAAAGACCGTCACCCCGTCGGAGACCAGCTCGCGGATGATCTGCCACATGTTGTGGCGCGAGCGCGGGTCGAGACCGGTGGTCGGCTCGTCCAGGAAGATGATCCGCGGGTTCCCGACCAGCGTCATCGCGATGTCGAGGCGCCGCTTCATGCCGCCGGAGTAGGTGGAGGCCGGCTTCTTCGCCGCCTCGACCAGGTCGAACCGCTCCAGCAACTCGGCTGCGACCCGCCGTCCTTCGCGCTTGGACAGGTGGTGCAGGTCCGCCATGAGGAGCATGTTCTCCTCGCCGGTGATCAGCCCGTCGACCGCGGAGAACTGCCCGGTCACACCGATCGCGCCGCGTACTGCCTGCGGGTCGGCGCCGAGATCGTGGCCGGCGACCTGTGCCTGTCCGTCGTCGGCGGTGATGAGGGTGGAGAGGATCTTCACGGCGGTGGTCTTGCCGGCGCCGTTCGGCCCGAGCAGGGAGAAGATCGTCCCCTCGGGGACGGCCAGGTCGATGCCGTCGAGTACGACCTTGTCCCCGTAGGACTTCCGCAGCCCGTTCGCCGCGATGGCCAGGTTGGTCATGATGAGTGCTCCTTCGGAGGCTTCGGGCGGGTCAGTTGCTGCGGGCGGTGATGTTGCCGTAGCCGGTGGTGGCGTGGATGTTGAGGCCGGCGTCGGGGCCTTCGGTGTTGCGCAGGGAGTTGTGGATGCGGCCGTAGGCGGTGTCGGCGTCGAGGGTGGCGGAGGTGCCGCGGGCGGTGGTGACGGCGATCTGGCCGTGTTCGGTGCGCAGTTCGAGGTCGCCTCGGATGGCGTCGGTGATCTGGATGTCGCCCTTGTGGG